>NZ_LZKK01000286.1 GCF_001672815.1 Mycobacterium sp. E796 | reverse complement strand
GCGTGCCACGCGTGCTCGGTGATGCCGAGACCGGTGAACGGTCGACCGTCGACGATCGTTTCGAACCGCGTCGCGGACTCCTGGATCACCAAACCCCTTTTCCACAAACAGGATTGGGCGATGACGCGGCCGCGAATCTCGAGCCGCAAACCGCTGACGTCGGTGACCACCATCCGCGACGCGCATGGAACCTGATGGCCGGACCACTCGTGGTCCACGATCAACTGCGCCACCGCGTGGCAGGCGCCGTCGTGAAAGATGTAGCCGGTCGGGTAGGCCCGGCCATCCTCGAACAGGTGGGTGCAGTTCATGGTGAAGTCGGGGCTTAGCAGCACCGTGTTCCAGTCCCAGCGCTCGATGCTGCTCCACAAGCGGACGCCCCAGGACTTGTCTCGCTGGCCGAGGCCGTCGATCGGGTAGGTCGATCCGTTCATTCTCACCCGGCCGGTGACCCACCCGGACTGCTCCATGTGGGTGTCGGCGATGCCCGACGGCAGGTGCGCCCCGGGAGGCGCTTCGGCGTGGTAATCGAACGGCGCGTGCAGCGCGGTCCAGGTCAGGTCGACCTCGTGGCGGCCCCGCAGCAATAGCCGCCACTTCGACATCGGTTCGATCATGTGAAACTCCAACGCCCCCACTTTCAGGTGGTCGGGCTGCGGGGTGCCGGAGTAGCGGGCGTGCAGCTTGGCGTAACCGCCCTCGACGCGGCCATCGCGCATCGTGTACAGGATCGCGTCGGCGGTGTGATTGCTAGGCCGATATCCGATCCGCGCCAATCCCACCGCGTCCGATTCGGCGTCGAACCAACTGAAAAAGAAGCTTTCCTGCCAATCCGGGTGCGGCCCGGACTCGTGCATGAATTCGTCGTTGACGTCGACCATCGTGTCCATCCTCGCGAATCGGGGCCAAATAACACGGATGCAAATTGGTGGCGACAAGAATCTAAAAAGAGTACGTGAAAACTGCGTACCCTACCGCGTTACCGTCTCGGCGCTGATCGATAACTTCTTGGTGCGGCGCACCGCCTTTGGTGCGGCATCGCATCGCTTTTCTAACAATTCTCATGGCAAATTGGGCCTTCGCCTACAGCGCCGAATCTGCAATGCTGTGCACATGGCGGGCGCAAATGGAAGCTCGAGATGGTCAAACACAGACCTGAATCGCATGCGGCACGTGGGCGACAAGTGGGCCGACAAAGTCGTGAAGGAGGTGTTTGACGGCCCGGACGGCGTCAACAAGGTCAATCAGATCATGCGCACGCTTGTACGCAATGACCAGCCGGCGCCAAAGGATTTACCCCAGGAGGTCCGGGGCTACCTGAAAACCTCGCTATCCCTGCCCGATTGGGCCGACCCGGACAAGATCAAGCTGGGGCAGCAGGTGTTCGAGAAGAACGGGCTGCTCATCGCGCTCTGCCTGTTCTGCGCGTCGCTGCCGTCGGCGTACGCGGACGCCGACGCCGTCAAGGTGTTGTATCTGACTGCCCAGCTCGACACGCATGCGCGGCGGCGAGTGATGGAGACCGGCCAGTTCCTGATCGACGTAGGCACCGTCGGCGGCCTCGATCCAGGCGGCAAAGGCCTGCGCGCCATTCAGCACGTCCGCCTGATGCACGCCGCGGTGCGTTACCTGATCAAGGACCGCGCCACTAAGCACCCCGGCATCTGGGATTTCCACCGTTGGGGCAAACCAATCAACCAGGAGGACATGGCCGGGACCATCCTGTCGTTCTGGTATGTGGTCGGAGACCCGCTACGAGCCCTCGGTGTGCGCTTGCCCCCCAAGGAGATCGACGCGTACCTACACCTTTGGACCGTCATCGGCCACCTGATGGGCGTGCTCGACGAGATGCGTCCGCGCACCGTCACCGAGGCCAACGCGCTGCTCGACGCCATCAAGCGACGGCGCTTCACGGCATCCCGCGAGGGGCAGCACATGACCCGCGCGCTCCTGGCGCTGCTCGACGAACTCACGCCCACCAAGGCGTTCGATGAGACGATCCCGCCGCTGATCCGACACCTGATCGGCGACAAGACCGCCGACCTGCTGCTCGTGCCGCCTTTGCACCACCGCCGTGAACTCGAACAGCTCGCGCGGGTCGCCGACTGGTTCTCCACCAACGTCCTGAGCCTGATCGTCCGCGCCTTGCCGCGCTACCAATTCGTCAATCGCATCGCCGAGGATTTCGGGCGCGAGCTGTTGGAGAGTGCGTTCGAGTTCGAGCGGGGTGGCGTGCGCGCGTCGTTCGACATGCCCGATCACCTCGCCCGCGGGTGGAAAGTTTCGAAGCCCAAGTCCCGCCGCACGTAAGACTGTGTGGTCCCGGCGGCTCTCCCCCGCCGGGACCACACAGGGCTAGCTGGCTTACAGCGACCACACCCCTGCCGCGCGACGGTCCGCGTCGGCCACCTCCTGCGCGCCGTCGCGCACCGCGTTTCCCAGGTCGACCAGCATCTCGTTGAGCGCGCTGGCCGCCTGGTGCCACTTCAGCTGCTCGCCCTGATACGCGGCCGCGGCTTCGCGGGTCCACAGTTCCCGCAGCGGGGCGATCTGTGATTTCAGCTCCTCGAGCGCCGCATTGAATCGGGCCGCCGTGGTGTGGATCTCTTGGCGCACAGCGCATTCGATTTCGCCGAAGTTGTAGGAAAGCAGCGGGTCCACGGCCTCGCCCCGTTCACAGGTTTCCGCCGGCGGCGGCGATGTGGCGCGCATGGTTCTCGGCGGCCTCCCGCAACGCGACCTCGTTGTGGCGAATGGTCTCGGCGATCGTCTGCAGAACGCGGTAGAGCCGGGTCGATTCGGCGTTCCAGCGATCCAGCACATCTTTGAATCGCACCGCCGCCAGCCCACCCCATACCGACGACGGAACGCTGCCCATGCGGCCGATAAAAGCCTGAAGCATCGCCCGGATCTCCTCGTTGCGGGCGTCCGTCGTCGCCGCGACGGAGTGCATGAGATCAAAGTCCGTGCTCAGTCTGTTCGCCATATCAAGTTGGACTGTGACGACTTCCGTTTGGTTCCGTCTCATCCGATCGCGTGGGCGGTTCGCACCGCCTGCTCGCATGCGTCGCGGACGGCCGCCTCGTCACCGGGACGGCTCTGGCACCCCACGCTGATCCGCACCGGCCCGTCCAGCAGTACCGTCCACCGCACGTGGTGGGTGACGCGCACTTCGCGGTAGGTCACCGCGGGCCGGCCGCCGCTCGTCCCGCCTGGATTGAAGTCGACGAACACCCCGGCCGGTTCCGCGTCGATGGCCCGTCGCAACCGCTCTGCCGCACCGCCCAGCGTCTCGTCCACCACCGGTGACTGCGTGATGTGCAGCGCCACTTCCGGATCCGACGGCGAGGTCACCTGCACCCGCGCCGACCCGGGCCCGGTGACCACCCGCTGCGCGGACCAGCGTGCGGGCACCGTTAGCGCCACGCGGCCCTCCACCAGGAACGTCGTCGGCACCGTCTGCGCCGCGCCCGGGGTCGAGGCGCCAGGACGGGCCGCCGGCGGCACCGTCGCGATCGCCAGGGGAAACGCCGTCAACGCGACGGCGGCCCCGGCCAGCGCACCTACGACCCGCGCGCGGGGACGGGGAGGGTCTGCCGGCGCGATGACGCGCGGCGCGGTGGGGTTGGCCATGAGCGGAAGCGCCGATCGCGCCAACAAGGGCAGCTGGGCATCACCGATTTCCACGGCCGCCAGGCCGCCATCAAGCAGCGCCCGCGCGATCGCCCGCCCGAGCCCCGGCGCCCCGGCGACCGTCCCGGGCCCGTCGATCACGACGCCGGCCGATGTCACCCGCGCCATTGCGGCGATGACGACGACGGCCTCCTCGGCGAGGGAATGCTCGTCGGTCCCGCGGGGTATCGCGACAGTCTCGGGCCCGGTGATCACGACCAGCCGCTCGGCGATTTCCACCACCACGGGCTCAGGGTCGGATGCCTGTGCCAGCAGCCAAGACCGCCGACGCACCAGCACCTCGTCGGTCAGGGCCCTGGCCGCCGCGGTCACCACGGCGACACGCGCCAAGGGCCACCAGGTCGGATGAATAAGGACCAGGCCGTCGCACTTCTCACATTTGAGCGACCGCAGCGCCGACCGCCAGAGCGAATCCACGGCGACCGGGCGACCGCCGACCAGCGCCACCCGATCGTCGATGGCGCCCAGTGCCTCCCTCGCGACCTCGGCCGTGGCTTCGGCTGTGCCACAACAAAATCGGCTGATCGTGCCGGGTCCGGCCTCGATGAGCGCGCGGTGGCGGCTCATGGCGGCGGACTCCAGGCCACCTGGACAAGCTGTTCGTCGCCAGGACGAGTGGTCAGGACGCCACGACCGGCCGGCAACCGCACGGGGCGGCCGGACCCCCACCGGGCGCCCTCGTCCGGGCGCCGACTCATCATGAGCGTCATGCACCCGAGGTCGCGCAGTCCTGCCAGCAGCGGTTCGAACAGTGCGCGTTCCGCGCCGGCGCTACGCCGGGCCACGACGAGGTGCAGCCCGATATCCCTTGCGTACGGCAGGTATTCGGCGACCGCCTCGAGTGGGTTGCCGCCCGGATTTGCGATCAGGTCGTAATCGTCGAGCACCAGGTAGATGTCCGGTCCGGACCACCAGGATCGAGCACGCAGTTGGGCCTGGCTCACGTCCGACGCGGGCATCCGCCTCGCCAGGACATCGAGCAGACCGGGCAGCACGCCGCTCAGCGCGGACGACGACACGGCATAGCCGGCAAGGTGTTCCGACTCGACGACACCCAACAGCGAGCGCCGAAAGTCGACGATCAGCAGCCGGGCTTCGGCGGCGGAATTCGTCCGGATGATCTCGCGGCACAGGGTCCGCAGCGTGGCGGTCTTGCCGCACTCGTTATCCCCAAGGACCAGCAGGTGCGGGTGCAGCTCGAAATCGATTGGTACCGGCTGCAATCGGCGCTCCTCCAGACCGAGTACGACACGCGCCCGCGCCCGACTGACGACGGCCTCGTGGTCGACGTGCGTCGGGAGCAACGGTATCGGCGGTGCGGCCGACTGGCCATGACAGACCCGATCGGTGGGCAGCGCGATGAGCATGTGCAGCCCGTCGCGGGAAAGGCCGCGACCGGGCCTGTCGTGCGGCACGTCCCGCGCCCGCTTGCGGTCGATCTCGGAATCGGCCGGATCGCCAAGCCGCAGCTCGATGCGGGTGGCGATCTGGTCCCTGAGCGCGGGCCTGATCTCGGCCCACCGCGACGCCGACAACATCACGTGGACGCCAAACGAAAGCCCTTGAGCCGCCAGGGCAGTGATCGACGCCTCGGAATCGCCGAACTCGTGACACAGGCTTGCCCAGCCGTCGATGACGAGGAACACGTCACCGAATGAATCGGTGCCCAGCCCGGCTCGATCGGCCTCCCGGGACCGCACGGTGGACTCCATCTCGGCGATCATGCGCCGCACCAGGTCCGGCTCGGTCCGGCCGGCGACGGCACCCACGTGCGGCAAGTCGCGCAGCGCGCCGAGCGCTCCACCGCCGAAATCCAGGCAGTAGAACCGCGCCCGCGCCGGGTCGTAAACGGCCGCCAAGGCCGTGACGAGGGTGCGCAGCGCGGTCGACTTGCCCGATCGGGGCGCGCCGACGACGGCCACATTGCCCGCGGCTCCGGATAATTCGACCACCAGCGGGGTGCGGCATTGCTCGAAGGGGCGGTCGACGATGCCGATGGGCACGCTCAGCTCGTCCGGCGCGGACACCATTTCGCCGAGCAGAGTGTCCAGCGCGGGTGCCGCGTCCAGCGGCGGCAGCCAGACTTGGTGCGCGGGCGGTCCGTGCCCGGCGAGCCGGTCGAGGACCTCCTCCAGGACGGTCCGGACCGGCGAGGCGCCCCCGGCGTCCCGGAGCGGGCCGGTCGCCCGGGTGCTGAAGACCCGCACCACCGATTCGCCCACCGGCATGTCCACGGACCGCGGTCCCGAAACGAACGCGGCCTGGAAGCGGATCGGCTCGTCGCTGCCCGCGCGGAGGTAGCCCGCGCCGGGGGTGTTGGGTAATTGGTATGCGTCAAGCGTTCCCAAAGCCGCGCGCGACTCGGCGGCGGACAGGGTCTTCAGGCAGATCCGGTAGGACAAGTGGGCTTCCAGTCCGCGCAGCCGCCCCTCCTCGAGCCGCTGGCTGGCCAGCAACAGGTGCATGCCGAGCGACCGCCCCAGCCGCCCGATAGCGACGAACGTGTCGGCGAACTCGGGATGCCGGCTGAGCATTTCGGAGAACTCGTCGACGATGACGATCAGCGTCGGCAGGGCGACCAAGTGCCGCCCGGCCCGGCGCGCGCGCTCGTAGGCGGTGACGCTGGCGCAGCGGGCCCCTCGTAGCAGCCGTTGCCGGCGGTCCATCTCGCCGGCGAGTGCGTCGCGCATGCGCGAAACCAGCGGCGCCTCGTCGGCCAGGTTGGTGACGACGGCCGCGACGTGGGGCGCCCGCGCCAAGTCGAGAAACGTTGCGCCACCCTTGAAGTCGACGAGCAGCAGATTGAGCACCTCGACGGAGTGCTGTGCGACCATGCCCAGCGCGATGGCGCGCAGTAACTCCGACTTGCCCGACCCGGTGGCACCCACGCAGAGCCCGTGCGGGCCCATGCCGTTTTCCGCGGCCTCCTTGATGTCCAGATCCAGCGGTGCGCCATCGATCGTGGTGCCGATCCGCACGCACAGTCGGTCCCGACGGTCCTGGTTGCTCCACAGCGTGATCGGGTCGGAGCCGGCCGGGCCGGCCCGGTAGCCGGCCAGCCGGCGCGCACAGGTCAGCGCGTCCACCAATTCCAACCGGTCGTGACACGGCAACGGTTCAGGCTCGTCCGGCCGCCGGATAGTCACCGGCGCGCCGTCGGCGCAGGCGCCGACTTCCAGGACGGTGACCCCAGTCGGCGCCCCAGCCGCAACCCGCTCGCCGGAGTCGGAGACCACGATCACGTGCGGCCCCGCCACGCCGGCGAGCGCTTGCCCGGCCTCCGCCATGCTTGGATACACCAAGCGGGCCGACCCCACCGCATCGGCGGCGCTCGGATGTTGGTTGTGCGGCAACCACTTCAGCCAATCCCAGTCGGCCCGGTTGCGGTCGCCGATCACCGCCGCGACCAGCAACTGGTCGGGAGCGTGCAGCACGGTTAGCTGGCAGATCATCGCGCGCAGCAGCCCGCGCACGGCGGCCGGGTCGCCGTCCACCGTCACCCTCCCGTCGGCGCCCAGGTCGACCGTGACGGGCGCCCTCGCAACGAGCGAATGCGCGCTCAGGAAGCGGCGCAACGCCGCCGCCGTGACCGGGTCGGACGGCTCGTGGGTAGCGGGCTCAGGCGCCACCAGCCGTGCCGCGAGTGGCTGGGTGCCGAGCCCGACACGGACAAGGCAGAAGTCGGGGTCGGACGCTCGCCGCTCCCACATCCGCGGTCCGCCGATCAACGTCCACAGTGTGTCCGGGTCCGGATGGGTCCAAAGGAGTGAATTCCGCTGCGCTGCAGTAGTTTCGCTGACTGCGACGCGGAGCCCACTGAGGTACGCCAGGTAGTTGACCCGGTCGGCGTCGAGGCTGCGGCGGCGCCGCTCGCCGCGCCCGGCAGTCGCGGTCACCGCCAGCGAAAGCAGCGTCATCACCGGGAACGCCACAAACATCGGGTGGCGCGCGGCCGACGATCCCGTGAGGAAGGCCACCGCCATGACCGCGAGGGTCGCGAGGGACAGCACGACCGGCAGCAACCTCGGTGATCCCCTCGGGGGCAGGCCGGGCGGTGCGTCGACGGTGATGTCCGCAGCCGCGACCGCCGGTGCCGGCCGGCGAACCGCGGGCACGAAACACTGTGTCATGTCGGCCTCCTACCGGTTGGCGACGGTAAGCAGCGCCGAAAACCGCGGCAAGTCACCTGTGGACAACCGGATATCGGCGGATCCAGTTCTGGCTACGGTGCCGGTAATCCGACGGAAGGGGTCACCGTTGCCTGAAACCGATCCGGGATTGCGACGCGTGTCGATCCAGGCCGGCACGGCCGTCACCGACTTGTCCCTGCCCGGGGGCGTGCCCGTCGCCGTCCTGATTCCCTCGATCATCGACATCCTGGACGGCCGCGGCGGCCACGGGACCCAAGCCTCCGGCGACCTGGAGGCGCGCCGCTACCAGTTGTCGTGCCCGGGTGCGGCGCCGTTGGTCGCCTCGGCGACGTTGGCGCAGAACGGTATTGGAGACGGCGCGGTCCTGGTGTTGACCGAATCCTCGACCCCGGCGCCCCCGCCTCATTTCGACGACGTGGCGCAGGCCGTGTCGGCGACCCTCGACGCTTCGGGCCGCACCTGGCCGCCCTGCCGGCGCAGACAGGCGGCGCGGGTCGCGAGCGCCGTCGCGGCGGTCCTTTTGGCCGGCATCGGCGCGCTGGCGCTCATTCGAAACGCGCCCAGCGCCAACGTCACCGGCGCCACGGTGAGCGTGGTGGCGTCGGCCGGCCTGCTGGCGCTGCTTTTCGCGGCGGTCGCACACCGCGCGTACGGGGACGCGATCGCCGGACTCGCGCTGGGCGTGATCGCCGCCGTATTCGCCGCGGTCGCCGGGTTTCTGGCGGTGCCCGGCGGTCCCGGGCTGCCGAACGTCGTGCTGGCCGGCACGGCGACGGCGGCCACGGCGGTGCTGGCGATGCGTGTATCGGGTTGCGGTGCCGTCCCGTTGGCCTCGGTATCGTGCGTCGCCACGATCGTCGCCCTGGCCGCCTTGGCGGGTGTGATCACCGCCGCGCCGCTGCGCGCGATCGGCGCGGTCTCCGCGCTGGCATCTCTCGGGCTGCTGGGCGTGGCGCCGCGGGCGTCGATCACGCTGGCCGGCCTGTCACCGCAGCGCCCGCCCGGGTCCGACGTTGAGGCCAAGGCGATCCGGGCCGACAACTGGTTGGCCGGCCTGCTCGCCGCCTTGCTGACGGTGGCCGCCGTGGGCGCCATCGTCACCGTCCTGGCCGGCGCGCCGCGGCTGAGCTGCATCGCTTTCGGTGCGTTGACCGGTGCATCGCTGATGCTGCGCGCACGCTCTGACGACGCGAGAAGGACCCTCGTGTTCCTCATTAGCGGGATTACCATCGCCGCAACGACTTTCGGCGTCGTGGCCACCAGCATGCTCAGGAGTGGATCATGGACGGCCGCGATGACGGCCACGTTGGCCGCCGCGGCGATCTACCTGGGCTTCGTCGCTCCCACGATGTCGCTCTCACCGCTGGCGCGCCGCGGCGTCGAGGCGCTGGAGTGTGTGGCGCTGGTCGCGTTGGTGCCCATGGCCTCGTGGGTGTGCGGCCTGTACAACGCCGTCCGCGAGTTGAACTTCCGGTGAGCGGCTCACGCCTCGCGCGCCTCCTGGCGGTCTCCGCGCTTGCGTGCATTTATCAGTTCGGAACGCCGACGGCACAAGCGGTTTCGCCGCCCGAGGTCGACGACAAGTGGCTGCCCAAGCCCACCCGTCCGGCCCCGCCCTCGCCGACCGTGCAGCGCGAGGTCTGCGCGACGGTGCCCGTCGACGCCACCCCACCTCGCGACCCGCTGCCGGATCTCGTCGACCTGCCCAGTGTCTGGCAGCTCACCCGCGGCGCGGGCCAGCGGGTCGCGGTCATCGACACCGGTGTCTCGCGGCATCCGCGGCTGCCCGATGTGGTGCCCGGCGGCGATTACGTGTTCACCGGTGATGGCACCCAGGATTGCGACGCACACGGCACGCTGGTCGCCGGCATCCTCGGCAGGGTGGCACCGGAGGCCACGCTGATCGGCATCCGCCAGTCCAGCGCGAAGTTCGCTCCCACCGGCGACCGTTCCCGTGCGGGGGTGGGCGACGTCGACACCATGGCGCAAGCCATCCGGACCGCCGCCGATCTCGGCGCATCGGTGATCAACGTCTCGTCCGTCGCGTGCGTCCCGGTCACCGCGTCGCTCGACGACCGAGCGGTGGGCGCCGCCCTCGCGTACGCGGTCGACGTCAAGAACGCGGTCGTCGTGGCCGCGGCGGGCAACACCGGCACCGCGGGCCCGTGTCCGCCTCAGCGACCCGACGCGACCTGGCAGACCGCCACCGTCATCGCCAGCCCCGCTTGGTACGACGACTACGTGCTCACCGTGGGTTCGGTCGACGCGGACGGGACCCCGTCGCCGTTCACGCTCGCGGGACCCTGGGTGGACGTGGCGGCGAGCGGCGAGGACGTTGCCGCGCTCGGTTCGCAACCGGTTTCGGGCACGAGTTACGCCGCGCCCGTGGTCAGCGGGCTGGCGGCGCTGATCCGGGCCCGATTCCCCGCATTGACCGCGCGACAGGTCATGGGGCGAATCACGTCGACCGCGCATCACCCGCCCGGCGGATCGGATCCGCTCGTCGGCAACGGCACCATCGACGCGCCGGCCGCCGTCAGCACCGACGCCGGTCCGCCAACGACCACCTCCAGGCCGACAACTGCTCCGGTGCCCGTGATTGCTCCACCGCCGCCGAAGCCCCCGGATGCACACGCCCGGGATGCGGCGCTGCGCGGAGCGGCAATCTGCCTTGTCGCGCTGGCGGGGGCCCTGGCGGCCGCCCGGTTACGGGGTTCCCGCAACCGTGTCCCGTGCGACTGACGCGTTCTGCCTGCTCAGTTCCGGCCCGGACGGCAGCCCCGCCAACAGCGGCCACGGCGCCGCGATCGGTGGCGGGAGACCGAGATCGTGCGCCGCGTCGTCGTCGCGGATCGCGAACCGCACCCCGGTGTCGGTGACGAGATATCTTGTGCCGCTTCGGTTGTCGCCCCGTACATAGGCGCTGCGGCCGGGCGGCAGATAGGCCGCGTCCAGCGCGGGACCGCGACCGTCGGCTTGGGACAAGGTCACTGGAGCCTGACCGGCGGGAACCGGCTGTCCGCCGCCCACCAGGAAACCGGTGTCGTAGCCGCCGGACGGCCGGCGCGTCGACGCGACGCATACCGTGGCGCCGCCGGCTAGCGCCGGCGCCAGGTCCGGGAAGCCGCCGACCGGCAGCGTGTTGACGATTCCCGCGGCGCGGATCGCGTCCGGTGCCACCGGGATCGGGTTGGCGCTGCCGCGCGAATCGCTGAAACGCAGGAGATCGGCGGCCACCCGGCCGATGCGCTGGACCCCGCCGGGCACCACGACGTAGTACTCGTCGCCGTCACCGCGCGCGATGCGCAGCACACTGCCGACCGGAATGCCGGGCATCCCGGCCACCGCGCCTCCCGCCGCGCGAACGCGCGGTGCGGTGATCGGCGGCGCCTCGGGCACGGCGTTCAGCAGCGACTGCGACACGCGCCGCGGGGTGCGGCCCTCCAGCCTGAGCGCGCGCACAACCGGGGTGTCGGCGAGGTCGACCACGGCCCGCTGCCCGTTGTAGAGCAGGTAGGCCGGCAAGCCGGCGGGCGGCGCCAGCAGCAGCGCGTGGTCGGGTGCCACGGGATGGACCGACGGGCCGGTGGGGCCGACGACGACGGTCGCTGCGCCGGTCTCCTCGACATCGCAGATCGTCCAAACCGATTCGTCTGCCGACAGCGGCTCACCAATGAGTGGCGGTGCACCCGGAATGCCAAGCAGCGGGCCGCGTTTGGTGCGCGCCAAGTCCGTTTCCCGCGCCGGCTGCGGGTCGGCGGGCGTCCGCGCGATCAACCGGGCCGACGCCAGGTTCAGCACCGGGTGCCAGGTGTCGCCCACCCGCACGTACAGTGCCCCGAATCGCTGGCCCATCGCGATCTGCGCCCGCTCGAGATCCGCGTGCGGGCGCAGCAATCCCGGCAACGCGCAGCCCACCAGCGCAACGGCCACCACCACACAGCCGACCGCCAGCGACGCCGTCCGCGCGCTCGACGGCGCGGTCGCGCTGTTCATATCCCGGCCCAGCAATGCGCACTCGAGGCGGCGCAGCAGAAATCGATACGCGCTGATTTGCAGCCAGGTCGTCGGCTGGCGTGGTTGTGAACGGTCCAAAATACCCTCGGCAAATTTGTGGAATCCGTCTCCCGGTTCCAGTTAAGCCGCAGGTAGACGGCGGCCGCGACGGTTATCCACAAGCCGCCGAATTTCGATCTTCGCTGGTTGCGGGTAATATCTCGGCGTGTCTTCCCACCGCTTGACTCGCTGGGTAGGCCCGGGGGTTTCTGCAGTGTTCACCACCGCCGGCCTGCTCATTTCCCCGCCCGCTACGCCGGTCGCGGCCGCCGATGACTGCCCGAACGTCGAGGTCATCTTCGCCCGCGGCACCAACGAGCCGCCCGGCATGGGCCGGGTCGGCGATGCGTTCGTCGACGCGCTGAAGCAAGACACCCCCGGCCTGACGTATGACACCTACGGGGTGAACTACGCCGCCAGCAAGCTGCAGCTGCACGGCGGCGACGGCGCCAACGACACGATCAACCGCGTCAAGGCGGCGGTGGCCAAGTGCCCGAACGTCAAGATCGTCCTGGGCGGCTACTCGCAGGGCGCGTCGGTGATGGACATCGTCGCCGGCGTCCCGATCGGCGGCATCAACTGGGGCAACTCGCTGCCGCCCGAGTACGCCAAGAACGTCGTGGCCGTCGCGACCTTCGGCGACGTCGCCGACCGCGCGGGCGGGACGCTGCCGAGCCAGAGCGCACTGCTCGGGTCCAAGGCGATCGACCTGTGCAACCCCGAGGACCCGATCTGCCACGCGGGCCCGGGCAACGAGTGGAGCGGGCACACGGAGGGCTACGTCCCGCTGTACACCACGCAGGCGGCCTCTTTCGTCGCGTCCAAGCTGATGGCGGGTTCCTACCCGCAGGTCCCTGGCTACGGCCCGCAGACACCGGGTTACGGGCCGCAGACCCCGGGCTCGGGCCCCTCGGTCCCTGGAAACGTCCCCGCGCCGAACGCGCCTGTGGTTCCTAACACCCCGGATACGCCGAATCCTCAAGCGCCCCTTGTCTAAATCGTTATCGAGGCTTGATTTTGGGCCCGTAGCCTCGTCGTGTGAGGCTTATCCGCTTGGGGCTGACTGTCGCATTCCTTGCGGCGGTAGCGGTTTTCGTCGTCCCGAAGCTGTTGCCCCTCGCTTCGGCGTCGTGCCCCGACGTCGAGGTGGTGTTCGCCCGCGGCACCGACGAGCCGCCGGGTGTCGGCAAAGTGGGCCAGGCCTTCGTCTCCTCGCTGCGCCAGGACACCCGCAAAAGCGTTGGTGCGTACGGGGTTAACTACCCGGCCAACAAGGACTTCCTGGCCGCCACCGACGGCGCGAACGACGCCAGCAACCACATCCAGCAGATGGCCAACAACTGCCCCAACACCAAGATCGTGCTCGGCGGGTACTCCCAGGGCGCGGCCGTCGTCGACATCGTCACCGCCGCACCGCTTCCCGGGTTCGGTTTCCGCCAGCCGCTGCCGGCCGCCGCCGCCAATCACGTCGCCGCCGTCGCCCTGTTCGGGAACCCGTCGGCCCGGGCGGGCGGGTTGATGAGCGCCCTGACACCGGATTTCGACGGCAAGACCATCGACCTGTGCAACACCGGCGACCCGATCTGCTCCAACGGCAACAAGTGGAGCGCGCACCTGGGCTACGTGCCCACGTTGACCAACCAGGCCGCGAGCTTCGTCGCGACCCGCGTCTGACCCCGATGGCGGCGACCCGCTTCGCCCGGCTCTGCCGCGCTCGCGATCACCGCTAGCTGGGCGTGCGCAAATCCCGCGTGATCAATATCCGCGCGGCAAGTTCGTCGTCCGGTGGGTAATCGACGCCGATCATCGTCAACCCGTGCGCCGGTGCGGCGGCGAAGTCGCTGGACCGGTCGGTGGCGGACAGCAAGTCGCGGCACCATGAGGTGGGGCGGCGGTGCTCCCCGACGGCCAGCAGCGCCCCGACCAGCGAGCGCACCATCGACCAGCAGAACGCGTCGGCACTGACGTGCGCGGTGATCAGGTCGCCGTCGCGCGACCAGTCCAGCCGCTGCAGGTCACGGATGGTGGTCGCCCCCTCCCGTTGCCGGCAGAATGCGGCAAAGTCGTGCAGCCCCAACAGGTCTCGCGACGCCGCCGCCATGGCGTCGACGTCGAGGTCGCGCGGCCACGCGGTGACGTAGCGCGCCAATTGCGGCTGCACGCCGTAGGGCGCCGTCGACAGCCGGTACTCATAGTGGCGGCGCAGCGCGGAGAACCGGGCGTCGAAACCGTCGGGGGCGCGGGCGATTTCGAGCACCCGCACGTCGGTAGGCAGGAACCGGCCGAGTCGGCGCAGCAGCGGTAGGAACTCCGGCTCACCGGCGCGCGGGGAGCGGGGGTAGGCGTTCGGCAGCGCGTCGGCGGGCACGTCGACGTGGGCGACCTGCCCGGTGGCGTGGACCCCGGTGTCGGTCCGCCCGGCGGCGCGCAGCCGCACCGGAATGCGGAAGACCGTCGTCAGCGCCTCATCGAGGACGCCGGCGACGGTCCGCTGTCCGGCCTGGGTTGCCCAGCCGGCGAATTCCGTTCCGTCGTAGGCGATGTCAAGCCGCAGACGGACGTCCGCGCTAACTCTCGTCAGCCTCGTCGGCCTCTTCGGCCTTCTCGGCCTCGGCCCGCGCGGCCACGGCCTCGTCGTGCTTTTCCTCGGCGGCAGCCTCGGCCTCCGTGGCCTCGGTCTCCGTGGCCTCGGTCTCCGTGGCCTCGACGGCTTCCGGCTCGACGGCGTCGTCGGCCGTCGGACCCTCCGCCGCCTCGGGCTCGACCGCGGCCTGCGGCGCCGCCGCTGCCGCCACCGGTGCCGCCTTCTTCGACGCCTTCACCCTGCGCGCGCGGTCGGCCTCCGACGTCACCGTCTTCTCCCGGACCAGCTCGATCACGGCCATCGGGGCGTTGTCGCCCTTGCGCGCCTCGACCTTGATGATGCGCGTGTAGCCGCCGTTGCGGTCGGCGTAGAACGGCCCGATCTCCGCGAACAGCGCGTGCACCACGTCCTTGTCGCGGATCTTCTTAAGAACCTCGCGACGGTTGTGCAGCGTGCCCTTCTTGGCGTGCGTGATCAGCTTCTCCGCGTAGGGGCGCAGCGCCCGAGCCTTGGGCTCGGTCGTCTTGATCCGGCCGTGCTCGAACAGCGACGTGGCCAGGTTGGCCAGCAGGGCCTTCTGGTGCGAGGACGACCCGCCGAGGCGAGGGCCCTTGGTGGGCTTGGGCATTGCGACTATCTCCTATTCGGGGCCGGCCCCCGTATCAGGTAGGGCCGGGACGGAATTGTGTTGTGTTACAGCTGTTCGGTTTCCGCGTAGTCCTGGTCGTCGTAGGCGGCCTCGGTGGACCAGGTGCCGGTGGCGACGTCGTAGCCCGCGACCTCCGACGGGTCGAAGGTGGCCGGGCTGTCCTTGAGCGACAGGCCCAGCTGGTGCAGCTTGACCTTGACCTCGTCGATGGACTTCTGGCCGAAGTTGCGGATGTCGAGCAGGTCGGACTCGGTGCGGCTGACCAGCTCGCCGACGGTGTGCACACCCTCGCGCTTGAGGCAGTTGTAGGACCGCACGGTCAGGTCCAGGTCGTCGATCGGCAGCGCGAACGACGCGATGTGGTCGGCCTCGGCCGGCGACGGCCCGATCTCGATGCCCTCGGCCTCGACGTTGAGTTCCCGTGCCAGGCCGAACAATTCGACCAGCGTCTTACCGGCCGACGCCAGCGCATCGCGCGGGGTGATCGAGCTCTTGGTCTCCACGTCCAGGATCAGCTTGTCGAAGTCGGTGCGCTGCTCGACACGGGTGGCGTCCACCTTGTAGGTGACCTTGAGCACCGGCGAGTAGATGGAATCGACCGGGATGCGGCCGATTTCGGCACCCGACGCCCGGTTCTGCACCGCCGGCACGTAGCCGCGGCCGCGCTCGACGACGAGCTCGACCTCGAGCTTGCCCTTGTCGTTCAGGGTCGCGATGTGCATGGCGGGGTTGTGCACGGTTACGCCGGCGGGCGGCACGATGTCACCCGCGGTGACCTCGCCCGGGCCCTGCTTGCGCAGGTACATGGTGACCGGCTCGTCCTCCTCCGAGGACACGACCAGGCCCTTGAGGTTCAGGATGATGTCGGTGACGTCTTCCTTGACGCCGGGCACGGTGGTGAACTCGTGCAGCACGCCGTCGATGCGGATGCTGGTGACGGCCGCGCCGGGGATCGACGACAGCAGCGTGCGCCGCAGCGAATTGCCCAGGGTGTAACCGAATCCGGGCTCCAGCGGTTCGATGACGAACTGGGACCGGGTGTCGGTGACGACTTCCTCGGACAGGGTGGGTCGCTGTGAGATCAGCATGGTGTTTCTTCTTCTCCTTCTCGGCACCCGCTATTTGATGCCGCCTAAGGTTTCGAGCCGGGCGGCCCGAAAGTTCTTTACTTCGAGTAGTACTCGACGATCAGCTGCTCGGTCAGCGGCACGTCGATCTGCGCGCGCTCGGGCAGCTGGTGGATGAGGATGCGCTGGCGCTCCCCCACCACCTGCAGCCAGCTCGGGATCGGGCGGTCGCCCGCGGTCTCCCGCGCGATCTGGAACGGCACCGTGTTCAGCGACTTGTCCCGCACCTCGATGATGTCGTACTGCGACACCCGGTAGCTGGGAACGTCGACCTTCACGCCGTTGACCGAGAAGTGGCCGTGGGTGACGAGCTGGCGGGCCATCCGTCGGGTGCGCGCCAGCCCGGCGCGGTAGACGACGTTGTCCAGCCGGCTCTCGAGGATGCGCAGCAGTTCCTCACCGGTCTTGCCGGGCTGCCGAACGGCCTCTTCGTAGTAGCGGCGGAACTGCTTTTCCATCACGCCGTAGGTGAAGCGGGCCTTCTGCTTCTCCTGCAGCTGCAGCAGGTACTCGCTCTCCTTGATCCGCGCCCGGCCGTGCTGGCCGGGTGGGTAGGGGCGCTTCTCGAAGGCCTGGTCGCCACCGACGAGGTCGGTGCGCAGCCGGCGCGACTTGCGGGTGATGGGTCCGGTGTAACGAGCCATGATTTTTTTCCTAGACCCTTCTGCGCTTCGGCGGACGGCATCCGTTGTGCGGCTGCGGGGTGACGTCGGAGATCGCGCCCACCTCCAGGCCGGCGGCCTGCAGCGACCGGATCGCGGTCTCCCGGCCCGAGCCCGGGCCCTTCACGAACACGTCGACCTTGCGCACGCCGTGCTCCTGGGCCTTGCGCGCCGCGTTCTCGGCGGCCAGCTGCGCGGCGAACGGGGTCGATTTCCGCGAGCCCTTGAAGCCGACGTGGCCCGACGACGCCCAGGCGATGACGTTGCCCTGCGGGTCGGTGATCGTCACGATCGTGTTGTTGAACGTGCTCTTGATGTGCGCGGCGCCGTGCGGAATATTCTTCTTTTCCCGCTTGCGGGTCTTGTGCTGCCCCTTCTTGGCGGAGCTTCCCTGCGCTTTTTTAGCTGGTGGCATCGGTTTCTACCTGGCCTTCTTCTTGCCTGCAATGGTGCGCTTGGGGCCCTTGCGGGTGCGCGCGTTGGTCTTGGTGCGCTGGCCGCGCACCGGCAGGCCGCGGCGGTGCCGCAGGCCCTGGTAGCAGCCGATCTCGATCTTGCGGCGGATGTCGGCCTGCACCTCGCGGCGCAGGTCGCCCTCCACCTTGAGGTTGGCCTCGATGTAGTCGCGCAGGTGGGTCACCTGGTCATCGGTGAGGTCCCGGGTGCGCAGGTCCTTGTCGATGCCGGTGGCGGCCAGGATTTCGTTGGCGCGGGTACGGCCGACGCCGAAGATGTACGTCAGCGCGATCTCCATCCGCTTGTCGCGCGGGAGATCGACGCCTACTAGTCGAGCCATAGGTGGCGTTTCCTCTTATCTCATGCGGAGGTCTGATCCCAGCCCGTTCCCGATGTCATCGGGGTCCGGCCTCCGTCCGGACGTGGGTGAGCTGGCCCATCTCTAAAGATGCGAGCCGCTCAGTGGTGCTGGAAGGTCATCATTTAGTTGTTCAGAAGGCGGGAGCTAGCCCTGCCGCTGCTTGTGGCGCGGATCGGAGCAGATCACCATGACCCGCCCATGCCGACGGATCACCCTGCACTTGTCGCAAATCGGCTTCACGCTGGGGTTGACCTTCACGGCTTTTCGATCCTGTTCTCGTCGTTCGTTGGTTACTTGTACCGGTACACGATGCGGCCCCGGGACAGGTCGTAGGGAGACAACTCCACCACCACCCGGTCCTCGGGCAGGATGCGGATGTAGTGCTGCCGCATCTTGCCGCTGATGTGGGCAAGCACCTTGTGGCCGTTCTCCAACTCAATGCGGAACATCGCATTGGGCAGGGGCTCGACCACGCGGCCCTCGACCTCGATGGCGCCGTCCTTCTTGGCCATACTTGTCAGAAATCCTCGTCATTCGTTTCGATCGCTTTAGCGCCCGGTTCGGCGCGAGATATACACCGACTTCGAACGTGAGCCGGTGACAGGAAATTCCTAGGGACTGGGCACACAAAAAGTCGGCGCGGAAATCGCACCGTTGGTCAATGGTACCTGGTAATGGGCCCTACCCAAAATCGCTGTCGGAGAAATCGGCGGCGCCTTCACGACCTGCCGGACCCGGCCTGACGAGGGCATACTTGACGGCGATGAGCAGCCCCGCAGGCGTTACCGCAGAGCCCCGCAAACCCGTCCTCCTGACCGTCGACGACGACCCCTCCGTCTCCCGCGCGGTCGCGCGCGACCTGCGTCGCCATTACGGCGACCGGCACCGGATCGTGCGCACCGAATCGGGCCCCGACGCCCTGGAGACGCTCAAGGAGCTCAAGCTGCGGGGCGAGACCGTGGCGGTGCTGATCGCCGACTACCGGATGCCGCAGATGAGCGGCATCGAATTCCTCGAACAGGCGATGGACCTCTACCCGGCGGCGCGGCGGGTGCTGCTCACCGCCTACGCCGACACCCACGCCGCGATCGACGCGATCAACGTCGTGGACCTCGACCACTACCTGCTCAAACCGTGGGACCCGCCGCAGGAGAAGTTCTACCCCGTCATCGACGGGCTGCTGGACGCCTGGCGGGCGGCGCCGGAACACCCCATCCCGCACACCAAGGTGATCGGGCACCGTTGGTCGGAGCGGTCCTGGCAGGTGCGCGACTTCCTGGCCCGCAACGGGCTGCACTACTCGTGGTTCATGGCCGACGATCCCGACGGCGAGCGGCTGCTGAAGGCCGCCGGCGCGGATTGCCGGCGGCTTCCGGTCGTCGTCACCGAGCGCGGCGACACCCTGGTCGAACCGACCGACGCCGAGCTGGCCGACACCCTGGGTCTGACCACGACGCCGTCGCAGGAGTTCTACGACCTGATCGTCATCGGCGGCGGGCCGGCGGGCCTGGCCGCCGCCGTCTACGGCGCGTCCGAGGGGCTGCGCACGGTGCTGATCGAACGCACCGCGACGGGCGGGCAGGCGGGCCAGAGCTCACGCATCGAGAACTACCTCGGCTTCCCCGACGGGGTGTCGGGGGGCCAGCTGGCCGAGCGCGCGCGCCGGCAGGCCGAGAAGTTCGGCGCGGAGCTCATCACCGCCCGCACCGCGACGGCGCTCGAGGTCAACGGCCCGAAGCGCACCGTGCGGTTCGCCGACGGCGGGTCCATCGACGCGCACGCGGTCATCCTGGCCACCGGTGTCGCCTATCGCCAGCTGCCCGCCGAGGGCTGCAGCGAGCTCACCGGCCGCGGCGTCTACTACGGGGCGGCCGTCTCCATCGCGTCCGAGTGCGCGGGCGAGGAGGTCTACGTCGTCGGCGGGGCCAACTCCGCCGGGCAGGCCGCGATGTACCTCTCCCGCGAGGCCAAGGCGGTGACGATCGTGGTGCGCGGCCCGTCGCTCGAGGCCTCGATGTCGTACTACCTGATCCAGCAGATCGAGCAGCGGCCCAACATAACGGTGCGCACGTGCACCGAGGTGCGCCGCGCCGTCGGGGCGGACCACCTGCAGCGGCTGATCCTGGTCGACAACCAGACCGGGGACACCGAGGACGTCACCTGCGCACGGATGTTCATCTTCATCGGGGCGGCGCCGCGCACCGAATGGCTGGACGGGGTGGTCGCCCGCGACGACCACGGCTTCATCCTCACCGGACCGGACCTGCGCAACGTGTGTGGCTGGACGCTGGATCGGCCGCCGCACCACCTGGAGACCAGCGTGCCGGGCGTCTTCGCCACCGGTGACGTGCGGGCCGAGTCGGCCAAGCGCGTCGCGGCCGCGGTCGGAGAGGGATCGATGGCCGTCATGCTGGTGCACCGCTACCTGGCCGAGAGCTAGGCGGGGCCATGACCGCCAAGACGCCGTGCGAGCCCGACGAGCTGCGCAGCCTGTTCCTGTTCGAGGCGCTCACCGACGAGCAGCTCGCGGTGTTGTGCGCAGCGGGTCACATCGAGAACTACGAACCGGGCCCGATCTGCGTCGAGGGCGAGCCGGCGACCTGCTTCTACGTCCTCATCGAGGGCGAGTTGACGATGTCCAAGCTCTCCGGCGGACAGGACATCGAAACCAACCGCACCTCGCAGCGCGGTGTCTACTGCGGCGCCTGGCGGGCGTTCACCGGTGGGAAGCAGAAGAGCTACGACGCCTCGGTGCACGTGACCAAGCCGTCGCGGTTCTTCGTGATGGACGCCCCGGTGTTCGCCCAGTTCATGAAGGACCAGTTCCCGATGGCCGTCCACCTGCTCGACGGCATCGCCGTCGGCACCGACCGGACCAGGCGGATCATCGACAACCGGGAGAAGCTGCTGGCGCTGGGCCGGCTTTCGGCCGGGCTGACCCATCAGCTGAACAACCCCGCGGCGGCCATCGCCCGGGCGGCGGCCGACCTGCGCGGCCGGGTCGCCGGCATGCGGGGCAAGCTGGCCATGCTCGCCGACGGCACCGTCAGCCCCGAGGCCCTCAGCGCCCTGGTCCACCTCCAGCAAGGGGTGGCCGAGCAGGTCGCCAAGTCGGCTACAGAAAACCTGAGCGCGATGGAAACCGCCGACCGCGAGGACGCCGTCGGCGACTGGCTGGAAGAGCACGGTGTCGAGGGCGGCTGGGACATCGCGCCGACCTTCGTCGAAGGCGGCGTCGACACCGACTGGCTGGAGCGGATTTCCACGGTCAGCGAGGAACTCGCGTCGACGTCGTTGGAGGAGGCGATCCGGTGGATCAACTACACCATCGAGAGCGAGCTGCTGATGAACCAGATTCTGGAAGCGAGCAAACGGATTTCGGCGTTGGTCGCCGACGCCAAGCAGTATTCGCAACTTGACCGCGCCCCGTTCCAGGTGGCCAACATCCACGAACTGCTGCGCAGCACGCTAGTGATGTTCGCCGACCGGTTGACCAAGGACGCTGGCCGGGAGGCCAGTAAAAATCCGGTGATCACCCTGGTGAAGGATTTCGACCAGTCGCTTCCCGAAATACCTTGCTACCCAGGCGATCTCAACCAGGTGTGGACCAACATCATCGACAACGCGCTCGCCGCGATGCGCGAGCAGGGCGGCACGCTGACCGTCCGCACCTGCAGGGAGGGCGAGAACATGGTCCGCGTCGAGATCTGCGACACCGGCCCCGGGGTGCCCGAGGACGTGCGCGAGCACATCTTCGAACCGTTCTTCACCACCAAACCGTTCGGGGAAGGCACTGGCCTGGGTCTGGACCTGGCGTTCAACATCGTCGTCAAGAACCATCGGGGGGACCTGCGAGTGGAATCCGTGCCGGGCGATACCCGCTTCATCGTGCTGCTGCCGCTGGAGGCGCCGCCGGGCACGGATCCGGATCTCCCGGAATAGCCGCACCACCCGGCCGGTTGGGAACGACCATGACCAAACCCAACCTCGGCCGGTTCGGATCGTTCGGACGCGGCGTGACGCCCCAGCAAGCCAAAGAAATCGAATCCCTGGGTTACGGGGCGGTCTGGGTGGGCGGTTCCCCACCGGCCGAGCTGGCCTGGGTCGAACCCATCCTCGAGGCGACGACCACCCTGCAGGTGGCCACCGGCATCGTCAACATCTGGACGGCGGCCGCGGGGCCGGTCGCCGAGTCGTTCCACCGCATCGAGAAGGCCTACCCCGGCCGCTTCCTGCTGGGCATCGGCGTCGGACACCGGGAGGCCATCAGCGAGTACCAAAAGCCCTACGACGCCCTGGTCACCTACCTCGAGCAACTCGACGAACACGGCGTGCCGGCCGACCGGCGGGTGGTGGCGGCCCTGGGTCCTCGGGTGCTGAGGCTGGCGGCCGAACGCACCGCCGGCGCGCACCCCTACCTGACCACCCCCGAGCACACCGCGCGGGCCCGCGAGTCGATCGGCCCCTCGGCGTTCCTGGCGCCCGAACACAAGGTGGTGCTGACCACCGACCCGGAGGAGGCCCGCGCCGTCGGCCGCAAGGCGCTCGATATCTACTTCAACCTGGCCAACTACCGCAACAGCTGGAAGCGGCTCGGCTTCTCCGAGGACGAAGTCACCCGCCCGGGCAGCGACCGCCTGGTCGACTCCGTGGTGGCCTACGGCACGCCGGAGCAGATCGCCGCTCGGCTCAAAGAGCACCTGGACGCGGGCGCCGACCACGTGCCCGTGCAGGTCCTCACCAAGGATGAAAACCTGGTCTCGGCGCTGGCCGAATTGGCGGGGCCGCTCGGACTGGGCTGACGGACGCGAGGGGGATCTGGATGAGCGAGGCAGTTGCACTGAAACCCGACCTGGGGCGGTTTGGCGTCTGGCTGGGCACCCGCTCGATCTCGCCCGACCTGGCCGCCGAGATCGAGGCGCTCGGGTACGGCGCCGTCTGGGTCGGCGGCTCGCCCGACGCGGAACTCGCCTGGGTGGAGCCGGCCCTGGCGCGGACGAACTCGCTCCAGCTGGCGACCGGCATCGTCAACATCTGGTCGGCGCCGGCACCCGAGGTCGCCGAGTCCTTCGCCCGCATCGAAGGCGCCTACCCGGGCCGGTTCCTGCTCGGCGTCGGGGTGGGTCACCGCGAGCACACCCAGGAGTACGTCAAGCCGTACGACGCCCTGGTCAGCTACCTCGACACCCTCGACGCCGCGATGGTGCCCACCAGCCGGCGGGTGCTCGCGGCGCTGGGGCCGCGGGTGCTGCGGCTGGCGGCCGAACGCGCCGCCGGCGCGCACCCATACCTGACCACGCCCGAACACACGGCCAAGGCGCGCGAACAGGTGGGCGGGTCGGTGTTCCTGGCACCGGAGCACAAGGTGGTGCTGTCCACCGACCCCGAGAAGGCGCGCGCGATCGGCCGGCAGACCGTCGACTACTACCTGAAGCTGAGCAACTACGTGAACAACTGGCAGCGGCTGGGGTTCACCCAGGACGACGTCCGCAGCCCGGGCAGCGACAGGCTGATCGACGCCGTGGTGGCCCATGGCACCCCGGAGGACATTGCGCGGCGCCTCGGTGAACATTGCGAAGCCGGCGCCGATCACGTGGCGGTCCAGGTGCTGGGGACGGCAAACGACGAGGCGCTGGTGTCGGCGCTTCGCGAGCTGGCGGGGCCATTAGGGCTAACTGCCCCAAACTGATCATTCCGCTCGGTTAGGGTGTGTGACCATGCGATTGCTGGTCACCGGTGGAGCCGGCTTCATCGGCGCGAACTTCGTGCACAGCACGGTGCGCGAGCACCCCGAGGATTCCGTGACGGTGCTGGACGCCTTCACCTACGCCGGGCGGCGCGAGTCGCTGGCCGACGTCGAGGACGCAATCACGGTGGTGAAGGGCGACATCGCCGATGCGGCGCTGGTCGCCGCGCTGGTCGCCGAGTCCGACGCCGTCGTGCACTTCGCCGCCGAGACCCACGTCGACAACTCGCTGGAAGACCCGTGGACGACCCTGCAGACCAACGTGGTCGGGACCTTCGCGATCCTGCAGGCCGTGCGGCGCCACGATGTCCGGCTGCACCACGTCTCCACCGACGAGGTCTACGGCGATCTGGAGCTCGACGAGCCCAGCCGGTTCACCGAGTCGACGCCCTACAACCCGTCGAGCCCGTACTCGGCGACGAAGGCCGCCAGCGACCTGCTCGTCCGCGCCTGGGTGCGGTCCTACGGCGTGCGCGCGACGATCTCCAACTGCTCGAACAACTACGGGCCGTATCAGCACGTCGAAAAGTTCATCCCGCGCCAGATCACCAACGTGCTCACCGGGCGCCGCCCCAAGCTGTACGGAGGGGGCGCCAACGTTCGGGACTGGATCCACGTCGAGGACCACAACAGCGCGGTCCGGCGAATCCTGGAAAAGGGCGAGAACGGCCGGACCTACCTCATCGCCGCCGAGGGCGAGCGCGACAACCTGACGGTCATGCGCGCGATCCTGCAGGCGCTGGGACGCGATCCCGACGACTTCGACCACGTCACCGACCGCGCCGGCCACGACCTGCGGTATGCGATCGACCCGACCACGCTGTACAACGAATTGGGTTGGACGCCAAAGCATGCCAACTTTGAGGAGGGCCTGCGTGCCACCATCGAGTGGTATCGCGCGAACGAGTCGTGGTGGCGGCCCCTCAAGGAGGCCACCGAGGGCCGCTACGAAGAACGGGGTCAGTGACATGAAAGTTCGAGAGCTCGCCGTCCCGGGCGCGTGGGAAATCACTCCCACCATTCACGGTGACTCCCGCGGCTACTTCTTCGAATGGCTCACCGACCGCGACTTCACCGCGTTCGCCGGCCACCGGCTCGACGTGCGGCAGGCCAACTGCTCGGTGTCGTCGGCCGGCGTGCTGCGCGGACTGCACTTCGCCCAGCTGCCACCGAGCCAGGCGAAATACGTGACCTGCCTGTCCGGTTCGGTCTTCGACGTCGTCGTCGACATCCGAGTGGGCTCACCGACTTTTGGGCAGTGGGACTCGGTTCTGCTCGACGACCAGGACCGCCGGACGATCTACATCTCCGAGGGCCTCGGGCACGCCTTCCTTGCGCTGCAAGACAATTCGACCGTCATGTACCTGTGCTCGACGGAATACAAGCCGCAACGCGAGCACACCATCTGCGCGACGGACCCGGCGCTGGCCATCGACTGGCCGCTGGTCGACGGCGTCACCCCCAGCCTGTCCGACCGCGACGCCGCGGCCCCGAGCCTGGACGAGGTCCGCGCCTCCGGCCTGCTACCCACCTGGGAGGAGGCGCAACGGTTCGCCGCCGGCCTGCGTGGGGAATTCAACGAGGCGTGAGCTTCACCGGGAAGGTCGCATTCGTCACCGGCGGCGCGTCCGGCATCGGCGCCGCGCTGGCCACCAAGCTGGCCGACGGGGGCGCCGAGGTCTGGATCGCCGATCGCCAACTCGAGGCGGCACAGGAACTGGCGCAGCGCCTCGGCACCGGTGGCGGTAAGGCGCACGCGATCGAGCTCGACGTGCGCGACTACCCCGCGTTCGAGCGCGCCGTCACCGAGGCGGCGCGGCCATCGGGGCGGATCGACTACCTGTTCAACAACGCCGGCATCGGGGTGGGCGGCGAGGTCGACTCGTACACCATCGGCGACTGGAACGACGTCCTCGACGTGAACCTGCACGGCGTGATCCACGGTGTCCAGGCGGTGTACCCCATCATGATCCGGCAGCGCTCGGGCCACATCGTGAACACGGCCTCGATGGCCGGCCTGCTCCCCTCGCCCGGCGCGGTGAGCTACACCGCCGCCAAGCACGCCGTGGTCGCGATCTCGCGGGCGCTGCGGGTGGAGGCCGAACGCCATGGCATCAAGGTGTCGGTGCTGTGCCCCGGCGCCATCCGGACCCCGATCCTCACCGGCGGCGCTTACGGGCGGATGACCAAGACCGGCGCCAGCGACGAGGCGCTGCTCAAGTTTTGGGAGCCGATGCGGCCCATGGCTCCCGAGAAGTTCGCCGATCGCGTCCTTCGCGCCGTATCGCGCAATCACGCGATCATCATCGTGCCGGCGTGGTGGAAGGCATTTTGGTACCTGGACCGCCTCTCCCCGGCCATCTCGACGCAGGCCGCGCGACTCTCGTTGAAACGCTTACGCACAATGCAGCACACAACCCGCTGACCGCCGCCGCGTGGCCGAATTCCCGCTGAAAACAACCACTTTCGCCAGTTAGAAGCGTTAATATCCGCTTGTCGCTGTAGTCGGGCCGCGACCGCTTCATGTGCCGTTGCTGGAGGGGTCGGATGTCGTTTGTGTTGGCGGTTCCCGAAGTAATGACTGATGCCACAACAAGTTTGGCGAGCATCGAGTCGGCGATCAGGGCGGCCCAGGCGGCCGCTGCGGCGCCCACGACGGGCGTGCTCGCGGCGGCCGGCGACGAGGTGTCGACAGCCATCGCGGCGATGTTTTCGTCCTACGGCTCGGCGTATCAGACGCTCAGCGGCCAAGCCGCGGCGTTTCACACGCAGTTGGTGCAGACCCTCAACGCGGGGGCGGCGGCCTACGCGGCCACCGAGGCGGCCAACGCCTCGCCGCTGCAGACGCTCCAACAAGCCGTGCTGGGGCTGATCAACGCGCCGACCGACACCCTGCTGGGGCGCCCGCTAATCGGCAACGGCGCCAACGGCATAACGACCGCCCAGGGGGTGGGCACTCCCGGCGGTCCGGGCGGAATCTTGGCCGGCAATGGCGGCAACGGCGGCAACAGCACCGCCCCCGGGGCGCCCGGTGGCGCCGGCGGTCCCGCCGGCCTACTCCTCGGAAACGGCGGCAACGGCGGAACGGGCGGCCCCGCCGCGCTCGGCGGCGCCGGCGGCCCTGGCAGCTTGTTGGGCGCGCCCGGGGCTACCGGCGCTCCCGGCCTGGCCACCATCCCGCTCCAGCTGCAAGGCCAAGACCTGTATGTGAATATCTCGGTCGGCGGGGGGCCGACTGTGCCGGTGATCCTCGACACCGGATCCAAAGGCCTCATCCTGCCGCCCCAGGATGTCAATATCGCCAGCCTCGGCACCGCCACGGGACACGGCAGCACCACGTACGGCGGATTCGGCAACTACCTGACTGAGAATTACGACACCTACACGACGACGGTGAATTTCGGGAACGGAATCGTGACCGCACCGACGACCGTCGCGGTCGTCACCTCCATAACCCAGAACTTCATCTTCTCCTATCCGGCATCGCAGGCGCCCGCCATCTTGGGCGTCGGCGCCAACGGCTACGGTCCGACCAATTCCAGCCCGGTGACGGCGTTGCCGGGCGCCTTCGGTCAGGGTCTGCTCATCAACGAGCCCGCGGGGACCGTCAACTTTGGTCCCAACCCACTACCGTCGTACGCGTCGGTGACGGGGGCCCCGATCACCAACCTCGACATCCGGATCAATAACGGCGCCCTGCAACAAACCACCGGCGCGTACATCGATTCCGGCGGTCTGGGCGGCTCAGTGCCCGACAACCTGGGGCCGCCCAACTCGGGTGGATACCTTCCGGCGGGAACCACGGTCTCCGTCTACACGCCCGACGGGACGACGCTGCTGTACACCACGACGGTCGGGGCACAACAGACGAGCGTCGCGTCGAGTTTCCTGGGGGGTTTCTTCAACACCGGGATCGCGCCGTTCCTCCAGCATCCGATCTACCTCTCCTACGGCCCAACCGGTTTAGGGACAATGACCTTCGACACCTAAACCGCAAACGGTTCGATTGCCGCTGCTGACGCAGGCCGCGCGACTCACGGTCAAACTACGCGCGATCGCGTGAAAAACAGCGCTTCCAGCACCCGGAATCGCTAAGATCCGCTTGTCGCTGTATTCGGGCCGCGACCGCTTCATGTGCCGTTGCTGGAGGGGTCGGATGTCGTTTGTGTTGGCGGTTCCCGAAGTAATGTCTGATGCCACAACAACTTTGGCGAACCTCAGTTCGACTATCAGCGCGGCCCAGGCCGCGGCGGCGGGGCCCACGACGGGCCTGCTCGCGGCGGCCGGCGACGAGGTGTCGACGGCCATCGCGGCGATGTTTTCTCAATACGCTTCGGCGTATCAGACACTGAGCAGCCAGGCCGCCGCGTTTCACGTGCAGTTGGTGCAGACCCTCAACGCGGGGGCGGGCGCCTACGCGGCCACCGAGGCGGCCAACGCCACACCGCTGGAGGCGCTCCAGCAGGACGTGCTGGGCGTGATCAACGCGCCCACCGACACGCTGTTCGGGCGCCCGCTGATCGGCAACGGCGCCAACGGCATAACGACCGCCCAGGGCCTGGGAACTCCCGGCGGTCCGGGCGGATTCTTGGCCGGCAACGGCGGCAACGGTGGCAACAGCACCGCCACCGGCGCGCCCGGCGGCGCGGCCGGACCCGCGGGCTTTCTCGTCGGAAATGGCGGCAACGGCGGCACCGGTGGCCCCGCCGCGCTCGGCGGCGCCGGCGGCCGCGGCGGCCTGTTGTGGGGTGCCGCAACAGCGTGTCGGTG
>NZ_LZKK01000285.1 GCF_001672815.1 Mycobacterium sp. E796 | reverse complement strand
ACGATCCCGCCCAACACCAAGCCCTCCAAACCCTGCTCAACCAGCGCTCAGAAACCGCTACTTGACACAGGGCTTCTGTGAGGCGGGCACCAAGGCACTCACCCAGCAGAGGTGCTGGTGTGGCGAATGGTGCGTTAGCGGTTCTTGAACTCGGGCTTGCGCTTCTCGGCGAAGGCCCGCGGGCCTTCCTTGGCGTCGTCGGACAGGAACACCTTGATGCCGATCTGGGTGTCGATCTTGAACGCGTCGTTCTCGTGCAATCCCTCGGTTTCCCGGATCGCCCGCAGGATCGCCTGAACGGCAAGCGGGCCGTTGTTCTCGATGATCTCGGCGATCTCCAGTGCCTTGGTCAGTGCCTGACCGTCCGGGACGACGTGCCCGATCAGGCCCATCTCCTTCGCTTCGGCGGCGGTGATGTGCCGTCCGGTCAGCAGCAGGTCGCAGGCCACCGTGTAGGGGATCTGCCGCACCAGCCGCACGGCGGACCCGCCCATCGGGTACAGGCTCCACTTGGCTTCCGAGATGCCGAATTTGGCGCTCTCACCGGCCACCCGGATGTCGGTGCCCTGCAGGATCTCGGTTCCTCCGGCGATCGCGGGTCCCTCGACGGCCGCGATGAGCGGTTTTGTCAGTCGGCGCCCCTTGAGCAACGCGTCGATCCGTGACGGGTCGTAGCTGCCGTCCTTGAAGGAGTCGCCCGGCGGTTTCTTGGTCGCCGTCTTGAGATCCATGCCGGCGCAGAAGTAGCCACCGGCCCCCGTCAGGATGCAGCACCGGATGTCGTCGTCATCGTCGACGCGGTCCCAGGCCTGAACCATGATTTCCATCATTTCGGTGCTCAGCGCGTTACGGGCGTGCGGCCGGTTCAACGTGACGATCAGGGTGTGACCGCGCTGTTCGACGAGTGCGTCAGGTCCCGTTTGCTCGTTTGCTGGAGACTCGGCCACGGCGGGTGCCTTTCGGTCGGCGTTGGGGGTGAGCTTGTCAAGAAATGTAACACGTTCTAATTTGGTGGCCGTGGCCCTGAATATTGCCGACCTTGCCGAGCACGCCATCGACGCTGTGCCTGACCGTGTTGCCCTCATCTCCGGCGACGAGAAGCTCACCTACGCCGAGCTGGAGGAGAAGGCCAACCGTTTCGCCCACTACCTGATCGACCAGGGCGTCAAGAAGGACGACAAGGTCGGGCTTTACTGCCGCAACCGCATCGAGATCGTCATCGCGATGCTCGGCATCGTCAAGGCCGGCGCGATCATCGTCAACGTCAATTACCGCTACGTCGAGGGCGAGCTGCGCTACTTGTTCGACAACTCCGACATGGTCGCCCTGGTCCACGAGCGCCAGTACTCCGACCGCGTCGCCAACGTGCTGCCGGACACCCCGAACGTCAAGACGATTCTCGTCATCGAGGACGGCTCCGACAACGACTACCAGCGCTACGGTGGGGTCGAGTTCTACGGAGCGTTCGCCGACAGCTCGCCCGAGCGTGACTTCGGCCCGCGCAGCGCCGACGACATCTACCTGCTGTACACCGGTGGCACCACCGGGTTTCCGAAGGGCGTGATGTGGCGTCACGAGGACGTCTACCGGGTGCTGCTCGGTGGAACCGACTTCGCCACGGGTGAATTCGTCAAGGACGAATACGATCTGGCCAAGGCCGCCGCCACCAACCCGCCGATGATCCACTATCCGATTCCGCCGATGATCCACGGCGCCACCCAGTCGGCCACCTGGAGGGCGCTCTTCTCGGGCCAAACCACCGTTCTGACACCGGAATTCAACGCCGACGAGGTCTGGCGCACGATCCACGATCACAAGGTGAACATGCTGTTCTTCACCGGCGACGCGATGGCCCGGCCGTTGCTCGATGCGCTTGACAAGCAAAACGACTACGACCTGTCGTCGCTGTTCATGCTGGGCAGCACCGCGGCGTTGTTCTCGCCGAGCATCAAGGAGCGCCTGCTCGAGCTGCTGCCCAACCGGGTCATCACCGACTCGATCGGCTCCTCGGAGACCGGCTTTGGTGGCACCAGCATCGTCGCCAAAGACGCCCCGCACAGCGGTGGGCCCCGCGTCACGATCGACCACCGCACCGTCGTGCTCGACGAGGACGGCAACGAGGTGAAGCCCGGCTCGGGCGTGCGCGGTTTCATCGCCAAGAAGGGCAACATCCCGGTCGGCTACTACAAGGACGAGAAGAAGACGGCCGAAACGTTCCGGACCATCAACGGTGTTCGCTACGCGATCCCGGGCGACTGGGCCTTGGTCGAGGAGGACGGCACGGTCACGATGCTGGGCCGCGGCTCGGTGTCGATCAACAGCGGCGGCGAGAAGATCTACCCCGAGGAGGTCGAGGCCGCGCTCAAGGGCCACCCCGACGTCTTCGATGCCCTGGTGGTCGGCGTGCCCGATCCCCGCTACGGACAGCATGTGGCCGCCGTCGTGCAGGCGCGGCCCGGGGCTCGGCCCTCGCTCGCGGAGCTGGACAGCTTCGTGCGCTCCGAGATCGCGGGATACAAAGTGCCACGGAGCCTTTGGCTGGTCGACGAGGTCAAGCGGTCGCCCGCGGGCAAGCCCGACTACCGGTGGGCCAAGGAGCAGACCGAGGCGCGCCCCGCCGACGAAGTGCATGCGAGCCACGTAACAACCTGACCGGCTCCTAGTGGCGTGACCCACTGCGTGGTGGGTCTAGAGTCGAATCGCGATGACGATCGACGTGTGGATGCAACATCCGACGCAACGGTTTCTGCGCAGCGACATGCTGGCCTCGCTGCGGCGTTGGACCGGGGGATCGATCCCCGACACCGACGTCCCGATCGAAGCAACCCTCGCGGCGATGGACGCCGCCGGCGTCGACTTCGGCGTGCTGAGTGCGTGGCTCGGCCCGGCCGGCCAGGACTTGGTCTCCAACGACGAGGTCGCGGGATGGGTGCGGTCGCACCCGACCCGGTTCGCCGGTCTGGCCACGGTCGACCTCGATCGCCCGATGGTCGCGGTCCGCGAACTGCGGCGCCGCCTGAAGGAGGGATTCCTCGGCTTGCGGGTGGTGCCCTGGTTGTGGGATGCGCCCCCTACCGACCGCCGCTACTACCCGCTGTTCGCGGAATGCGTGGAGTCCGGGGTGCCGTTCTGCACCCAGGTCGGTCACACCGGCCCGCTGCGGCCGTCGGAGACCGGGCGGCCGATTCCCTACATCGACCAGGTGGCCCTCGACTTTCCCGAACTGGTCATCGTCTGCGGCCACGTCGGCTACCCGTGGACCGAGGAGATGGTGGCCGTCGCCCGCAAGCACGAGAACGTCTACATCGACACCTCGGCCTACACCATCAAGCGGCTGCCGGAAGAGCTCGTCAGGTTCATGAAAACCGGCACCGGGCAACGCAAGGTCTTGTTCGGCACCAACTACCCGATGATCATCCACAGCCACGCTCTCGCGGGACTGGATGAACTTGGGCTCAGCGACGACGCCCGCCGAGACTTCTTGCGCGGCAACGCCCAACGTGTTTTCAAACTGGAGGCAAACAGGTGAACGGCGCACAAGCCCTGATCAATACCCTGGCCGACGGCGGCGTCGACGTGTGCTTCGCCAATCCCGGCACCTCGGAGATGCACTTCGTGGCCGCACTCGACGCGGTGCCCCAAATGCGGGGCGTGCTGGCCCTTTTCGAGGGAGTGGCCACCGGCGCGGCCGACGGATACGCGCGCATGGCCGGTCGGCCGGCCGCGGTGCTGTTGCACCTGGGCCCCGGGCTGGGTAACGGCCTCGCCAACCTGCACAACGCGCGCCGCGCCCGGGTGCCGATGGTGGTGGTCGTCGGCGACCACGCCACCTATCACAAAAAGTACGACGCCCCACTGGAATCCGACATCGACGCCCTGGCCGGCACCGTCTCGGGATGGCTGCGCCGCACCGAGCAGACCGCCGACGTCGCGTCCGACGCCGCGGAGGCGATCGCCGCCAGCCGGTCGGGATCGCATATTTCGACGCTGATCCTGCCCGCTGACGTGTCCTGGTCGGACGGCGGGCAACCGGCGCGAACTCCGCCCGCCGAGCCGCCGCGACCCGATCCCGCCCTGGCGTCCGAGGTGCTCGAGGTTTTGCGTTCGGGGGAGCCCGCGGTGCTCATGATCGGCGGCGACGCCACCCGAGGGCCCGGGCTGGCGGCGGCCGCCCGAATCGCCGAGGCGACCGGGGCCAGGCTGTTGTGCGAGACGTTCCCGGCCCGGCTGGAGCGCGGCGCCGGGGTCCCCGCCGTCGAGCGGCTGGCCTACTTCGCCGAGGCGGCCACCGCCCAGCTCAACGGCGCCAAGCACCTGGTGCTGGCGGGCGCCAAGTCGCCGGTGTCGTTCTTCGCCTACCCGGGCATGCCCAGCGACCTGGTGCCGGCCGGCTGCCAGGTGCATGTGCTCGCCGAATACAACTGCGCCGCAAACGCTTTGGTTGCGTTGGCCGAGGAGGTGGCGCCCGGGACGGCCGCCCCGCTGGCGGCCGCGTCGCGTCCGCAGCTGCCCACGGGTGCGCTGACGTCCGCGTCGGCGGCCGAGGTGATCGGGGCGCTCCTGCCGGAAGGGGCGATCGTCGTCGACGAGTCGAACACGTCGGGCATCATGCTGGAGCGGGCCACGGCCGGTGCGCCGGCCCATGATTGGCTGACGCTGACCGGCGGCGCGATCGGCTACGGTATTCCCGCCGCGGTGGGGGCCGCGGTGGCCGCGCCCGATCGTCCGGTGCTGTGCCTGGAATCCGACGGGTCGTCGATGTACACGATCTCGGGGTTGTGGACCCAGGCGCGCGAAAACCTCAACGTGACCACCGTGCTCTACGACAACAGCGCCTACGACATCTTGCGGATCGAGCTGGGCCGCGTCGGGGCCGGGTCGTCGCCCGGCCCCAAGGCGCTCGACCTGCTCGACTTATCGCGTCCCACCATGGATTTCGTCAAGATCGCCGAGGGCATGGGAGTGCCCGCGCGGCGCGTCACCACGGCCGAGGAGTTCGCCGATGCCCTCCGCGTGGCACTGGCCGAACCGGGGCCGCATCTGATTGACGCCGTGGTGCCCTCACTGACGGGCTAGGATTGGGCGGCCGTGCGCCGCCTCACCGCTCGCTCAGCGCCGGAAGGTGTGCGACGAGCCAGTCCGTCATCGCGTCGACGACCTCGACGCCGGCCTCGAACGCGTGGGCCTGGGCCGCCAGCGCCACACCCACATGCCCGGAATCCGTTGGCACGATGCCGAATTGCCTGACCAGGTAGTCGCCGCGCACCCCGGGGCCCCAACCCCCCTTGGCGGCGAACCCTTTGGCGGCCAACCCCCATCGTTGGGCGGGAGTGAGGCGGCGCATGAGGTCGACGACGGGGGCCGCGTCGGCGATGCCCGGAAGCTTTGCGGCGAAGCGCGCCTGCCGGCCCAGCGCCCATTGCGTCTGCCCAAACGCGGTGTAGCCGCGTCGAAGTCGTTGCCATTCGACCACGGTGTCCGGGTCGCCGCATTCGTTGACGACGGCGCCCACCCGCCCGGCGGCCTCCGCCGGCTCGCCCAGCTGGGACCACAATTGCTCGGAGGCATGGTTGTCGGATTCGGTGATGGCCTTGACGACCAGATCCCGGGCGCGCCCCGGATCGGCGCGCAGGGCCGCAATCGCCAACGGCACCTTGATCGTTGACCATGCGACGCCGGACGACCACCGGCCCAACGAGTACACCTCGGCAATACCCGGGCGAGCGATCGCGATGCCGATGGTCGCGGGGACGGTGGCGGCCAGGTTCCCGAAGCTCGCCTCGATGGGGGGCGCTACCGGCGAATCGGCCATACCGGATCACCGCAGTCGACACCCTGCGCCGACAACTGCCGCTTGAGCACCTTGAAGGTCACCGTTCGCGGTAGCTCAGCGCTCACCCGCACGTACGACGGCCACTGCTTGGGGCCCAGGTCGGGTTGTTCGGCCAGGAAAGCCCGGAACTTTTCGGGATCGAACTCGACGCCGGCCGCCATGACCAACGCGGCCATCACCTGGTCGCCGACGACCGGGTCGGGCACCGCGTACACCGCGACCTCGGTGGCGTCGGGGTAGCGCAGCAGCACGCGCTCGATCGGGGCCGCGCCCAGGTTCTCCCCGTCCACCCGCATCCAATCACCAAGCCGTCCGGCGAAATACGCGTAGCCGGCCTCGTCGCGGTAGCCCAGGTCGCCGCTGTGGTAGATGCCGCCGGCCATCCGCTCTGCCTCGGCGGCCTCGTCGTTGTAGTAACCCTCGAAGCGGCCTGGCCCGGCGGTGTTCACGATCTCGCCGACCACCCCGACGGGGCACGGCTCGCCGGTGTCGGGGTCGACGATGTCGACGCCCTCCGGCAGCGGGCCCAGCGCGCCCGGCGGGGTGTCGGGCGTGCGGGCGATCGCCACACCGCCCTCGGTCGAGCCGAACCCGTCCTGTACGACGCACCCGAACCTGTGGCCGAAGCGTTCGATGTCGCCGGGCACGCCCTCGTTGCCGTAGACCGCCCGCAGTGGGTTGTCGGCGTCGTCGGGCCGCTCCGGCGTGGCGAGCACGTACGACAACGGCTTGCCGACGTAGTTGGCGTAGGTGGCGCCGTAGCGGCGGACGTCCGGCAAGAAGCCAGACGCGGAGAACTTGCGCCGCAACGCCATTGACCCCTGGCATGCCGTGGCCACCGCCCAGCCGACCAGCACCGCGTTGGAATGGAACAACGGCATCGACACGTAGCAGACGTCGTCGCGCCCCAGGCCGAAGCGCTGCGTCATCGTCACGCCGGCGATCGCGACCTTGCCATGGCTGCACTTCACCGCCTTGGGTTCCCCGCTGGTGCCCGAGGTGAAGATCAGCATGAACAGGTCCGCGGCCGAGGCGGACTGAAAACGGGGCTCGGCGTCGCGATGCGCGTCCAGCTCGGCGGTCCACGCCGCGGACTCGACGTTGACATGTTCGATGTCGCCCAGCGGCTCGGCCGACTTCGAATCGGCAAGCACCACTTGACAGTCGGCGTGGGCGATGTCGCGGGCCAGCGCCTCACCGCGGCGCACCGGGTTGAGCCCCACCGGCACGATGCCGGACATCCCGGCTGCCACCAGCATCGCCGAGAAGAACGGGGTGTTCTCCAGCAGCACGCCGACGTGCGGCGGCTTGGCCGGGTCGAGGCGCGCACGCAGCGCCGCCGCGATCGTGGCACCGTGCCGGAGGTGATCACGCCAGCTGACGAACGTGTCCTCGAAATAGACGCCGCGGTCGTCGATTTCGGCCAGCGGAACCAGGAGCTTGGTGACGGTCGGGTCGGCTGGGATCACGAAGCCCACGGTGACCCCGCCTGTGCCACGGACGTCGCCCTCAGGCCGGCGTTTCCGCCAGTTCGCGGCCGATGCGGCGCAACTGTCCGGTGGCGCCGTGCAACGCGAACTCGATTTCCTTGGCGGCCAGGAAGTAACGGTGCACCGGGTGATCGGTGTCGACGCCGACGCCACCGTGGATGTGCACGATGGTGTGCGCCACCCGGTGCCCGGCGTCGGCGGCCCAAAACGCCGCGCTGGCCACGTCGATGTCGGCGGCCATGTCCTCCGACACCCGCCAGGCCGCCTGGGTGAGCGTCAACCGCAATCCCTTGACGTCGATGTACCCGTCGGCCAGCCGCTGTCCCACCGCCTGGAAGCTGCCGATCGGGCGGTCGAACTGCTCACGGGTGCGCGCGTATTCGGCCGTCATCTGCAATCCTCGCTCAAGCACCCCGAGCTGAAACGCGCTGCGCCCCAGGGTAATCAGCGTGTCGAGCCAGACGGCGACAACGCCGTCACCCACGATCCGCGCGGCGTCCACCTGCGTCCCGTCCAGCGCCAGGTGCCCGACACTGCCCCGGCCGGTGGTCTGCAGCGCCGTCACCGTGACGCCCGGGTCGTCGGCTGCGACGAGGAAAACGGCTGCCCCGGAATCGGTTTCGGTCGGAACCAGGAAGGCGTCGGCGACGGGCGCGAAGCCGATCTGGGTGCGCGTCCCGGTCAGGCGGTAGCCCGCACCGTCGCTGACCGCTTGCACGGCCCCCTCACCCATCTCGCCGTCGAGCGCGACGGTGAGGATCTTCTCACCCCGCACCGCCGGCGCGCCCCAGGCCTGCTGCAGTTCCTCGGAGCCGAACCGGGCCAGCGCCCCGGCGCCCAGCACCACCGATTCCAGGTAGGGCACCGCGGCCAGCTGGTGGCCCAGCGCCACCAGAATGGCGACCTGCTCGAGCACGCCGAAGCCGTCGCCGCCCAATGACGCCGGCGCCGCGCTGGTCAGGATGTCGGCCTCGACCAGCTTGTCCCACAGCGCGCGGTCGAATCGTTGCTCCAGCCCGTCCAGCTCGCGGTGGTGCTGCGGCGTGCACACCGCGTCCACGATGGTGTCGACCAACCCGCCGAGGTCCTGTGCCGCTTCTGTCGTCGTGAAGTCCATGAATTCTCGTCCTTATATATAGAGGAAGCTCTAGCGGTTGGCTCGGGGCAGGCCCAGCGCGACCACCCCGATGATGTCGCGCTGCACTTCGTTGGTGCCGCCGCCGAACGTCAGGATCAGGCAGGCCCGGTGCATCCGCTCGACCCGGCTGCGCAGCAGCGAACCCGGCGAATCCTGGCGGACCGTCGCCGCGGTGCCGAGCACCTCCATCAGTAGCCGGTAGGCCTCCGTCGCGAGCTCGGTCCCGTAGACCTTGGCCGCCGACGCGTCCGCCGGGTTCAGCGATTCGCTGTCCGACGACGCGAGCTCCCAGTTGATCAGCTTGAGCACCTCGGCCTTGGCGTGCACCCGGGCCAGATTCAGCTGCACCCACTCGGAGTCGATGAGCCGGGCTCCGCCGCCGTCCTTGGTGTTCTGCGCCCACTCGCGAACCTCGCGCAGGGCCAGGAAGATCGGTTGCGGCGACACCAGCGCGACCCGCTCGTGGTTGAGCTGGTTGGTCACCAGTTTCCAGCCGCCGTTCTCCTCGCCGATCAGGTTGGTCACGGGCACCCGCACGTCGGAGTAATACGTGGCACTGGTGTCCACACCGGCCATGGTGTGCACCGGCGTCCAGGAGAAGCCCTCGGCGGTGGTCGGCACGGTCAGCATCGAGATGCCGCGGTGCTTCTTGGCCTCCGGGTTGGTGCGCACCGCCAGCCAGACCCAGTCGGCATAGGCGATCAGGCTGGTCCACATCTTCTGGCCGTTGATCACGTAGTCGTCGCCGTCGCGCACCGCGGTGGTGCGCAGGTTGGCCAGGTCGGTCCCGGCGCCGGGCTCGGAGTAGCCGATGGAGAAATGCAGTTCGCCGGCCGCGATTTTGGGCAGGAAGAACTTCTTCTGCTCGTCGGTGCCGAAGGCCATGATGGTCGGCGCCACGCTGTTGATCGTCAGGAACGGCACGGGCACGCCGGCGACCGCGGCCTCGTCGGTGAAGATCAGCGAGTCCATCGGGGAGCGGTCCTGGCCGCCGTACTCCTTGGGCCAGTTCAGGGTGAGCCACCCGTCCTTGCCCATCTGCGCGACGGTGTCGCGATACGCGTTGCCGGTCCCGACCTCGCCCTCGGTCGACGTCAGCGCCGCGCGACGCTCCGGGGTCATGAGCTTGGTGAAGTACGACCGCAGCTCGCGACGCAGCTCCTCCTGTTCAGGGGTGTAACTGATGCGCATTCCAGCCGTCCTTTGGTTAACGTGACACGCGTAGCTCGACCAACGGCTACCCGTTCGCCTCCCCGGTTGTAACACGTTCTAGTCTGGGAATCCAGCGACCGTTTCGCCTGGCGCACCGGGGCCCTATGGTGGACCTACGAACCGATAGGGCGTGTGCTCAGGTTGAGGGCCAGTTTCGAGGAGGGTGCCGTGCGGGTGATCGTGGATCGTGACCGGTGTGAAGGGAACGCGGTGTGCTTGGGAATCGCACCCGACCTCTTCGATCTGGACGATGAAGACTATGCCGTCGTGAAGATCGATCCGATTCCGCCCGACCGGGAGCAGCTGGCCGAGCAGGCGATCGCCGAGTGCCCGCGCGCCGCGCTGCTCCGAGAAGACTGAACACAGACTAGAGGTATTCATAAATTGACTAGCAGCACAAACGCGACCGATCTATCCGGAAAGGTCGCGGTGGTAACCGGCGCGGCCGCGGGGCTGGGGCGCGCCGAGGCGCTCGGCTTGGCCGGGCTGGGCGCCACCGTCGTCGTCAACGACATCGCCGCCGCGCTGGACGCCTCCGACGTCATCGACGAGATCAACTCGGCAGGGGCCAAGGCGGTCGCGGTGGCCGGCGACATTAGCCAGCGCGCGACCGCCGACGAGCTCGTGGCCACCGCCGACGGGCTGGGCGGCCTGGACATCGTGGTGAACAACGCCGGGATCACCCGCGACCGGATGCTGTTCAACATGTCCGACGAGGAATGGGACATCGTCATCGCCGTGCACCTGCGCGGCCATTTCCTGCTGACCCGCAACGCGGCCACCTACTGGCGCGGCAAGGCAAAGGACGCGGGCGGTCAGATCTTCGGCAGGATCGTCAACACCGCATCAGAAGCCGGCCTGGTCGGGCCGGTGGGGCAGGCCAATTACGGCGCGGCCAAGGCCGGCATCATCTCGCTCACCCTCACGGCCGCGCGGGCGCTCGGCCGCTACGGAGTGTGCGCGAACGCGATCTGCCCGCGGGCCCGCACGGCGATGACGGCCGACGTCTTCGGTGACGCACCGGAGGTGGAGGAAGGCGGCATCGACCCGCTCTCGCCCGAGCACGTGGTGAGCCTGGTCAAGTTCTTGTCATCGCCCGCTGCCGCGGAGGTCAACGGGCAGGTCTTCATCGTTTACGGGCCGCAGGTGACACTTGTCGCCGCACCGACGGCCGAGCACAGATTCAAGGCGGACGGGCCGGCCTGGGAGCCCGGCCAGCTCAGCGGCGCCCTCCAGGAATACTTTGCTGGACGCGATCCGGAGCGGAACTTTTCCGCCGTCAACCTCATGGAGCAATGACGGGGTAAACCCGCTTTTTTAGCTGAAAATGCCGAGTAGAACACGTGTCAGATTGAACCCTCAACAACACCCCTGACCTGGCCAAATTAACGGTTCGGATACGGAAATGCTGTTCATTGACATGGTGCTCTTTCTCTGAGTTAATATGATCCGGCTGACACCGAGCCGCATGCGACCGAAGACAACGTTAAGGCGACACACAGGCTTCGCCGCGAGCAGCAGAGGGGGGCGGCTAAGTTGATAGAACAACTTTCGGTTCCCGCTCGCGCTGTCGGCGGGTTCTTCGAGATGATGATCGACACCGGCCGCGAGACTTTTCGACGGCCGTTTCAATTTGGCGAGTTCCTCGAACAGACGTGGATGATCGCCCGGGTATCGCTGGTGCCGACGCTGCTGGTGTCCATCCCGTTCACCGTGCTGGTCGCATTCACCCTCAACATCCTGCTGCGCGAGATCGGCGCCGCCGACTTGTCGGGCGCCGGAACGGCTTTCGGCACCATCACCCAGCTCGGCCCGGTGGTGACGGTGCTCGTCGTCGCGGGCGCAGGCGCCACCGCGATCTGCGCCGACCTCGGTGCCCGCACCATCCGGGAAGAGATCGACGCGATGCGCGTGCTCGGCATCGACCCGGTCCACCGGCTCGTGGTGCCAAGGGTTTTGGCGTCGACGGTGGTCGCGCTGCTGCTCAACGGCCTGGTGTGCGCCATCGGCCTGTCCGGCGGTTACGTGTTCTCGGTCTTCCTGCAGGGCGTCAACCCGGGCGCGTTCATCAACGGCCTGACCGTGCTCACCGGCTTGCGCGAGTTGGTCCTCGCCGAGGTCAAAGCGCTGCTGTTCGGCGTGATGGCCGGGCTGGTCGGGTGTTACCGCGGCCTGACCGTCAAGGGCGGACCGAAGGGCGTCGGCAACGCGGTCAACGAGACCGTCGTCTACGCGTTCATCTGCCTGTTCGTCATCAACGTCGTCATGACGGCCATCGGCGTGCGGATCACCGCCAAGTGAGCACTCGATGAGCTACGACGCCACCCTCCGGTTTCGCCGCTTCATGTCGCGGCTGCAGGGCCCGGTTGACGATTTCGGTGAGCAGGCGCTCTTTTACGGCAAGACCGTGCGCTACGTTCCGCAGGCGATCACCCAGTACCGGAAGGAGACGATCCGGCTCATCGCGGAGATGACGCTGGGCGCGGGGGCTCTCGTCATGATCGGCGGCACGGTCGGGGTCGCGGCATTCCTGACCCTGGCCTCCGGTGGCGTCATCGCCGTGCAGGGATATTCGTCGCTGGGCAACATCGGCATCGAGGCGCTGACGGGCTTCCTGTCGGCGTTCCTCAACGTCCGCGTCGTCGCCCCGGTGATCGCGGGCATCGCACTGGCGGCGACCATCGGAGCGGGCGCCACCGCGCAATTGGGCGCCATGCGGGTGTCCGAGGAGATCGACGCCGTCGAATGCATGGCCGTGCAGTCGGTTTCCTATCTGGTGTCGACCCGGCTGATCGCCGGGCTGATCGCGATCATTCCGCTGTACTCGCTGTCGGTGCTCGCCGCGTTCTTCGCCGCCCGGTTCACCACGGTGTACATCAACGGGCAGTCCAAGGGCCTCTACGACCACTACTTCAATACGTTTCTCATCCCGTCGGACCTGCTGTGGTCGTTCCTGCAGGCCATCGTGATGGCCATCGCGGTCATGCTGGTGCACACGTATTACGGCTACAACGCCAGCGGCGGCCCGGTCGGCGTCGGCGTCGCGGTCGGCCAGGCCGTGCGCACCTCGCTGATCGTGGTGGTCGTCATCACCCTGTTCATTTCGCTGGCCGTGTACGGCGCGTCCGGTAACTTCAACCTCTCCGGGTGAAGGGAGCTCCCGAAAAGACATGGCGGACGGCGCATCACGACGCTCATCGGTTCGGCTGGCAGCGGCGCTGCTGGCCGGCGTGATCGTGGCCTTCGCCGTCCTCACCTACCTCTCGTACACCGCGGCCTTCGCCTCGACCGATACCGTCACCGTCTCGGCACCACGGGCGGGCCTGGTGATGGACAAGGGCGCCAAGGTCAAGTACCGCGGCATCCAGATCGGCAAGGTCACCGGCATCGATTACTCCGGTGACCAGGCTCGGCTGACGTTGGCCATCAGCAGCGATCAGATGCACTTCGTCCCCTCCAACGCGACGGTGCACATCGCGGGCAACACCATCTTCGGCGCCAAGTCGGTCGAATTCATTCCGCCCCAAGCCCCTTCGCCGACATCCCTGCGCCCGGACGCGCACGTCGAGGCATCCGCGGTGGCGCTCGAGGTCAATACGCTGTTCCAATCGCTCATCGACCTGCTCCACAAGGTCGACCCGGTGGAGCTGAACGGCACGCTGAGCGCACTGTCCGAAGGGCTGCGTAACCGCGGCGACGACTTCGGATCGCTGCTGTCGGGGCTGAACACGCTGGCGCGCCAGGCGAATCCGAAGCTGCCCGCCCTGCAGGAGGACTTCCGCCAAGCCGGCATCGTGACCAATACCTACGCTGACGCCGCCCCCGACCTGAACACCGTCTTTTACAACCTGCCGACCATCAACCGGACGGTCGTCGACAAGCAGAAGGACCTCAACGACACGCTGCTGGCGGCGATCGGCCTGGCCAACAACGCCTACGAGACGTTGGAACCCGCCGAGCAGAACTTCATCGACGCCATCAACAGGTTGCGCGCCCCGATCAAGGTGGCCCACGACTACTCGCCCGAATTCGGCTGCTTTTTCGCCGGTGTCGAGCGCGGCATCAAGGAATTCGCCCCGCTGATCGGTGTGCGCAAGGCGGGCCTGTTCACGTCGTCCAGCTTCGTCCTGGGCGCGCCGTCGTACACGTATCCGGAATCCCTGCCGATCGTCAACGCCTCCGGGGGTCCGAACTGCCGCGGGCTGCCCGACATCCCGACCAAGCAGACCGGTGGGTCGTTCTACCGGGCGCCCTTCCTCGTCACGGACAACGCCAACATCCCGTACGAGCCGTTCACCGAGCTGCAGTTCGACGCGCCCTCCACGCTGCAGTTCCTGTTCCACGGCGCCTTCGCGGAACGGGACGACTTCTGATGGCGGTCGCGGGGATGCCGTCGCACCGGTCGATGCTGATCAAGGTCAGCATCTTCGCGGTGGCCATGATATTGGTGAGCGCGTCGCTGGTGGTGGTCTTCGGCGACTTCCGGTTCGGGCCCGAAAGTACTTACCACGCAACGTTCACCGACGTGTCGAAGCTGAAGGCCGGTCAGAAGGTTCGCATCGCCGGCGTGCCCGTCGGCTCGGTTACGGGCGTGAAGCTCAACCAGGACAACACGATCGACGTGAAGTTCGGGGTGGACAGCCGCTACACGCTGTATTCGTCGACGCGAGCGGTGATCCGATATGAAAACCTGGTCGGCGACCGCTATTTGGAGATCACCTCGGGCCCGGGGGAGCTGCGTAAGCTACCGTCCGGCGGCACGATCAACTCCCAACACACCCAGCCCGCACTGGATCTCGACGCGCTGCTGGGCGGGCTGCGGCCGCTGGTCAAGGGCCTGGACGCCGACAAGGTCAACACCATCAGCAGCGCGGTGATCCAGTTGTTGCAGGGCCAGGGCGGAGCGTTGTCGAACGTGCTGGCCGACACGAGCGCGTTCTCGTCGGCGCTGGGCCAGCGCGACCAGCTGATTGGCGACGCGATCACCAACCTCAACACCGTGTTGGGCACCGTCGACCAGAAGAGCGCGCAATTCTCGGCCAGCGTCGACCAGTTGCAGCAATTGATCACCGGGCTGGCCAAGAACAAGGACTCGATTGCGGGGGCCATCCCCCCACTGGCGTCCACCACCACGGACTTGACTGAGCTGCTGAAAAATTCGCGCCGCCCGCTGCAGGGCATCCTCGAGAACACCCGACCGCTGGCCACCGAGTTGGACAACCGCAAGGCCGAGGTGAACAACGACGTCGAGCAACTCGGCGAGGACTACCTGCGGCTGGCCGCCCTCGGCGCCTACGGGTCCTTCTTCAACATCTATTTCTGCTCGGTGACGATCAAGATCAACGGCCCGGCCGGCGGCGACATCCTGATACCGTTCGGCGGCCCGGTGGATCCCAGCAAGGGAAGGTGCGCTTTTGTCAAGTAACGCAAGGCGCGAACGCGACCCGTTGCGCACCGGCATTTTCGGTGTGGTGCTGGTGGTTTGCGTGGTGCTCATCGCGTTCGGGTACGCGGGCCTGCCGTTCTTTCCGCAAGGCAAGATGTACGACGCCTACTTCACCGATGCGGGCGGCATCAACCCGGGCAACTCCGTTTACGTGTCCGGCTTCAAGGTGGGCAAGGTGGCCTCGGTCGGCCTGGCCGGCAACAGCGCCAAGGTGACCTTCAGCGTCGACCGGCACGTCGTCGTTGGCGATCAGTCCATGGCCGCGATCCGCACCGACACCATCCTCGGTGAGCGTTCCATCGCGGTGACCCCGGCCGGCAGTGGCAAGGCGACCACAATTCCGCTGAGCCGCACGACGACGCCGTACACGCTGGCCGGCGCGCTCGAGGACCTGGGCAACAACGCCAGTAACCTGAACAAGCCGCAGTTCGAGCAGGCCTTGAACGTGCTCACCGACACGCTGCACGACGCCACGCCCGAACTGCGCGGCGCGCTGGACGGCGTGACATCGCTGTCCCGCACGCTGAACCGCCGCGACGAGGCGCTGCAGGGCCTGCTGGCACATGCGAAGTCGGTGACGGGGGTGTTGTCGCAGCGGGCCGACCAGGTCAACAAGCTGGTTGACGACGGCAACGAGTTGTTCGCCGCGCTCGACGAGCGGCGCGCCGCGATCGGCGAGTTGATCTCGGGCATCGGCGGTCTGTCGCAACAGATTTCCGGTTTTGTCGCCGACAATCGCAAGGAGTTCGGGCCGGCGCTGAGCAAGCTCAACCTGGTGCTGGCCAACCTCAACGAGCGCCGCGACTACATCACCGAGGCGCTCAAGCGGCTGCCCACCTATGCCACCGAGCTGGGTGAGGTCGTCGGCTCCGGTCCCGGGTTCAACGTGAACGTGTTCAGCGTGTTGCCCGCGCCGATGATCGCGATGGTCTTCGACTTCTTCTACCAGCCGGGCAAGCTGCCGGCCAGCCTCGCCGACTACCTGCGCGGGCTGATTCAGGAACGCTGGATCATCAGGCCGAAGTCGCCATGACGAATCGGCTCGCCGGCAGCAGGGGGCTGCGCTACGGCATCATCATCGCGCTGGTCGCGATGCTGGTGGGTGGCGTGTATGTGCTGTCGTCGCAAGGCAATAACCGGACCGTCATCGGCTACTTCACCTCGGCCGTCGGCCTGTATCCCGGCGACCAGGTCCGCATCCTCGGCGTGCCGGTCGGTTCGATCGACACGATCGAGCCGCGGCCCTCTGACGTGAAGATCGTCATGTCGGTGGCCAAGGACGTGAAGATCCCCAAAGATGCCCGGGCCGTGATCATTTCGCCGAACCTGGTGTCTGCACGGTTCATTCAGCTGACCCCGGCGTACACCGGCGGGGCGGTGCTGCCCGACGGGGGCAGCATCGACCTGAACCGCACCGGGGTGCCGGTGGAATGGGACGAGGTCAAGGAGTCCCTGACGCAGCTGGCCGTCCAGCTGGGCCCGACGACTGGATCGATGCAGGGGCCGCTTGGCAAGGCGATCAACCAGGCCGCTGACACGCTCGACGGCAAGGGCGAGTCTTTCCACAACGCGCTGCGCGAGCTCTCGCAAGTCGCGGGGCGGCTGGGGGATTCGCGCAGCGACATCTTCGGCACGGTCAAGAACCTGCAGGTGCTGGTCGACGCGCTGTCGGCGAGCAACGAACAGATCGTGCAGTTCGCGGGAAACGTGGCCTCGGTGTCGCAGGTGCTTGCCGACAGCTCGCGGCATCTGGACAACACGCTGGGCACGCTGAATCAGGCGCTCTCGGACATCCGCGGATTCCTGCACGAGAACAACTCGACGATCATCGATACGGTCAACAACCTCAATGACTTTGCGCAGACGTTGAGCGACCAGAGCGACAACATCGAGCAGGTGTTGCACGTGGCCGGCCCGGGCATCGCCAACTTCTACAACATCTACGACCCGGCGCAGGGCACCCTGAACGGTTTGTTGTCGATACCCGAATTCGCCAACCCAGTGCAGTTCATCTGCGGTGGCTCCTTCGAGACGGCCGCGGGACCGAGGGCGCCGGACTACTTCCGGCGTGCCGAGATCTGCCGCGAGCGGCTCGGCCCGGTGCTGCGCCGGCTCGCAGTTAACTACCCGCCGGTGATGTTCCACCCGCTCAACACGATCACCGCGTACAAGGGCCAGATCATCTACGACACCCCAGAGACCCAGGCCAAGGCGGCCACCCCGGTCCCGCAGCTGACCTGGATACCGGCCCAGGGCTCCCACCTCCCACCGGCCGCCGAGAACCCCGCGGATCTGCAGGCCCTGCTTGTCCCGACGGCGCCGCAGCCGGCCCCAGGTCCCCCGCCGGCCGGCCTCAGCTCCGGCGCCTCGCCTGGCCCGGCCCCCGGTCCCGGCCCGGGGAACGGCTATGGTCCGCTGCCCGGCCCCCCGCCGAGCGCACCGCCGCCGGCAAACCCGGGCGGTGGCGGATGAGGCGAATCTGGTTGCGCGGCGGCGTGTTAGCCGCCGGTAGCGCGCTGCTGGCAGGTTGCCAATTCAACGGCCTCAACTCCCTGGCGATGCCCGGCACGGCCGGCCACGGCAGCGGCGCGTATTCGATCACGGTCGAGATGCCCGACGTGGCGACGCTGCCGCAGAACTCGCCGGTGATGGTCGACGACGTCACCGTCGGCAGCGTCGCGGGCATTTCGGCCGAGCAGCGTTCCGATGGATCCTTCTACGCCGCGGTGAAGCTGGCACTGAACAAGAACGTCGTGTTGCCGGCCAATTCGACCGCGACGGTGGCCCAGACGTCGTTGCTGGGCTCGATGCACATCGACCTGGCGCGCCCCAAGGACAAGCCGGCGACCGGGCGACTCAAGGATGGCTCGAGGATCTCCGAGGCCAACACGGGCCGCTATCCGACCACCGAAGAGGTGCTCTCGGCATTGGGCGTCGTCGTCAACAAGGGCAATCTCGGTGCGCTGGAAGACATTACCGACGAGACCTATCAGGCGTTCGCGGGTCGCCAGGACCAGTTCGTCGACCTGATCCCCCGGCTCGCCGAATTGACCGCGGGGCTCAACCGGCAGACCAACGACATCATCGACGCAGTCGACGGGCTCAACCGATTCTCCGCGATCCTGGCACGCGACAAGGACAACCTGGGCCGGGCGCTGGACACGCTGCCCGAGGCCCTCCGCGTGCTCAACAAGAACCGGGACCACATCGTCGAAGCGTTCGCCGCTTTGAAGAAGCTCGCGACGGTGACCTCCCACATCCTGGCAAAAACCAAGGTGGACTTCGCCGAAGACCTCAAGGGCCTGTACTCGGTCGTCAAGGCCCTCAGCGACAACCGCAAGAACTTCGTCACCTCGCTGCAGATCCTGCTGACGTTCCCGTTCCCCAACTTCGGCATCAAGCAGGCGGTGCGCGGCGACTACCTCAACGTGTTCACCACGTTCGACCTGACACTGCGCCGGATCGGTGAGACGTTCTTCACCACGTCCTATGCACTGGATCCGAACATGATGCACATGAGCGAGGTGCTCAACCCGCCCGACTTCCTGACCGGTGAGATGGCCAACCTGTCCGGACAGGCCGCCGACCCGTTCAAGATTCCGCCCGGTACGACTTCGGGTCCCGAGGGACGGTAAGGCGGCGCGCATGATCGACAAACTCACCAAAGTCCAGCTCGGCATCTTCGCGGTGATCACCGCGATCACGCTGAGTGTTATGGCCGTCTTCTACCTGCGGCTGCCCGCCACCTTCGGCCTCGGAACGTACGTTGCCAGCGCCGATTTCGTGGCGGGGGGCGGTCTGTACAAGAACGCCAACGTCACCTACCGCGGAGTCGCGGTTGGCCGGGTGGAGTCGGTGGGCCTCAACCCCAATGGCGTCACCGCCGAAATGCGGCTCAACAGCGGCACGCCCATACCGTCGAACGTCACCGCCACCGTGAAGAGCGTCTCCGCCGTCGGTGAGCAGTACATCGACCTGGTGCCGCCGGGCAATCCGGCATCGACCAAGCTGCACAACGGATCCCGGATCGACCGGCAGAACACGCGGATCGGTCAGGACGTCGCCGACCTGTTGAAACGGGCGGAGGCACTGGTCAACAGTCTCGGGGACACCCGGTTGCGCGAACTGCTGCACGAGACCTTTATTGCGGCCAACGGGTCGGGCCCCGAGCTGGCCCGGCTGATCGAATCCGCCCGGCTCCTGGTGGACGAGGCCAACGCCAACTATCCGCAGGTCTCACAGTTGATCGATCAGGCCGGCCCGTTCCTAGAGGCCCAGATCCGCGCCGGCGCCGACGTCAAATCGCTGTCGGATGGCTTGGCGCGGTTCACTTCCGAGGTGCGCCAGGCCGACCCGCAGCTGCGCGAGACGCTGGCCACCGCCCCGGGTGCGACCGACGAGGCCAGCACCGCGTTCTCCGGGATCCGGCCGTCGTTCCCGGCGCTGGCCGCCAGCCTGGCCAACCTGGGGCGCGTCGGAGTCATCTACCACAAGTCGATCGAGCAGCTGTTGGTGGTGTTGCCGGCGCTGTTCGCGGCGATCACCACGGCCGCCGGCGGCGCCCCACAGGACGAGGGCGCCAAGCTGGACTTCAAGCTCGACCTCAACGACCCGCCCCCGTGCGCCGTCGGCTTTCTGCCCCCGCCGCTGATGCGCACACCGGCGGACGAGACGCTGCGTGAGCTGCCGAGGGACATGTATTGCAAGACGGCACAGAACGATCCGAGCACCGTCCGCGGCGCCCGCAACTACCCGTGCCAGGAGTTCCCCGGCAAGCGCGCGCCGACGGTCCAGCTCTGCCGCGACCCGAAAGGCTACGTTCCGGTCGGCCGCAACCCGTGGCGCGGCCCGCCGGTGCCGTACGACACCCCGGTGACAAACGGGTTGAACGTGTTGCCGCCCAACAAGTTCCCGTACATCCCACCGGGTGCCGAACCCGATCCGGGCACACCGATCGTCGGGCCGCCCCCGCCGGGAGTGGTGCCCGGGCCCGGCCCGTTGCCGAATCACCAGCCGGCCTACGACCCGCCGCCCCCGAACGACACCCTGCCGCCGCCGGGCAACCCGTCGTGGCACCCGCCCGGTGTCCCACCGGTGCCGCCGATGCTTCCCTATCCCAAGTGGCTTCCACCGCCGGCACCTCCGGAGGGCATCAACCCGCCGCCGGCGGGGCCGGGACCGGAGAAGCCGTGGGGGCCGCCGCAGGGTCCGCCGCCGCAGGCCAGCGGCCCGGCCTACACCACCTATGACCAGCGCACCGGAGCGTTTGTGGACCCGGCCGGCGGGACTGGTACGTTCGCGGCCGGCGCCAGCGGCGCCTCCAGCGCCGAGAACTGGGTGGACCTGATGCTTGATCCGAGGCCGATGTAGTGGGCCCAGAAGTGCCAGAAACGACGACCCGGCGAGTGCGTCGCCGCGCTTCGCGTGCGGCGGGGCCGGCCAAGGGCGAGGCGCGCGAGGCCGCTCCGGTCAAGGTCGACGTGCCGGCCTCACCGAAGCCGGCGGCGAAACCCACCGCAACCCTGAAGCCGGTCAAGCCGCCGCCGCGGCGCCGGCCGAACCGGCGCCTGGTGCTGTGGACGTCGTTCGCCGCTGCGCTGGTGGCGGTCGGCGCGCTGACCGCCTGCCTGGTCGTGCTGCTCGTCCAGCAGCGGCACGCCGACGCGGCGCAGGCGCGCGATCAGCGCTTCGTCGACACCGCCACGCAGACGGTGGTCAACATGTTCAGCTACAAGCAGGACAACATCGACGAGAGCGTGAACCGGTTCTACGACGGCACCAGCGGCCCGCTGCGCGGAATGCTGGGCGCCAACAACAACATCGAGAACCTCAAGGGGCTGTTCCGCTCCACCAATGCGACGTCCGAGGCCGTCGTCAACGGTGCCGCGCTGGAGGGCGTCGATTCGGTCACCGACAACGCGTCGGTGCTGGTGTCGGTGCGGGTCACGGTCGCCGATATCGACGGGACGAACAAGCCGTCCATGCCGTATCGGTTGCGCGTGATCGTGCACGAGGACGAGCAAGGGCGGATGACCGGCTACGACCTGAAGTACCCGGACGGGGGTAACTGATGCGGTGGCTGATCGCCGTCGCGGGCTCCCTGCTGGTTGCCGCCTTCGTCGGACTGTCCGCGGCGGCCGGTTGGTTCTACTGGGAGCGGGCGCAGACGCGTGGCGAGGCGGCCGCTCGGGCAGTGTTGCCGGGGCTGGCCGCCAAGGAGATACCCGAGGTCTTCGCCTACGACTACCAGACCGTCGAACGCAGCCTCACGGCCGCGTACCCGTTGCTGACGCCCGCCTATCGCCAGGAGTTCCAGAAGAGCGCCAACGCGCAGATCATTCCGGAGGCCAAGAAGCGTGAGGTCGTCGTCCAGGCCAATGTCGTTGGCGTGGGCGTCATGTCCGCCAAGCGCGATTCGGCGTCGGTGATGGTGTATCTGAACCGCACCGTGACCGACAAATCACGGCAGCCGCTCTACGACGGCAGCCGGTTACGGGTCGACTTCACCAAAGTCGGCAAGCAATGGCTGATCGCCTACATCACACCGATCTAGGCGCCCACAGTTGCGCTGGCGTGACTCTCGGCCGTGGGGCAACAGGCCAACGCTCAGAAGCACATCGCAATGTCGTTGCACCGCAACGGATAACGCTCGATCGGGCTGGGCGGAGGGCCGGCGAGCGCCAACGAAAACGGCTGCTTGCTCATCGCCGATTCTAGGCCGCACTCCGGGCCATGCAGGCTGGTGTGCGTGCCGGTGAGCGTCTCGTCGTCGAACGCATAGGTTTCGGTGGATGCCGCGGTGCCGCCGCCCGGGCATGAAACGCCGTCGGCAATGTCGACTTTGAAGGTCCAGCGTTGGCTCACCAGCCGGGCCCTGCCGCTGAAGTTCTGCAGTTTGTCCTGCCGGCTGATCCGTTCGTCGGTCGAGCTCACGATGTTCAGGGCGCAAAAGTCCGCCATGATGTCCGGGTTGGAATAGTCCTTGTAGTAGCGGCTTCCGTTCACCTGATCGCACAGCGCTGTGATCGTCCAGGTCGCCCCGGAGACTCCCGCCTGGTTGAAGGAGTAATTGCCGTCCGGTGGCGGCGCGACGGCACCGGCCGGTTCGCCCGATTCCAGCGCGATCCCGAGTGCGACGGCCGAGCAGATGCCCGCGCCGGCGGCCAGGCCACGACGGAGCTTCATGACGTTCCTCCCTCTACGCTGCATCGAGTATCACAGCGTTTGGGCGGCAGCACCATGGCTACTTCCCGTCTTGCGGATGCGACTCGGCGAGCGCGTCGAGGAACGAGCGCGCCCAGCGGTCCACGTCGTGGGCGAGCACCTGCCGTCGCAGCGCGCGCATGCGGCGCCGTCCCTCCTCGGGGGACTGGTTGAGCGCCGCTTCGATCACGTCCTTGACGCCGTCGGTGTCGTGCGGATTCACCAGGTAGGCCTGTCGGAGTTCGGCTGCGGCACCGGTGAATTCGGACAGGACCAGCGCGCCGCCGAGATCGCTGCGGCAGGCGACGTACTCCTTGGCCACCAGGTTCATCCCGTCGCGCAGCGGGGTCACCAGCATGACGTCACTGGCCACGAAGAACGCGATGAGCTCGTCGCGGGGGACGGGCCGATGCAGGTAGTGCACAACCGGATGACCCACCTCGGCGTATTCGCCGTTGATGTGGCCGACCTCGCGCTCGATGTCGTTGCGCAGGATCTGGTAGCTCTCCACGCGTTCGCGGCTGGGTGTCGCCAGCTGAACCAGCACGGTGTCGTCGCGTTTCGCGCGGCCCTCGGCGAGCAGCTCCGAAAACGCCTTCAGCCGAACGTCGATGCCCTTGGTGTAGTCCAGCCGGTCGACGCCGAGCAGGATCTTGCGCGGGTTGCCGAGCTCGGCGCGGATCTCCCGCGCGCGGCGGCGCACGTCGCGTTCGCGGGCGGCATGGTCAAGCGCGGCGGAGTCGATCGAGATCGGAAAGGCGCCCACCCGCACGATGCGGGACGGCAGCTCTACCTCGCCGAATCGCGACCGCACCCCGACGGCGCCGCGCGAGGTGTTGGCCCCGATCAGCTGCCGGGACAGGAACAGAAAATTCTGCGCACCGCCGGGCAGGTGGAAGCCGACCAGGTCGGCCCCGAGCAGGCCCTCGACGATCTCGGTGCGCCACGGCAGCTGCATGAACAGCTCCACCGGCGGGAACGGGATGTGCAGGAAGAAACCGATGGTGAGGTCGGGCCGCAGTTCGCGCAGCATCTTGGGAACCAGCTGCAGCTGGTAGTCCTGCACCCACACGATCGCCCCGCGGGCCGCGGCGCGCGACGTGGCCTCGGCGAAGCGGCGGTTGACGTCGACGTAGCGGTCCCACCATTCGCGGTGGTAGATCGGTTTGACGATGACGTCGTGGTACAGCGGCCACAGCGTGGCGTTGGAGAAGCCCTCGTAGTACTCGGCGACGTCGTCGGAGGTCAGCCGCACGGGGTGCAGATGGAGTTCGTCCTGGACGACCGGCGCGTAATCCAGTTCGTCGTCGTCATCGGCGACCCCCGGCCACCCGACCCACGCGCCGCTCCGGCGCCGCAGCAGCGGCTCGAGGGCCGTGACCAAGCCGCCGGGGCTGCGTTTCCAGGCGGTGCTGCCGTCGGGAAGACGCTCGAGGTCAACCGGTAGCCGATTGGCCACCACTACGAAATCGGAATTGCCGAATTGCTGGCCCCCGCTGGGAGTCATTTACGTGTCGTGTTTTGCAGGTCCGATACCGAGCATGGAGAGGAACACGCGGCACTCGTCGGCGTCGTTCGCGTACGCGGCGACCACCCGCCTGGCCTGGCTCGCGGTGCTGTCGGCCAGGGGCTCCACGTCGCCGAGTTCGCCAGGATCAGATTTCGTAGGCATAAGACAACTGTAGGCGACGTCGATATTCGTCCGCAGGCGTCTCAGACGGGCGACCGACCCATGCGCGCTGTCGTCGCTGGTCAGGCCAGATCCCATCGCGCTGTGGGAAGCGCGTCCGGCGGTGCCGCGCCCCCTGGGGATCGACGTCTTCGGCGGTGGCCGTAATCTGCAGAGAGTCGGCCCGGCATTTACGGATCGACCCCAAGTTGTAACGGAGCCCAATGACCCCGATGACTAAAGGTAGGTGGGCGGAATGACACTCTCCGACCAAGCTGGCACTCAAGCGACCGACGCCGAACAGCTGGTGGCCTATGAAACCCTCGACGACGGGCGCATCGCCCGGATCTGGCTCAACCGGCCCGAGGCCCACAACGCGCAGAGCCGCGGCCTGCTCGTGCAGCTCGACGAGGCGTTCCTGCGCGCCGAGGCCGACGACACCGTGCGGGTGGTGATCCTGGCGGCGCGCGGCAAGAACTTCTCCGCCGGCCACGACCTGGGCTCGGAGTTGGCGATCGCCGAGCGCAGCCAGCTGCCGAGCTTCCGCATCAATGGCGGCACCCGCGATCCCATCGCGGAGAAGATCTATCTCCAGGAGTGGCACTACTTCTTCCAGAACACGTGCCGCTGGCGCGATTTGCGCAAGATCACCATCGCCCAGGTGCAGGGCAACGCGATTTCGGCCGGGCTGATGCTGATCTGGGCCTGCGACTTGATCGTCGCGGCCGACAACGCGAAGTTCAGCGACGTCGTGGCGGTGCGGTTGGGGATGCCGGGCGTCGAATATTACGCCCACCCTTGGGAATTCGGGCCGCGCAAGGCCAAGGAGCTGCTGTTGACCGGTGATGCGCTGGACGCCGAGGAGGCCTACCGGTTGGGCATGGTGTCGAAGGTGTTCCCGGTCGACGAGCTGGCGGAAAAGACGCTGGAGTTCGCCCGGCGCATCGCCGACCGGCCCACGATGGCGGCGCTGCTCGTCAAGGACTCGGTGAACGCGGCCTCCGACGCGATGGGATTCACCGAGGCGCTGCGGCACGCGTTCCATATTCACGAGCTGGGCCACGCGCACTGGGCCGCCCACAACGAGAACAGGTACGCGGTCGGCCTGCCACCCGACGTCGAGGACTGGCGCGACGCGAAGCCCACGCAGATCGCCCGCCGCGATACGCCCTAGCGTGACCCGTGTGGCGGCTGTGACCGCTCGCCTATGCTAGAACCCGTTTCAGTTTCGGCATGAGAGGCGCGGCGTGCAGCTTTCTTTCGTAAACCGGACGTACCTGGTGACCGGTGGTGGCAGCGGCATCGGTAAGGGCGTCGCCGCCGGGTTGGTCGCGGCCGGCGCCTCCGTCATGATCGTCGGGCGTAACGCCGACCGGCTGGCGGCCGCGGTCCAAGAGATCGAGGTGCTCAAGGCGAGCGGCGCGATCCGCTATGAGCCGGCCGACATCACGAACGAGGAGGAGGCCGCCCGCGCGGTGGACGCCGCGACGGCCTGGCATGGCCGGCTGCACGGGGCGGTGCATTGCGCGGGCGGGTCGGAGACCATCGGGCCGATCACCCAGATCGACTCGGAGGCGTGGCGGCGCACGGTCGACCTCAACGTGAACGGCACCATGTATGTGCTCAAGCACGCCGCACGCGAATTGGTGCGCGGCGGCGGCGGTTCCTTCGTCGGGATCTCGTCGATCGCCGCCAGCAACACCCATCGGTGGTTCGGCGCCTACGGCGTCACCAAGTCGGCCGTCGACCACATGATGCAACTGGCCGCCGACGAACTCGGCCCGTCGTGGGTGCGGGTCAACAGCGTCCGCCCCGGCCTGATCCGCACGGATCTCGTTGTGCCCATTACGGAATCACCAGAGCTGAGCGCCGACTACCGGCAGTGCACGCCACTGCCCCGGGTGGGTGAGGTCGAGGACGTCGCCAACCTCGTGATGTTCTTGCTCAGCGATGCCGCCAGCTGGATCACCGGGCAGTGCATCAACGTCGACGGCGGCCACATCCTGCGGCGCGGCCCCGATTTCTCCGCGATGCTAGAACCCGCCTTCGGCGCCGAGGGGCTACGCGGGGTGGTCTGAGCTGCCCGCGTCGCGGGCGGCCAGCGCGGCGAGCGCCGACCAGTCCAGGTGCCCGCCGCCCATTGCGACCAGGGTGAGGAAGCGGTCCCTCAGCAGGCTGGCCACCGGCAGCGGCACCTCCAGCTGCTCGCCGGCGGCGAGCACCAGCCGGACGTCCTTGAGACCCAGCCGGGCCGCGAACCCGGCCGGCTCGAACTCCTGCCGCGCGATCAGCCCGCCGTAGGTCCGATACGCCGGCGCGGCGAATAGCGTCGAGGTGAGGATGTCGACGTACTGCTGGCGGTCGACGCCGGCCTTCGCGACCAGCGCGACGGCCTCGCTGATGCTCTCGATCGCCGACGCGATCAGGAAGTTCCCGCTCAGCTTGACCAGGTTGGCGGTGTGCGGCTGCTCGGACACCACGAACGTCCGCTGCCCGATCGCGTCGAACAGCTCCGACAACGGTTGCAACACCTCCGGGGCGCCCGCCGCGATGACGAAAAGCTTTGCCGCGGAAGCGGCTTCGGGCCTGCCGAACACCGGGGCGGCGGCGTACCGCTGACCGGCCTCGGCGTGCGCGGCCGCCAGTCGTTCCGAGAGGGCGACGCTGATCGTGCTCGACGACACGTGCGTGGCTCCCGCTGCCAGCGACGCGACGATGCCGTCGGGTCCGAGCGCGACGGCCTCGACGGCCGGGTCGTCGGACAGCATCGTGAACACCACGTCGCCACGGCTGGCCTCGGCGACGCTGCGTGCCGCCGTCGCGCCCTGCCGGACGAGGGCTTCCGCCTTGTCGGGGGACCGGTTGTAGACGGTGACCCGGTGGCCGGCCTTCATCAAATTCGCGGCCATGCCCTGACCCATGTTGCCCAGCCCGATGAATCCAATGTCCATGCGTCTAGCCTGCCTGCCGGGGCCGCTCTTTACCATGATGGCCTGGCCAACCGACGGGAGAAGCAATGAAGCGACTCGAGGGCAAGAGGATCCTGGTGACCGGCGCCGCGTCCGGGATCGGCCAGGCCACCGCGCTGCGATTGCTCGATGAGGGTGCTGCTGTGGTGGCCTCCGATGTCGCAGAGGACGGCCTGGCCGCCACCCTGGCCAGTGCGGAGCAGGCCGGAACCGCCGGGCGGCTCACCACCATGCCGATGGACGTCGGCGACGAGGGCTCGGTGATCGACGGCGTCCGCCTGGCCGTCCAGACGCTCGACGGCCTGGATTCGCTCGTCAACGCGGCCGGCATCTTGCGCGCCGCGCACACCCACGAGACCAGCCTCGAACTGTGGAACCGGATCGTCGGGATCAACCTCACGGGCACGTTTCTCGCGGTCCGCGAGGCGCTTCCGGCGCTGCTGGGCAATCCGCGCAGCGCCATCGTGAACTTCAGCTCCACGTCGGCCTCGTTCGCCCATCCCTACATGGCGGCCTACGCGGCGAGCAAGGGCGGCATCCAGGCCTTCACCCATTCGCTGGCGCTCGAATACGCCAAGGACGGCCTGCGCGCGGCGTGCGTGGCGCCCGGAAGCATCAAGTCCGGAATCACCGACGCGACAGTGGGATACATCCCCAAAGACGCTGACTGGTCGCTGTTTCCGCGGCTCATGCCGATCCTGCCGACGACCGTCGAATCCAGCGGCGCCGGCATGGCCGAGCCCAGCGCGATCGCCGGTGTCATCGCCATGCTGGTGTCCGACGACGGCGCCTGGATCACCGGCACCGAGATCCGCATCGACGGCGGAACCCACGCGTAATTGGCTGCCTGATCGCGGCTAGTTAACGCACGGCACGCCGCCGGCAGCCATCGGCTTTCCTTGATCGGGCGTCGGATACGTGGTCGTCGTGCCGTTGTAGTAGTAGGTGTTCGACTTGCTGGTCGTCGTCGTGGTGGTGGTGTCGTCCATGGCGGTCTCGTCCTGAGCCGGCATCGAGAAGTTGGTGTCCACGGTCACCCTGATGTGCCCGGGCTGGATCGTGGGGTTCGGCTGCTTGGGCGCGTCGAGCCCGAGCAGTGTCGCCACGTTGTTCGCATCGGTTTCCGCGCCGGCGCCGTACTCGATGGTGGTGGCGGTCGGTTCGCCCGAATTGCGGTCGCGCACTTGGCCCGCGGTGTATCCGCGCTTCTTCAGCGCGCGGGACACCTCGCTTGCCATCCCGCTCATGGCGCCCGCGTTGATCACGTCGACGACGGTGGACGGGCTGGGTTTGGCGGCGGTGGTGGCGGCCGTGGTCGACGGCGGGGGCGCCCCGATCGCCTCGGCCACCTCGGCCTTGATCGCCGCCGGGTCGATGATGTTGACGTCCTGCCCGTCGATGTTGTCGTAACGCACCACCGGCAGCAGGCGTTCCTCTCGTCGGTCATGCAGGAGTTGCAGGCGTCGGGCACCTTCACCAACCTGGACAAGCTCAAGAGCCTGATGGCGGTGGCGCGCAAAGACGTTGTGCTGTCGGGGGGTTGGGACGAGGACCTGATCCAGCGACTGGGCTCGCTCGCGTCCAGCGGCAACCTCGAATTCCGGACGCTGCCGGTGGTGCGTTACGACAACATCGACGGGCAGGACGTCAACATCATCGACCCGGCGGCGATCAAGGCCGAGG
>NZ_LZKK01000284.1 GCF_001672815.1 Mycobacterium sp. E796 | reverse complement strand
GCGACGCCGTCGACGTCACCCACCCCGTCGCCCCCACCGTCGACGACGACGCCGCCCCCCACGGCCCAGACGACGACGCCCACCACGACGGTGCCGATGACGACGCAGTGGATACACGTGCCGCTGCTGCCGGTGCCGATACCGGTCCCGGTGCCGCAAAGCCAGGCGCCGGCGCCGCCCGCGGCCCCGCAGTATCCGGGGAACTCGCAGAATCCGTTCCTGAGTCCGGGGTATTGATTTCAGCCCTGTGACCTCCGTCAATCACAGCTGAATCGAACGAGCGCATCCGGCCGCACGCGAGTAGCGTGGTGTCACCCAGTCGGGCGGGGTCTGTTTTGTGGTGCCCTCTGTTGAGGGTCTCAGACGACCTTGGAGGCGCAAGTGGACATTGTGCTCGGGGTGTCGATGGCACCCACGATGGTGCGGTTGGTCCTCATCGAGGGCCAGAACGCCGATGGCGTCACGGTCGAAGAGGACCGCTTCGCGGTTGCCGCCGGCGAGGACTCGGGAACCTCTGGGGCGGCCGATCAAGCAATCGCCGCGATCGTCGGAACCCGGGAAGGCGCGGCCGCGAGTCACTGCCGGCTGACGTCGACGGGGGTGACTTGGACGGATCCCGCCGACGTCGGTGCGCTTCGGGATGCGATCGCCGCGCACGACGTCGGCGCGGTCATGCTGGTCTCCCCGTTGCTCGCCGCGGCCGCGTTGGCGCAGACCGTGGGCGAGGCGCTCGGTTACGAGCACATCGCGATGTTGTTCGTCGAGCACGACAGCGCGACGTCGGCGGTCGTCGAGGTGGCCGACGGTTCGGTCACCGATCTGCACAGGCAGGAGCTTCTGGGCGACATCGGCGACGAGCTCCCCGCGATGGTGGTCGGGCTCGACCGTCGAGTCGAGGGCGTGTTCGTCGTCGGCTCCGGGAAGGGATGCGGCGGCGATGTGTTCGCCATCAAGGCCGCGCTCGAGGCCGCGACGGCGCTGGACGTGACGGTGCCCGAGGAGCCCGACATGGCGCTGGCCCGCGGTGCCGCACTGGCGTCGGCCAACGCGCCGCTGTTCGCGTCGTCGACCGCCGCCCAGGCCTACGCACTGGACCCGGGCACCGGCGAGGTGGATTCCCAAGCGGTCACGTCGACCTACCTGGACGTCTGCGGCAACGCCGACCCGGGCGCTGGCGCGCTGGCTTACAGCGCCCTGGAATTCGAGGCGGAGGACGGCGCGAGCGCGCGTGGGCGCGGGCCGTTCGTGTTGGCCGGCAGCGCGCTGGCCGCGATCTCGGCCGCCGCGGCGAGCGTCATGGTGGTCTCGCTGGCGTCGGACACGCATCCCGTCCCGGCCCCGCAGCCCACCCCGGGCGCCGTTGCCCCGGCGAACCCGGTGCCGCAGCCGGAGGCGCAGGTGCCCCCCCCCGCCGCGGGGGCGGCCGCGGTGGC
>NZ_LZKK01000283.1 GCF_001672815.1 Mycobacterium sp. E796 | reverse complement strand
TCCGGACGCTGCACCGGCTGCACCTGGCGCGGCACGCGGTGACGATCGTCCCGACCCACGACCACCAGGCGGCGCAGCAGCTGCCGGCCTAGCACCTTTCGCGCGAGGGCGTCTTTGCAACTACGCGTTTCGCTCCAGTAGGACCTGCGCCGCCGCCATGTGTCCTTCGAAGCCAAATGATGTTGACATCGCCCGATAACGCTCGGCGAAGTCGTGATACGCGGCGTCTTCACCGCGAGCCCGCGCCAGCAATGCCCGCAACCGCAGCAGCGCAACGTCGAACAATACAAATCCGGGCTCGGTCGGCAGGGCGGCCAGCCGGTCGACCGCTCCGGCAGCCTCATCCAGATCCTCTGGCCGGCCGCGTTGCAGCAGGGTTTCCACGAAAGCGGCGGTGGCGGCCGCGTGGAACGTCGTCGGGTCGGTTGCGGAGTGCGCCTCGACAACCGCCCGCAGCTGCGCTATCGCATTGTCGAGGTCACCGGCACGTGCTTGCTCCTTGGCGCGCTCGACCTTGAGCTGTTGCAGCGCCGCCTGGTTGAGCCGGTCGTGTGAGCCGGTCACCTGGGATTGGGCAAGCAGGTCGAAACCTTGGGCGCGGTGCGCGCCGTCGAGTTGCACCAGGATGAGGCCCCGCAGAAACCTGGCCCACGCCAACGCGAATTGGTCTCCCCGCTCCTCGGCAGCGCGAAGGGCTTGTTCCGATTCGCTCAGCATCGCCGCGTCGGGAACCAGGAGCCCGTTCACTACCCCGATGCCGTAGATGTGCAGGAGCATTATCGAACGCGTACCGGGTTCGATCTCGTCACCCAGAGCGACCGCATGGTCGACGTCCTGCCGCCAACGCGTTGCGCCCCAGCACATCCGGGCGGCCGCGCGCATCATTGTGGCGATTCCCAAGGACGACCCGACGATAGTGTCCGCATTCTGCGGATCCGCGCGGGCCTCGTCGATGATCCTGTCGGCCAAACGCACCACCTCGGCGAGCTCGCCGGCCCCGAACTTCGCGGTGAGGGCGCCCGGCCGCAAGGTGACGGAGAGAACCGGATCGCCCAGCGAATCAAGAAGATTCACAAATTCCGTCACCATTGCCGCGGCTTGGCGGTAATGGCCGTAGGTGTTGAGTGCCATGATCTGTCCGGCCATACCCATGGCGAGCGAGGCTTTGTCGTCGGCGGCGGTCGCCAGCCCGTGCAGTTCGTCGAAGATGGTGTCGTCTACACGGCCGCCGAACCGCCAAGCGCTGAGGCAAAGCAGCGCGCGCGGCGCGATTTGCATTGCGGCGCGCCCCGGCTGGTCGCCCGGCAGCCGGTCCGCAACATGACACGCGCGTTGCCAGCTCATGCGCGCGGCACGAATGTCGCGGCGCGTCAACCAGGTCCCGGCCCGCATGTGCCACCCGAACGCTGCCGCGAGGTCACCGGCCGCCTCCAGATGTTCAGCGATCAGCGCCGCGTTCTCGTCCACCGATCCGGGGTCGCGCTCCGCAAGCGTCGCCGCCAGCCGCGTATGCAGCGCTGCGCGACCAGCCTTGAGCTGAGATCGATAGGCCACCGTCTGGATCAGCGGCTGGCGGAATGCGTACTCGGCGACCGGCGTGAAATTCACCTGCTCGATCAGGTGGGCGTGCACCAGGTGGTCCAACGTCGAGCAATCCGCCAGCGCAGCCAGCAGGTCGGCGCGGAAGCGGACACCGATCACCGCCGCCGCGTTCAATGTCGCTTTGGTCGCGCCGTCGAGCCGGTCGATGCGTGCGGCAATGGCTGCCTGAAGCGTGGCGGGGACGGCGACATCGGTTGATCCACTTGCGTTCAGGTATGCGCCGGGGGCGCCTTGGAGCACATTTCGATCGGTCAAGTCGCGCACGATTTCCTCGACGAAAAACGGGTTGCCGGCCGCACGCTCGGCGATCCGCTCGACCAGCCCGGCAACCGACGGGTCGGTACCCAGCAGCTGGACGACCAATGCTTTGGTGTCCGAAAAAGTAAGCGGCGCAAGGGAAATTTTCTGTGCGCCAGCCAGCTGACTCAGTGCGCCGGCGTACTCGGGACGATAGGTGATCAGCACCAACGAATGGGTCCGAGGGACGACGCTGATGAAGTCCGCCAACAGTGATTCGCTGGACGGATCGATCCAGTGAGCGTCTTCGATGACATAGACGGTGGGAGCCGCGCTGGCGAGGGCCGCATCGCAGACCAGCGCCGTCAGACGCCGCCGCCGGGCGTCGGGGGCGATATCGGGCAGTTCGTCGTCGGGGTCGCGGATTCCCAGTGTGTCCTCGAGGAGCACCTGATCGGCGTGATCGGCGGCGGGCACTCTGTCGCGCAGAAGCGCCCTGGCCTCGTGGTCACTCATGTCTTCCACCCCGAACGCCGCCCGCATCAGCCGCTCCACCACCAAGAAGGGGACTTCGCCGGTGTGGGATTCGCAGTACGTCGAGAAAACCCGAATCAAACGCGGTATCGCTACGGCCACAATCTCGTCGACAACGCGGCTCTTGCCGATCCCGACGGGACCGACCACGCTCACCACACAGCCACGGCCCGCCACCGACCGATCGAGCAACGCCGTCAAGGTGGCGAGCTCCCAACCCCGCCCAACCAGCTTCGACACCCTCCGGCTGTAATGAAAGCGCCCCGTCCGCATGGACAGCAAAGGCCACGCGACCACCGGGTCCTCCACGCCCTTGAGGAGAACATTTTCGGGGGTGCCAAGTGCGGCGACGTCGTCGACGAGGCGCGCGGTCGACTCGCTGAGCATGACTCCGCCGGGCGGCGCCACCGATTCCATCCGCTGGGCCATGCCGACCTGAAGGCCGACGGCCGTGTAATTCCATGGGTTCGAGCCGACATCGCCGGCAATAACCTCGCCCGAGTTCAGCCCCACCCGCAATTGAAGGTGGATACCGTCTCTGCTCTGCACCTGCCCGGCCAGCTCTTGCACCGCGTCCTGAATGTCCAGGGCTGCCAGACAGGAGCACAATGCGTGATCCTCCAGCGCGATCGGTGCCCCGAAAACGGCCATGATGCCGTCGCCGGTGAATTTGTCCACGGTTCCGGCGTAACGGTCAACTATCGCGGCGCAGCGGTCGAACAGGTCCGCCATGATCTCGCGCAGGCGCTCGGCACCGACGGCCTCTGCGATGTCCATCGAACCCACCACGTCGGCGAATAACACCGTCACCTGCTTGTACTCCGCGGATTGCTGCGGCGTTATCGGTGAACCGCAGCCGTCGCAAAAACGGGCCCCCTCGCGAAGTTCGATTTCGCACGTCGCACACGTGGATGCTGCCGCCGCCATTCGGGCCCCTAGTTCTCGAGTACACCAGTACGCCCACCCGATTCGCTAACAATAGGGCTTCGCGGCACGAATGGCCCTAGTTGAAAAGGTCCACCGCGGCGACGCGCTAAACGCCCAGGCAGCCTGGACCCAGCAGCTCCTTGAGGTCGCCCATCAGGGCCGGCGACGGCGTCACCCGCAGCGAGGCGTCCAGCTCCAGCGTGGTGATCCGATCCCCGCTGATCAGCCGCAGGTGCACCTGCGAGGTCCCGGGGTGGCGGGCCAGCACCTGTTTGAGCGCGCTGACCTTGTCGAAGGTGCACTGGCGCGTCGGCATGCTGACCGCCAGCGGCCGGTCCGGCTGGGCGTTGGAAAAGTCCGGCACCACAAGCTCGTTGGCGATCAGCGCGATCCGGTCGTCGCGGATCGCGACCTTGGCGTTGATCAACACCACGGCGTCGTCAACGATGTCGGCGCCGTACGTGGAGTACGCGTGCGGGAAGAACATCACCTCGATGCCACCGGTGAGGTCCTCCAATTGCGCCGAGGCCCAGGGCATTCCGTTCTTGTTGACCCGCCGGTTCACCGAAGCCAGGATGCCGCCCACCCGCACCTGGGTGTCGTTGGGAACGTCGCCGTCGAGGATCGCCGGGATCGCGGTGTCGACCTGCGCGGCCAGCAGGTGCGCCACCCGGTTGAGCGGATGCCCGGACACATACAGCCCCAGCATCTCCCGCTCGAGGGCCAGCTTGTGCTTGTCCTCCCACTCGTCGTCGGGCACCTTGATCGTGAACACCGAGTCGGTGGTGCCGGCCTCGCCACCGCCGAACAGGTCGAACTGGCCCATCGCCTCGGCCTTCTTGGTGCCCAGCACGGAGTCGACGGCGTCGGTGTGGACCAGGAACAGGCCCTTGCGTGCGTGGCCGAGCGAATCGAACGCGCCGGCCTTGATCAGCGACTCGGTGACCTTCTTGTTGCACGCCGAGACGTCGATCTTGTTGAGGTAGTCGGAGAAGTCGGTGAACTTGCCCTTCTCGCCGCGGGTGCTGATCAGCGAGCTCACCACGTTGGCGCCGACGTTGCGCACCGCGCCCAACCCGTAGCGGATGTCGGCGCCCACCGACGCGAAGTTCAGCCCGGACTCGTTGACGTCCGGCGGCAGCACCGTGATGCCCAGCTTGCGGCAGTCGGCGAGGTAGACGGCCGCCTTGTCCTTGTCGTCGCCGACCGACGTCAGCAGCCCGGCCATGTACTCGGCGGGATAGTTGGCCTTGAGGTAGGCCGTCCAGTAGGAGACCATGCCGTAGCCCGCGGCGTGCGACTTGTTGAACGCATAGTCGGCGAACGGAAGGATGGTGTCCCACAACGCTTTGATGGCACCCGCGGAGAAGCCGTTGGCCTTCATGCCGTCGGAGAAACCCTCGAACTCCTTCTCCAGGACCTCGCGCTTCTTCTTGCCCATCGCCTTGCGCAGGATGTCCGCTCGGGCGAGCGAGTAGCTGGCCACCTTCTGCGCGATGCGCATGATCTGCTCCTGATACACGATCAGGCCGTAGGTCTCGGCGAGGATCTCGCGCAGCGGTTCCTCGAGCTCGGGGTGGATGGGTTTGATCGCCTGGCGCCCGTTCTTGCGGTCGGCGTAGTCGTTGTGGGCGTTCATGCCCATCGGGCCCGGCCGGTACAGCGCGATGACGGCGACGACGTCCTCGAACCCGGTCGGTTGCATGCGGCGCAGCAGGTCGCGCATGGGCCCGCCGTCGAGCTGGAACACCCCGAGCGTGTCGCCGCGGCCCAGCAGCTCGTAGGTGGCCTTGTCGTCCAGCGGCACCGACTCCAGGTCGAGGTCAATTCCCTTGTTGGCCTTGATGTTCTCGATCGCGTCGCCGATGATCGTCAGGTTGCGCAGCCCCAGGAAGTCCATCTTCAGCAGGCCGATGGCTTCGCAGGACGGGTAGTCCCAGCCGGTGATGATCGCGCCGTCCTGCGGCCGCTTCCACAGCGGGATCGCCTCCGTCAGCGGCTCGCTGCTCATGATCACCGCGCAGGCGTGCACGCCCGCGTTGCGGATCAGGCCCTCCAGGCCGCGCGCGGTCTGGTAGATGGTGCGGACGTCGGGGTCGGTCTCGATCAGGCCGCGGACCTCGGCGGCCTCCTTGTAGCGCTCGTGGCTCGGGTCGGTGATGCCCGACAGCGGGATGTCCTTGGCCATGATCGCCGGCGGCAGCGCCTTGGTGATCCGGTCGGCGATGGCGAAGCCGGGCTGGCCGTAGTGGATCCGCGCCGAATCCTTCAGCGCCGCCTTGGTTTTGATGGTGCCGAAGGTGATGACCTGGGCCACCCGGTCCGAGCCCCACTTGTCGGCGGCGTAGCGCACCATCTCACCGCGGCGACGGTCGTCGAAGTCGATGTCGATGTCGGGCATCGACGTGCGCTCGGGGTTGAGGAACCGCTCGAACAGCAGCCCGTGTGGGATCGGGTCGATGTCGGTGATGCCCAGCGCGTAGGCCACCAGGGATCCGGCGGCCGAGCCCCGGCCGGGCCCGACCCGGATGCCCACCGACCGCGCGTAGTTGATCAGGTCGGCGACGATCAGGAAGTACGACGGGAAACCCTTGTCGCAGATGACCCCGATCTCGTAGGCCGCCCGCTGCGCATAGCCGTCGGGCGGGCCCGCGGGAAACCGCCGGGCCAGCCCGGCGTCCACCTCGTGGCGCAGCCAGGACGCCTGGTCGTGCCCGTCGGGCACCGGGAAGACCGGCATCCGGTCGCGCGGCGCCCACACCTCCGCGTAGGACTGCACCCGCTCGGCGATCAACAGCGTCGAATCGCAGGCGCCGGGCACCTCGTCGTCCCAGATCTGGCGCATCTCGGCGGCCGACTTGAGGTAGTAGCCGTCGCCGTCGAACTTGAACCGGTTGGGATCCGACAGCGTCTTGCCCGTCTGCACGCACAGCAGCGCCTCGTGGTTGTGGGCGGCGTCGCGGGTGACGTAGTGGCAGTCGTTGGTGGCCAGCGGGCGAATGTTGAGCGCCCGGCCGATCTCGAGCAGGCCCTCGCGGACCCGTCGCTCGATGGTCAGGCCGTGGTCCATCAGCTCGAGGAAGTAGTTGTCCGGCCCGACGATCTCGCGCCACTTGGCGGCCGACTCCAGCGCCTCGCGGTCGTGTCCCAGGCGTAGCCGGGTCTGCACCTCCCCGGACGGGCAGCCGGTGGTGATGATGATGCCCTCGGCGTGTTCGGCGATCAGCTCGGCGTCCATGCGTGACCATTTGCTCAACTGACCCTCGAAGGAGGCCAGCGAGGACAGCTTGAACAGGTTGCGCAGGCCGGCGGCGTTCTCGGCCAGCATGGTCAGGTGCGTGTAGGAGCCGCTGCCGGAGACGTCGTCGGCCTTCTGGCTGGGATCGCCCCAGGTGACGCGGCGGGTGTCGAAGCGTGAACCGGGCGCGATGTACGCCTCGACGCCGATGATGGGCTTGACCCCGGCCTTGGTCGCCTCGTTGTAGAACTCGCTGGCGCCAAACATGTTGCCGTGGTCGGTCATCCCGACCGCGGGCATCTGCAGCCGCTCGACCTCGGCGAGCATCGGCGCGATCTTCGCGGCACCGTCCAGCATCGAGTACTCGGTGTGGTTATGCAGGTGCACGAAGGACCCGGAAAATGAACCGCTCATAGGGACGCCAGTGTATGACCGACCACCGACGCATCCCCGGCGTGTCGCGTCGTGTGTCTCTTACGCCGCTCTTTGGGCGGGGCGGATTTAAGGTGGCGCTATGACCCAGATTGCAGACCCGTACGCGGTGTCGTCACCGTGGTCGCCGCGAGAAGCCGAACTGCTGGCGGTGACCTTGCGGCTCTTGCAGGAGCACGGCTATGACGGGCTGACGGTGGACGCCGTGGTCAGCGAGGCCCGGGCCAGCAAGGCAACGGTGTACCGGCGCTGGCCCTCAAAGGCCGAACTGGTGTTGGCCGCCTTCATCGAAGGCATCTGCCAGATCGCGGTGCCACCGGAGACCGGCACGTTGCGGGGCGATTTGCTGCAGATCGGGGACAAGATCTGTCAGCAGGGCCACCAGCTCGCCAGCACCATCCGCGCGGTGCTGGTCGAGGCGTCGCGCCATCCCGCCCTCGGCGACGCCTTGCAGCACCAGTTCCTCGATCAGCGCAAGGCCCTGCTGCAGCACGTGCTGCAGCAGGCGATCGACCGCGGCGAAATACCCGAGGGCGCGGTCGCCGACGAGTTGTGGGACCTGCTGCCCGGATACCTGATATTCCGCTCGATCATCCCCGGGCGGGCGCCCGACCGCCGCACGGTGCAAGCCCTGGTCGACGACTTCATCATTCCCGGGCTCACCCGATCCGCAAGGTATCAGGAAAATTGATACAAAGTGTACGGTCACGTCTCTTGTGCAGTACTGGTCAGTACCGTAGGGTCATATCCGACAGCCACGCTCGCAGGAGCCGCGTGACCGTCGCGCGCGCGCATCGAATATCCAACGGCTGAAGGGGATTTCGATCATGTCCCTCGTCAGACGGGGATGGATACCGCTGGTCGCGGTGATCGTCGTCGCGCTCACGGGGTTCGCCATCTACCGCCTGCACGGAATCTTCGGCTCCCACTCCAACGTCTCGGCCAACAGCGGCCTGGCCAACGAAATCGTCCCGTTCAACCCCAAAAAGGTGGTCCTCGAGGTCTTCGGCGCCCCGGGCGCCGTGGCGACCATCAACTACCTGGACGTCAACGCTCAACCGCAGCAAGTCAAGAACGCGCCACTCCCCTGGTCGTACACCATCACCTCGACCGAGCCCGCAGTGATCGGCAACGTCGTGGCGCAGGGCACCGGGGACACCCTCGGCTGCCGGATCACCGTCAACGGTGAGGTCAAGGACGAACGCACAGTGAACCAAGTCGACGCCTACACCTTCTGCCTGGATAAGTCGGGATGAGCAACCAACAAGAAACGCGGCCCCGCGTGCCGCACATCATCCGCCGGCTCGCGCTGCCGATCCTGCTGTTCTGGATCGCGCTCGCCGCGATCACCAACATCGCGGTGCCGCAGCTGGAAGAGGTGGGAAAAACCCATAATGTGGCGTTGAACTCCCCCGACGCGCCGTCGCTGAAGGCGATCAAGCGCATCGGCCAGAAGTTTCAGGAATTCGACACCGACAGCCAGGCGATGATCGTCCTGGAAGGTGACAAGCCGCTCGGCGCGGACGCGCACAAGTTCTACGACGCGATGATCCGCAAGCTCGAGCAGGACAAGAAGCACGTCGAGCACGTTCAGGACTTCTGGGGCGACACCCTGACCGCGGCGGGGTCGCAGAGCAACGACGGCAAGGCGGCTTATGTCCAGCTGTTCCTCGCGGGCAACCAGGGCTCGGCGCTGGCCAACGAGGGCGTCGGCGCCGTCCGCGACATCGTCGAGCACATGCAGCCCCCACCCGGCATCAAGGTCTATGTGACCGGCGCGGCACCGCTGATCTCCGATCAGTTCGACGTCGGCAGCAAGGGCACCGCGAAGGTCACGGCGATCACCGTCGGGGTGATCGCGGTGATGTTGCTGTTCGTCTACCGTTCCGTCTTCACGATGCTGCTCGTACTTTTCACCGTCCTCGTCGAAATGTCCGCGGCCCGGGGGATCGTCGCCTTCCTTGGCAACGCCGGCATCATCGGGTTGTCCACGTACGCGACGAACATCCTCACGTTGCTGGTGATCGCCGCCGGCACGGACTACGCGATATTTTTCGTCGGCCGCTATCAGGAGGCGCGCGGGACCGGCGAGGACAAAGAAACTGCCTACCACACCATGTACCGCGGAACGGCCCATATCGTCCTGGGTTCGGGGCTGACCGTGGCCGGCGCGGTCTTCTGTCTGAGCTTCACCCGGTTGCCCTACTTCCAAAGCCTGGGCATCCCAGCCGCTCTCGGCATCATCGTGGCGCTCATCGCCTCACTCACGCTGGGGCCGGCGGTGCTCACCCTGGGTGCCGCGCTGGGCGTGTTCGAGCCGAAACGCGCGATGCGGACCCGCGGTTGGCGACGGATCGGCACCGCCATCGTGCGCTGGCCCGCCCCCGTGCTCACCGCCGCGTGCGCCCTCGCCCTCGTGGGCCTGCTGGCGCTGCCCGGATACAAGACGAGCTATGACACCCGGCCCTATATGCCCGCCAGCGCCCCGGCCAACATCGGTTACACCGCGGCCGAGCGGCACTTCTCCCGGGCCCGCCTGGAGCCCGAATTGCTCATGGTCGAAACGGATCACGACATGCGTGACCCGGCCGACATGCTCATCCTGGACCGGGTGGCCAAGGCGGTGTTCCACGTCCCGGGCGTCGCACAGGTGCAGACCATCACCAGGCCGTTGGGAACCCCGCTCATTCACAGCTCGCTCGCGTTCGTGATCAGCAATCAGAGCGCCGCCCAGCAGGAAAACCTGACCTACCAACGGGATCGAGCGGACGACCTGCTCAAGCAGGCCGGCGAGCTGGCGAAGACGATCAACATCCTCAAGCAGCAATACACCTTGCAGCAGCAGCTGGCCGCCGCCACCCACAGCGAGACGCAGAGCTTTCACGACACGGTCGACACGATCCGGGACCTGCGGGACAAGATCGCCACCTTCGACGACTTCTTCCGGCCGATCCGCAGCTATTTCTATTGGGAGAGGCATTGCTTCGACATCCCCGCCTGCTGGGCCATCCGCTCGGTCCTGGACGCGCTCGACGGCGTCGACCAGCTCACGGAGAAATTTGAGAACCTCACGGCCACCCTGGACAAGCTGGACGCGCTGCAGCCGAAACTGGTGGCACTGATACCGCCCCAGATCGACAGCCAGGAGACCAACCGGGAGCTGGCGCTGGCGAGCCACGCCACCCAGGCCGGCATCAACGCCCAGACCCAGGCCGCGATCGACAACGCGACGGCGCTGGGGCAGGCCTTCGACACGGCGAAGAACGACGACAGCTTCTACCTGCCGCCCGAGGTGTTCAACAACCCTGACTTCAAGCGGGGGCTGAAGCTGTTCCTCTCCCCAGATGGCAAGGCGGCCCGGATGATCGTCACCCATGACGGCGATCCCGCTACGCCGCAAGGCATCTCACACATCGACCCGATCGTCAACGCCGCGCACGAGGCCCTGAAGGGCACGCCGATGGCCGACGCCAAGATCTATGTCGGCGGGACGGCGGCGACGTACAAGGACATCAAAGAGGGCGCCAACTACGACCTGCTGATTGTGGGATTCGCCGCGCTGGCCCTCATCCTGCTGATCATGCTGATCATCACGCGCAGCCTGGTCGCGGCGCTCGTCATCGTTGGGACGGTGGCCCTTTCGCTGGGTGCCTCGTTCGGGCTGTCGGTGCTGGTGTGGCAGTACCTGTTCGGCATCAAGCTTTATTGGGTCGTGCTGGCGCTGGCGGTGATCCTGCTGTTGGCGGTCGGATCCGACTACAACCTGCTGTTGATCTCCCGGTTCAAGGAGGAGATCCACGCCGGTCTCAAGACCGGCATCATTCGCTCGATGGCCGGTTCCGGTTCGGTGGTCACCTCGGCCGGGCTGGTCTTCGCGGTCACCATGTGCGCGTTCGTGTTCAGCGGTTTTCAGGTGTTGGGCCAGATCGGGACCACGATCGGACTGGGTCTGTTGTTCGACACTTTGATCGTGCGTTCCTTCATGACGCCCTCCGTCGCAACGCTTCTCGGGCGCTGGTTCTGGTGGCCCCAACGGGTGCGCCCGCGCCCGGCCAGCACGATGCTGCAGCCCTACGGGTCGCGCGCCTCGGTGCGTCAGCTGCTGCTGTGGGACGACGACGACACCGCGGTGATGCCTACCCGTACAGATCGACAAACTGCTTCAGCGACTTCTGCACGTCTCCCTTGACCGCGCGGGCCGCGGCCGAGCCCACCGGGCCGAACAGCGCGCGCCCGCCCAGCTCGAGACGCAGACCCAGCGTCGACCCGCCTGTGTTGGGACGCACGGACAGCGTGACGCCGTATTTCGCCCCGCCCTTGCCCGATCCCGACATCGCCACCTCGTGCGGCGGATCCCACCTCGTCACCGTCCAGGTCACGCGGTTGCGCAGGCCCTTTGACCGAGCCACCCCAACGACCTGGGTGCCCTCGGTGATCTCGTCGGGCAGCTCGCTGCGCCAGCCCTCGTGAAGCACCAGCCATTCCCCCAGCTCCGACAGGTCCGACACGTGGTCCCACATCTCCTGCGGGGCCATCGGCATGTCGGCGGTCATCTCAACGGCGGCCACTAGTCAAACGTAGCTGCCGGACCAGTGTGTGCCCACGGCTTTGTGTGTGAGCCCTGGGCGCGCATCTCGCCTTGGGCTCACACACAGCGCCCACGATTCACACTCGCTACCGCGGCCCCACCGCCAAGTACTAGTGGCTGGGTCCGCCGCGGAATCGGTTGCCGATCCGCAGCCCGGGCAGCAGCAACGTGCGCGGCACGAACCGGCCGCCGGTGCTGACGACCTTGGGCACGATGCCCGGCACGACGCTGCGCTTGCCGGCCAGCATCCCGCCGATGGCCGCCTCGGCGACGTCGTGAGGCGAGACCTGCGCCACCGGGATGCTGAACCGCTCGGCGTTGGCGATCTCGGCCCACTCCGTGGGCACCGGGCCCGGACACAGGACGGTCACCGACACCCCCGTCCCGTGCAACTCCTCGTGAATGGCTTCGGAAAACGTCTGCACGAACGCCTTGGTGGCCGAGTACACCGCCATGTACGGCAACGGCTGGAACCCGGCGATCGAGGCGATGTTCATCACGGCGCCGGCGCCGCGCTCCACCATGCCCGGCAGCGCGGCGTGGGTGAGCTCCATCAGGGCGAGCGCGTTGAGGGTGACCTCTTCGCTTTCACGCTCGAGCGGCAGTTCGTGGAAGATGCCGCTGGTGCCGAAACCGGCGCTGTTGCATAAGCCGGCGATCGGCTCGGCGCGGAGCCGGTCCGCCAGTTTCGCGCGGCCCTTGGCGTCGCTGAGGTCCAGCGGCAGGACCTCGACGGCCACGGAGTACTCCTGGCCCACCTCGTTGGCGAGGTCGTCAAGGCGGTCGCGGCGCCGCGCGACCAGCAACAGCGGGAAGCCGCGGCGGGCCAGGCCGCGGGCCAGTTCGGCCCCGATGCCGGAGGAGGCGCCGGTGATGACGACGGTCGTGTCGGTGTCGGGTTTCGGAAGACTCATGGTTTCACCAATGTATCCCTCGGGTCGCGCGGACAAACGTCTCACTCCGCTTGTCGAAACGCTCTGCGTCACTGGATGATTCGCCGCCCCTGGCCGCGTCGGAGTCTTTGAACATGGCGAACGCGCGGTTGCGCACGCGGTCCATCACCGCGGGGTTGACGGCATCGGCGACGGCGGCGAACTGCCCGAACGGTGAGCTCGCGCGGCGGGGCCGGTGCACGATCGCGTCGGCGATGACGCCGGCGGCCTGGTCGGGGGTCAGCGCGGGGAACTTGTCGTACATCGTGGTCGGGCTGATCATCGGCGTGCGCACCAGCGCCATGTGCACGGTGGTGAACTTGACATCGTCGTTGACCACTTCGGCCTGCAGCGCGTCGCACAGGCTGTCGAGGGCGGCCTTGCTGGCGATGTAGGCGCCGAAGCGCGGCGCGCGGGTCTGCACGCCGACCGAGGAAACGTTGATGATCTGGCCGAAGCCGCGCTCCCGCATGCCCGGGATGAACTTGAGGATGAGCTGGACCGCGCCGAGGTAGTTCAGTTGCATGGTCCGCTGGTAGTCGTGGATGCGGTCGTACGACAGCTCCAGCGATCGCCGGATCGAGCGCCCCGCGTTGTTGATGAGGATGTCAACGCCGCCGAGGTCGTCGAGCACCTGATCGGCCATCGTGGCGATGGCGTCCATGTCGGTCAGGTCGCAGGGGTAGATGTGGGCGGTGCCGCCCTCGCCTTCGATCTCCGCGGCGACCTTCTCGAGGTTCTCCCGGGTTCGGGCCACCAGCACCACCACGCCGCCCGCTTCCGCGATCTTCTTGGCGGCGGCCGCGCCGATACCCGACGACCCACCCGTGATGAGGACCGTGCAGCCCTCCACGGCGTCGCGCAGCGAACGGCCCTGCACCGCGTCCAGCAGGTTCCGCAAGTAGAACGGTCGATATCGCCCGGCCGAGTTAGGGGTGTTGATGATGTTGGAGACCGCCGCAAAGGGCTTTTCCACCATGTGGGTCAAGTCGCCAAGCAGATTCATCGGCTGTCGCTCCTGGGGGGCAATGTGACGTGGGTCATAAAACCAACCTAGGGCATCGGCCGGCCGGCAGAGCCGGATTGCCGCCATGTGAACCCCGGTCCGGCAGCTCACCCGGCCGGCCACACCGCGGCCATCGGAGGGCAATCGGCTTGTTACACAGGGTAATCCGGGCGTGATCACGGACTTACTGAGGGGCAACGCCCAAATGTTCCAATCGGTGTTATGAAAATGCTGGCGCACTTCCGCAAACCGGAGCCGCACACGATCTACGACCGGATCGGCGGACAGGAGGCCATTGAAGTGGTCGTCGAGGACTTCTACGTTCGCGTGCTCGCCGACAGCCAATTGGCGGGCTTTTTCACCGGGACCAACATGAACCGCCTCAAGGGCAAACAGGTCGAGTTCTTCGCGGCCGCCCTCGGCGGCCCCGAGCCGTACACCGGAGCGCCGATGAAGCAGGTGCACCAGGGCCGCGGCATCACGATGCACCACTTCAACCTGGTGGCCGGGCACCTGGCCGACGCGCTCGCCGCCGCGGGGGTCCCCGCCGCGACGGTCACCGAAATCCTCAGCGCCATCGCGCCACTGGCGCCCGAGATCGCGTCGCCGGAAACCACCAAAGTCTAGGCGCGGCGTTCCCCCGCGACCTCGGCGAGCCTTCGACGCAGATAGCGAATAACGCCGGCGTCGGCGGTGAGATCGATGGCCCTGCGGTAGGCCTCCGCCGCCGCCGCGGGCCGCCCCGCCTCGGCCAGCAAATGCGCACGCGCCGTCCAGGCCGGCTGGAAGCGCGCCATCGCCGGGTCGGTGATTCCCTCGAGCGCGACCAGCCCCGCCTCCGGCCCGTCGAGCCGGCCGTCGACAACCGCCAGGGAAACCGCCGCACCCAAAGACGGCGCGAAGTGCAGCAGCGCCCGATGAAGTTTGCGCAGCGCCGCCCAATCCGTTCGCCCGCTGCGCGCCCGCGCGCAGTGCGTCGACTGGATGGCCGCCTCGTATTGGTAACGCCCGGGGCGGCCGAGGGCGTGGGCCCGACGCAGCAGCGCCTCGCCGCGCGCGATCATCGCCGAATCCCAGAGCCGGGTGTCCTGGTCGTCCAGCGGCACGAACTCACCGCGCTTGGTGCGCCGCGCCGGCCGGCGCGACTCGGACAGGCAGATCAGCGCCGCGAGCCCGAGCGCCTCGGGCTCCTCGGGCAACAGGTCGGCCAGCACCAGCGCCAGATGCAGGGCCTCGGCGGCCAACGACTCGATCGGCGGACCCTGTGGCTCCAGCTGCCAATCGATCGCCCACGCACCGTAAACGGCTTCAAGCACGGCCGGCAGCCGCTCGTCGAAGTCCTCCGGGACCGCGAATGGGATGCGCGCTTCGCGAATCCTGCGTTTGGCGCGGACCAGCCGCTGGGCCAGCGTCGCGGGTGGCAACGAGAACGCACGCGCGATCGCCGCCGAGTCGATGCCCAGCACCGTCTGCAGCATCAACGCGGTGCGGCAATTGGCGGCGATCGCGGGATGCGCACAGACCAGCATCAGCTCCAGGCGACGTTCGGGGATCGCCTCCGGGGCCGGGAAATCGCCGCTGATATCCCATTTTTTGGGCAGGGGGCCGGTCATGCGGTGAGCGTGCGACTTCCAGCGGTCGCGCTGCCGATTGCGGGCGACAGTAAGGACCCAGGCTTCGGGGTTGTCCGGTATCCCCTCGTGCGGCCAGCGTTCGAGCGCGCGCTCCAGCGCGTCACCAATGGCATCTTCGGCCGTGGCGATGTCGGCGTTCGGCGCGGCCAGCACCGCCAGCAATCGGCCGTAGGATTTGCGGACCAGCTCGGCCACCCGGGCCTGCGCCTCATTCAGGGCTGTACCATCCTTTGCCGCTCGCGTAAGTGACTGCGACAGGGCGGATTTCGATCGACCCCCACCCAGCGGCCGGGCACCGCTTCGCCCACGACAGGGCGGCGTCCAGATCCGGAACATCGATGATGAAGATCCCGCCCAGGCGTTCCTTGGTGTCGGCGAACGGCCCGTCCTGGATCCTTGGTTCGCCGTCGCGCGCCGTGAAGGTGGTCGACGCGACGGCCGATTGCAGGACCTGGGTGCCGATCAGCACGCCGGCCGCGTCGAGGTCGTCGGCGTACTTGGCGAACGCCGCCCGCGCGGGCGCCATGTCTTCCTCGGTCAGCCCGAGTTCGCCGCCCTCCTGGTAGTGCATGAGTAGGCAGTACTGCATGATGACGCCCCTTTCTTTTCGATGGTTTCACCGCAATGACGATTGAGGCCACGTCCGATCGACACCACAATGCAATTCATGCCCCGCACATTCGAAGATTTGGTGGCCGAAGCCGACTCCGTCAACGTTGACGGATGGGACTTCTCCTGGCTCGACGGCCGCGCGACCGAGGAACGCCCGTCCTGGGGTTTCCAGCGGCTGCTGAGCGGCCGCTTGGCGACGGTGTCGGCCGCGCTGGACATCCACACCGGAGGCGGCGAGGTGTTGGCGGGCGCGGGGCCGTTTCCGCCGACCATGGCGGCGATCGAGACCTGGCCGCCCAACGCGGCCCTGGCGACCAAGCGCCTGCATCCGCTCGGCGTGGTGCTCGTGGCGATGCGAGACGAGCCTCCGTTGCCGTTCGCCGACGAGGCGTTCGACCTGGTGACAACTCGCCACCCGATCTCGGTGTGGTGGAAGGAGATCCTTCGGGTGCTCCGGCCGGGCGGCACGTACTTCGCGCAGCACATCGGCCCCGCCACCATGGGCGAGCTGGTCGAGTACTTCATCGGACCGCAGCCCGAGAAATGGGCCGAATTTCACCCGGACGCCGTGCGCGCGCAGGTACAGGCCGCGGGTCTGGAGGTCGTCGACGTGCGCATGGAGCGGCTGCGCGCCGAGTTTTTCGACATCGGCGCCGTCGTCTACTTTCTGCGCAAGGTGGTTTGGACGGTGCCGGACTTCACCGTGGAGCGCTACCGCGACCGGCTGCGGCAACTGCACGAGCAGATCGAGGCCGACGGGCGGTTCGTCGCGCACCCGACGCGGGTGCTGGTCGAAGCGCGCAAGGCGGGCTGAGCCGGGGTCAGCCCGTGCGCATTGCCCGCCGGAGGACTCCTGGATGGCGGGCAATCATGGGCATGAGCCGGACGAAGAGCAGGGTTAGCGCGAGCCAGGGGCGCAGGTGCGGACGGATGCGCTCTATCTGCCCGTCCGCCGTCAGGTCAAGAACCATGGCATCGTTCAGCGGTACGCCGAAGATACGCGCTTCGCCGAGGATCACCCGCCGGGTACCGTCTCCGATTTCTTCCGTCCACTCGACGTGATTGAGGCCGCCGTAGACGGCGGCGAGCAGGATCCGAAGATCCGGCTTGCCGCGGACCACCATGCGGCCGACGATCGGCGATACCAACTCCGCGTGCGGGGCAACGGTTTCCATCACGGCGTCGATGTCGTTGGATTTCGATCCTGCTCGAAACCTGCTCACGGCGTCGTCCATAACGGATTATGGTGCCACCGGATCGGCCAGCAGGGGCCGGCGCGAGCGTTATTCAGCCCTCGTCGCGCAGCACGTCCAGCGCGTGCTGCAGATCCGGCGGGTAGGGGCTGACGATCTCGATCCGCCGGCCGTCTGCCGGGTGGGCGAACGCCAGCGAACGCGCGTGCAGCCATTGCCGTTCCAGCCCAAGCCGTTTCGCCAGTTTGGGGTCGGCGCCATAGACGAGGTCGCCGCAGCAGGGGTGGTGCAGCGCGGAGAAGTGCACCCGGATCTGATGCGTGCGTCCGGTTTCCAGGTGCACGTCGAGCAGGCTGGCGGCGACGTGGGCTTCCAGCGTGTCGTAGTGGGTGAGGCTGTGCCGGCCGTCCTTGGTGACAGCGAACTTCCATTCGCCGCCGCGGTGCCGCCCGATCGGCGCGTCGATCGTCCCGCTGGACGGATCAGGGTGGCCCTGCACCAGTGCGTGATAGCGCTTGTCGACGGTGCGCTGCTTGAACGCCCGCTTGAGCACCGTGTAGGCGCGCTCGGAGAGCGCCACGACCATGACCCCGGAGGTCCCGACGTCGAGGCGATGCACAATGCCCTGGCGCTCCGGCACGCCGGATGTGGTGATCCGGTAACCGGCGGCGGCCAGGCCGCCGAGCACCGTCGGTCCGGTCCAGCCGACCGACGCGTGCGCGGCCACCGCCGCGGGTTTGTCGACCGCGACGATGTCGTCGTCGGAATACAGGATGGTCATGCCCTCGATGTCGACGGGCGTGTTTTCCAGCGGGGCCGGCGCGTCGGGCAGCCGCACGTGTAGCCAGGCACCGCTCGTCAGGCGGTCGGACTTGCCGGCCTGCACACCGTCCAATTCGACGCCGCCGTCCTCGGCCAACGCCGCCGCCGCGGTCCGCGACAGCCCCAGCAGCCGCGACAGCCCGGCGTCAACACGCATGCCCGCCAATCCCTCCGGGACGGGCATCGAACGTTCGGTCATCAGTGCTGATCGGCCTTGCGGCGGGCCACTGCGTCCCCGTTGGGCTTTCGACGGCCCACGGCATCGAAGTCGTAACCGAAGACCGAAAGCACCACCAACAGGATGGCCCCGCCGACCACGGCGGGGTCGGCGACGTTGAACACCGGCCACCAGCCGACCGACAGGAAATCCACGACATGGCCGCGCAGCGGTCCCGGCGACCGGAAAAACCGATCGACCAGGTTGCCCATCGCGCCGCCGAGGATCATCCCGAGCCCGACCGCCCACCACGGCGACACCAACCGCCGCCCCATCCAGAAGATGCCGGCCACCACACCCGTCGCGATCAGCGTCAGCAACCAGGTGTATCCAGTGGCCATCGAGAACGCCGCGCCCGAATTGCGCACTAACGTCCACGTCACGGTGTCACCGATGATCGACACCGGCTGGCCGGGCGGCAGTAGTTTGACGGCCAGCACCTTGGTCACGATGTCCAGGGCCAGCACCACCGCCGCGACCGACACCAGCAGACGCAGCCGCCTCGGCGGCCTGGTCGGTGCGGGTTCGGGTTCGGCCACCTCCGGGGCCGGTCCTGATGGTTCGTCGGACACGTCACCCATCATCCCCTAACCCGAACATGCGCGATGATGCCACCGTGACTTCCTCGAAGGCCCGGCTCACCGTCATCGCCACCGGCGGCACCATATCGACCGGCAAAGGGGCCGACGGGGTGCGGCGACCGGCGTACAGCGGGGCGGACCTTACTGCTCCCGTTAGTAAAGGTCTCGACGTGGACGTCGTCGACCTGCTGGCTCTCGACAGCTCCGAGCTGACGCCCGCCGACTGGGACCGCATCCGCGTCGCCGTGCGGGCCGCGATCGACGGCGGCGCCGACGGTGTGGTCGTCACCCACGGCACCGACACCATGGAAGAGAGCGCGCTATGGCTGGACCTCACCCACGCGGGGAACGTCCCGGTGGTGCTCACCGGCGCCATGCGCAGCGCCGACGCCCCCGACGCCGACGGCCCCGCCAATCTGCGCGATGCGCTGGCGGTCGCGGCCAGCCCGGCCGCCCGTGACCTGGGGGTGCTGGTGTGCTTCGCCGGCCGGGTGCTGCAACCGCTGGGCATGCACAAGGTGGCCACCGAGGACCTGAGCGGGTTCGCCGGCGAACTGGTCGGCAGGGTCGACCGCGGCGGCGTGACCCTGACCGGCCCCAAGACGCGCCCGTACCTGGGCGATCTCGACGCCGCCGGCGCCCCCCGGGTCGACATCGTGGCGGCGTACCTCGGAAGTGACTCGGTGGCGCTGGACGCCTGCGTGGCCGCCGGCGCGCGGGGCGTGGTGCTCGAGGCGCTGGGTTCGGGCAACGCGGGAGCGGCGGTCGTCGACGGGGTGCGCCGGCACTGCCGCGACGGAGTGAATATCGCGGTGTCCACCCGGGTCCCGGGCGGGCGGGTCGGCGCAAGTTACGGTCCGGGCCACGACATGGCCGCCGCCGGCGCGGTGATGGTGCCGCGGCTGCGGCCGCCGCAGGCGCGGGTGCTGATGATGGCAGCCCTGGCCGCGGGGCTACCCGTCGCCGACGTCATCGACCGCTGGGGTTAGCAGCGCGTCGGCCTGCAGCGAGTCGAGATAATCCGGCCAGTCCAGGGAGTCGACCGGGTTGGCGCCGCTCAGGTCGCCGGTGTCGGCGGGAAACGTGCGCGCTTGGCCCGGGCCCGAGCCGCGGGTCTCGAAGCGCACCGTCACCACGCCATGGCCGGCGCCCTGCACCCAGCCGTGCCCGAATTCGCGGTGCGCCACATCGTCGCCGATCCGCCACGGCGAGGCCTCCTCGGTCACCGGCGCGAACATGGCCTCGGTCGCGGTCTCGATGTGCTGCTGGTCGGAAGTCTCGCCGCTCAACTCGAGGTCGGGGAACAGCGATTCCTGGCGGACGTCGCTCAATCCCGAAAACCCCACGCCGAGAAGGCGAATCGGCCCGATTTCGCGCGGGTCGAGCAACAGCCGGCGGGCCACCGCGGTAAGCGCGCCGGCCTCGGTGGTCGCGTAGGGCAACGTCGCCGAGCGGGTCAGCGTGCTCATGTCGGACTTCTTCAGCTTCACCGTGACGGTGCGCGCGCCTCGGCCGTCGCGCAGCAACCGCTGGTGCGCATGCTCGGCGATGGGGTCGATCGCGTCGCGCAGCTGCTCGAGGCTGGTCAGGTCGGCGGCGAAGGTCGACTCGGCGCTGATCTGCTTGGCCACCGCACGCTCGGCGACGGGACGGTCGTCGACGCCGCGAGCCAGGCGATGCAACGCCGGCCCGACCGTGGCGCCCAGGATGTTGGCCACCTCGGCGTCGGTCAGCGCGGCCAGCTGCCCGATGGTCTCGATGCCCAGCCGATTCAATTTCTCCTCGGCGACCGGGCCGATGCCCCACAGCCGCCGCACCGGCAACCCGCCCAGCAGGGCCCGCTCCTCTGCGCGCCGGACCACCCGCACGCCATCGGGCTTGGCCAGTCCGGACGCGATCTTGGCGATCTGCTTGCCCGAGCCCGCACCGACCGACGCGACCAGGCCGGTCTCGTCGCGAATGCGCCGCCGCAGCTCCTCGCAGAACGCCTCGACTTCCTCGGCCGCCGCCCCGGTGAGCTGCGGCGGCTCCCCGAAACCCTCGTCGACGGACAGCTGCTCGACGACGGGCACCAACCGGCGCACGGAATCGAAGACCCGGCGGCTGGCCACCCCGTACACCACGCCGCGCGGCGGCAGCACGACGGCGGTCACGCCGATCAGCCGGCGGGCCTGATGCATCGGCATCGCCGACCGCGCGCCGAAGACGCGGGCCTCGTAGCTGGCCCCGGCCACGACGCCCCGCCCGCCCAGGCCGCCGACCAGCCCGTCAGCCGCGGGCGTTACCAATACGCGGCGGCCATCAAGTCGACGCCCTGCGCGCGGGCGCGCAGCGGGCGAACGG
>NZ_LZKK01000282.1 GCF_001672815.1 Mycobacterium sp. E796 | reverse complement strand
GCTGTCCGGCCAGCGCGCCCCCGGCCCGGTGCCGTCGTTTCACGAGCACCCCGACGAAACCGCCGAGGCCGCCGCGGTCGCCAAGTCGATTGCCCGGCTGATCGAATCCGGCACGGCGCCATCGGAGATCGCGGTGCTCTACCGGGTCAACGCGCAATCCGAGGTCTACGAGGAGGCCCTGACCGAGGCCGGCATCACCTACCAGATCCGCGGCGGCGAGGGGTTTTTCAACCGTCAGGAGATCAAGCAGGCGCTGTTGGCGCTGCAGCGCGCGGCCGACCGGGGCGACGCAAATCCGGCAGCCCCCTTGCCCGAGGTCGTCCGCGCGGTTCTGGAGCCGCTGGGCCTGACGGCCGAGGAACCCAGCGGCGCCCGGGCCCGGGATCGCTGGGAGGCGCTGGCCGGGTTGGCCGAGCTGGTCGACGACGAGGTGGCGCAGCGCCCGCAGCTCGACCTTCCCGGGTTGCTGGCCGAGCTGCGGATGCGCGCCGACTCGCGCCACCCGCCGGTGGTCCAGGGCGTCACGCTGGCTTCGCTGCACGCCGCGAAGGGGCTCGAGTGGGACGCGGTGTTCCTGGTCGGGCTGGCCGACGGCACGCTGCCGATCTCGCACGCGCTGGCACACGGCGCCGAAAGCGAGGCCGTCGAAGAGGAGCGCCGGCTGCTCTACGTCGGAATCACAAGGGCGCGAATACATTTGGCGCTCAGCTGGGCGCTGGCCCGCAGCCCCGGCGGCCGGCAGAGCCGCAAGCCGTCGCGGTTCCTCAACGGCATCGCGCCCCAAACGCGCGCCGACGCCACGCCGGCCAAGTCCCGGCGCAATCGGGGGACGGCGACGCGCTGCCGGATCTGCAACAACAACCTGACCACCCCGGCGGCCATCATGCTGCGGCGCTGTACGACGTGCGCCGGCGACGTCAACGAGGACTTGTTGCTCAAGCTCAAGGCGTGGCGGCTGAACGTCGCCACCGAACAGAAGATGCCGCCGTACATCGTCTTTTCCGACAACACCCTGATCGCGATCGCCGAGCTGCTCCCCGACGACGAGACGGCGCTGATCGCGATCCCGGGCATCGGCGCGCGAAAGCTCGAACAGTACGGGGCGGACGTGCTCGAGCTGGTCCGGCAGGCGCGCTGAGGGCGCCGAATCCGCAGGTCAGAAAATCGGTTGTGGGCGGTGTCCGCTACCATCTACCCTCGAAACCGCACAACGCTGCCAGCTGAGAGGAGGCCAGCCCCGATGATTACCAACGCGTTCGGTGTAGGCGTGGCCGCCTCGGTGCTCGCTGAAGGCCGCTTTAAGGCCACCTCCCACGCCGCCCATGCCGCCGTGTCGGCGGCCGCGGTGAAGCACCGTGTCGCCGCCGCGACCGACGCGTCCGTGAATCGGGGTCATACCTAACTAGCCCGGTTTTACCCAGATGGCCACGGACCCGAAGTCAACAGGATCCGTGGCCACAGCTATTTGGGAAGCCTCCCAACCTGGTCCGGATCGCCGCGAAGGAAGCCACCCGACCAGGAAGCAGGTGAACAGGACATGTCGGCACTGTCAGTCCCGAGACCGAGGCTGCCGGAATTGCCTTGTCACGTCGACGATCCCGACCTTTGGTTCGCCGAGGCGCCCGCCGACCTTGAGCGCGCGAAGACGCTGTGCGCGGGCTGCCCGGTGCGGCGACAGTGCCTGACGGCGGCGCTGGAGCGGGCCGAGCCGTGGGGCGTGTGGGGCGGCGAGATCTTCGAGCGGGGGTCGATCGTCAGCCGCAAACGACCGCGCGGGCGTCCCCGCAAAGACGTCGCCGCCTAAGAGTTAAACGACGGCGGTGTCGGGCTCGGCGAAGCCGGGGATCAGTTCCTCCGACAGCGCCTTGATCGGCACGTGCGCGTCCAGCTGGCAGAGGATCGCGGCGACGGACGCGATGACGCGCATCGGTATCGCCAGCTTGGGCGGCAGGTCCATTTGCCGGGCCGTCCGGATCTGAGAAACCGACCGGTCCATCTGAACCAGGGTCATCTTCTGCAGCCACTTGCGGGTGTAGTGGAAGACGTCGACCTGGATGGGCTCGACGTACTGGCGCAGCATTTCGTCGATGTCGCGGACCGACACCTGCTGGCCCTTCTGGATGAAACCCACCTTCTCCATGGTCGGCAACAGCAGGTCGTAGTTCTTGTCGCGCGCCAACCGGATCGTCATCCCGAGCTCGACGGGGTAGCCGCCCGGCAGGGGCGCGACCGCACCGAAGTCGATGACGCCCATCCGGCCGTCGGGCATCAGCATGAAATTTCCGGGGTGGGCGTCGCCGTGCAGCATGCCCAGCCGGCGCGGCGCGTCGAAGGTGAGTTCCAGCAGACGGGTGCCGATCAGGTCGCGCTGTTCGCGGGTCCCGTTGCGGATGATCTCCGCCATGTGGATCCCCTCGATCCACTCCTGGACCACCACCTTCGGCGCGCTGGCCACGACGTGCGGCACCAGGAAGTGCGGGCTGTCGTGATACGCCTTGGCGAACTTGCGCTGGTTGTCGGCCTCCAGCCGGTAGTCGAGCTCCATCTCGGTGCGCTCGATCAGCTCGTCGACGACGCCCTGGATGTCCGCGCCCGGCGAGAGCTGTTTGACGACGCCGACCATCCGCTGCATGGTCTTCAGGTCGGCGCGCAGCGCCTCGTCGGCGCCCGGGTACTGGATCTTGACGGCGACCTCGCGGCCGTCGGACCATACCGCCTTGTGCACCTGGCCGATGCTGGCCGAGGCGATGGGGGTGTCGTCGAACGAGCTGAACCGGTCCCGCCACTTGGTGCCGAGCTGGGCGTCCAGCACCCGGTGCACCTTGGCGGCGGGCAGCGGCGGGGCGTCCTTCTGCAGCTTGGTCAGCGCCTCGCGGTAGGGCTCGCCGTACTCCTCGGGGATGGCGGCTTCCATCACCGACAGGGCCTGGCCGACCTTCATCGCCCCGCCCTTGAGCTCGCCCAGCACCGTGAACAACTGGTTGGCGGCCTTCTCGAGCATCTCGGCCTGGACTTCGTCCTTGGACTTGCCCGTCAGCCGCTTGCCGAAGCCGAGGGCCGCCCGGCCGGCGAAGCCGACGGGGATGCTGGCCAGCTTCGCGTTGCGCGCAGCGCGGCCGCGTTTGATGTCTGCCACGTCTCCATCATCCACGACGCTCGGCGCGCGGGACCCGTGATCCGGACCATAGGTTGTCTTCGCACGGGGCGGCTCGGCTAGCACGAGCACAGCGGGTGCTTGGTCCACTGGCGCGCGACGATCGAGCCGGCGCCCAGATCGAACTCCAACGTCGCGTTGAGCGCCCTCGGCGGCGCGGGGTCGGGCACCGCCTCCTGCCCGCGCACCGCCGCGATCACCCGGTTCACCTGGCTCAGCGCCAGGGCCGCGGTCGCGAGCAGGGTGGCCCGGTCGGCCACGCCGACGGCGTCGCGAAGCTGCGCGGCGATGGCCGGCCACGCGGCGTCGCGGTCGCTGCGGTGTAGGTCGGCGCATCCGAGGCAGCTGGTGACGCCGGGGATGACGAGCGGGCCCACCAGACCGGTGCCGTCGCGCACCCGAACGGGAAGGTGCGGGACGCCGCGGGCGTGCAGGTCGCGCACCACCCGCGGGTCGGCGACCAGGTAGTCCGACAGCACCACCAGGTCGACGCTGCCGGGGGAGACCGCGGCGTGCGGCTGGCTGCTGTGTGCGACCCTGGCGCCCGAGCAGCGCAGCGATTCCACGATCAGCTCGGACAGCGGCCCGCGGCCGTGCACGCGGATCGACGCCGACCGGCCCCGGGACCGCAGGCACTCGGTCGCGACACCCGCCCTCACCAGTTGTGCGACGAGGTGGGTCAGGCCGTCACCGTCCTGCAATCCGCGGTCGACGGCCTGGCGCCGCAGCTCGGATAGCGGCATCGGCGACCGCATCGACCGCAGCAGCGTGGCCAGCTCGGCCGCGGCCAGTCCGCACGGCGGACGGACCAGCACGGCGCGGCGCGGATCCCAGCCGACCTGCACGGCACCGTCGGGCCGCAGCAGCACCGGCATCCCCGGGTCGAGCGCGTATAGCGAAGCCGCGGCGGCCTGGGTCATGGGTTGAGAATGTGCCAGGCCGGCGGTTAGCGCCGCGCTCAATCATCCACAGGCCTACCGGCGGCCAACGAACGTCAGGGGCTCTCGACAGAGGCCGCGGGCACCCCAACAACCCCATTGACCCCATTGACCCCATTGACCCCATTGACCCCATTGAGGGGGCCCTCTTGTGGTTGGGTGGGCGTGGGCGACCTCACCGCTGCGCCCACCAAGATCAGCGCCGCGGCCGTATTCGGATCCACCTCCCACTGCGACCCTCTGCTGTAGCTGAGCAATTTGTCGCGGGATTCGATATCCGTAATGAACATGATCCAGACGTCATCCGGGTTGTTATCCATTGCAAGACCTTTGAGATTTTCGGATTGGGATTGTCGACGCCCGACGACGGGGATGTCAGGCGACCTCAGAACGGCTAGGGCGGATTAGTTGGTTGCGATTGGTGGTGATCCACTTGGGATGAACGGGATCGACCCGACTGCGGCGGTATAACTCGTGGAGCAGGTACTTCGTCTCGATGACGGTCTTTGCAATCTGATCTGGTTCCGCGTGGTTAAAGAAATCACGCCGGTTCCACCACATCATCTTGGTTCGATAGCGTTCGTCCGGATAGGGAGTCGCCGGAATGGCGGCCACCACTCCGCCAGAAGAACGCCACCGATTCAGAATGGTTGTCGGAGCTGTGGCCATACAAAATTGCGAATCGAGAATGACCATCATATGGAAACCGCTGCGGGCTATAGCGCGGGTAAGACTACGTTTCCGGTCCGAATTGTCGGCTGCCCAGGCCGACTTCATTTCCAGAATCCCGGACGGTATGCGGTCGGCGATCATATTTCGGACGGCCTGATCGCCAGGTTGCCCCGCCCATTCAGCGACCGCATGCGCATCCTCGGCCGACCTCAGTGGGCCCTTGGCTCGCACGCCGGCCACGACCCGTCCGTCATCATCGATGACGGCGAAGAACATGGTGGTGTCGGCTCCGCTGCGCAGCGCTTCGATGTCGAGAGCGCACTCCACACCATGCCTGCGATAGCTGGACTGGGCGCCCGCTGAGTACTCCGACCACAAGTCAGGGTCTGCCGACGGCTGCGAAACAACCAGCGTGCAGCCGATGTCTGGATCACGCCAGGTAAGGCCATGCCCAAGAGAAAACTCGTCGCGGATTGCAGTGCTTAGTGAAAGCGCACTCATTGGCTTCCTTCCGTCGCCAAACCTTAGGTAGACCATCAGGCGAGTAGTTCATACCTATAGTATCGAGCGTACGGATGAACCATACGTCACGTCCTTCGATCTGGCAATAATGCAGACACACCGGAGGACTACTTCAGAGGATCGGAGGATGGCGAGAGACAGTGCCGGGCCGACGGGCGACCCCCGGGCTCAGTTATCCACAGCGCCGCGGCCGCACGTTCAACCGGTGACGACGATCGATTTCTGCCCGACCTTCCAGGCCGTCATGAAGCGCTTGATGCTGACCTTCGTGTTGGCGTGGTCGGCGTAGGGGTCGTTGAGGTGCACGGTGTCGTTGTTGGTATCGACGCCGGTGACCACCAGCAAATGATCGGGCGAGGTGCGCTGGTCGTCGCTGTTCAAAATGGTTCCGCCATTGACCCACGCGATGACCTTGCGCCCGGAACCGAGGTACTGCTCCAGTGCCGACAGCCCGGTCTGGTCGGGCTGGGTGTCGTAGATCATGCGCGACTTGATGCCGTAGTGCTCGAGCAGCACGACGGTGTCGGCCATGTCGATGCCGCCGGCGTCCGTCTCGTGGCCCGGGTCGCCGGTGGGCAAGTAGATCGGGCCGTCACGGATCACCGACGGCGTGCTCTGGGCCAGCTTGATGATCTGCTTCTCCGTCGGCGCGTTACCGGTGACCTCGCCCACCACGTCGGCCACCGAAGCCAGCCCGCAGGTGTCCTCCAGCGACTGCTGCACCCAGTACTTGGCCGCCGCATCCGGGTCGCCATACACGCCGTCGGCGGCCGCCCTCGCCGTGGCCGTGGTGGCCGGCGGGGCCGCCGCATGCGGCGCCGGTGGCGCCGCGGCGCACCCCGATACCAGCAAAACGCCGGCCATCCCGACGCAGGCACCCGCCAGGGCGGTGCGCATCGCGGTGGCAATCCGGATCATGTTCGCTCGCAAGGAGTCGGCCCGACATTCGACTGGTGTGCAACGTAGCACCGCCAGCAAACGGCCGCGAGCTGATCAGTTGTCGGCGGTGCCGCCGCCCGAATCGGGCTCCTCTAATTTCGCGATGGCCTCGTCGATGCCGCTGGTGTCCCCGCCGATGACGCGATCGATGAAGCCGGCCGGCTCGTCGAGGTCCTCGGCTCCGGGCAGCAGGTCCGGGTGTTGCCAGACGGCGTCGCGCGCGTCGGCCCCGGCGGCCTCCGTCAGCCGCTCCCAGAGGGCGGCGGCCTCGCGCAGCTTGCGCGGCCGCAGCTCGAGGCCGACCAGCGTCGCGAACGTCTGCTCGGCCGGCCCGCCGCTGGCGCGGCGGCGGCGCAGCGTCTCGCTGAGCGCGGCCGTGCCCGGGATCCGGTCGCCCAGTGCCGCGGTGACCACCACCTGCACCCAGCCGTCGATCAGCGCCAGCAGCGTCTCGAGCCGTTCCAGCGCCTGCTTCTGCGCCGGGGTGGCTTTCGGCTCGAAAACCCCCTGCCCGAGCAACTCCTCGATGGCCGCCGGATCGGACAGCGACGCGGGGTTGAAGTCGCGCGCCAGCTCCTCGATCCCGGACATGTCGATCTTCATGCCGCTGGCGTAGGCCTCGACCGCGCCCAGCAACTGGCTGGAGAGCCACGGCACGTGGCTGAACAGCCGGTGGTGCGCCGCCTCGCGGGCGGCCAGGAACGTCAGGATCTCGCTCCGCGGCTGCTCGAGGCCGGAGGCGAACGAGTCGACGGCGTCCGGCAGGATCGCGGCCACCCCCTTGGGGCCGAGCGGCAGACCGATGTCGGTCGACGTCAGCACCTCGCGGGACAACCGCCCCAGCGCCTGGCCGAGCTGCGAGCCGAACGCCATGCCGCCCATTTGCGACATCATCGCCATCAGCGGGCCGGCCATGCTCTTGGCCTCTTCGGGCAGGGACGACGCCCACACCGTCGCGATCTGCTCGGCCATCGGATCGCACAGCCGCTTCCAGGTCTCCAGCGTGTTGTCGACCCAGTCGCTGGGGCTCCAGCCCACCGCCTTCGACGTGCCCGCGGGCAGCGCCGTCGCGCCGTCGAGCCACGTCTCGGCGAGGTGGACCGCGTCGGCGATCGCCTTGGTCGTCGACGCGGGAATGGGCGCGACAAAACCGATCGAGGTCGACGCGACCCGGCGCGCCAATTCGTAGTTCACCGGACCCGACGCCTTGCCGCCGGCCATCACGGTGCCCGCGCTGGAAAACATCTGCCCCAGCTGGGTGAAGATCTGCCCCAGGTCGCCCATGCCGAATTCCCCGCCCATGCCGAAGGCGCCAAGCGGGTCGGATCCGCCCGAGCCGGAACCGGGGTCTTTCTTCTCGCGCTCCGGGTCGTCGCCGGAGGAGAAGCCGAATGGCAGGTCAGGCATAACGTCAACGGTACTCACCGCGGGGACGCAACGCGCCATCTGTGGTCACGCTCGTAGCTGAACGAGCCTGAGCAGGCGCCGGATAGGGTAGGCGCGTGAACAGGCGGATTCTCACGTTGCTCGTCGCGCTGGTGCCGATCGTGGTCTTCGGCGTGCTGCTCGCGGTGGTGACGGTGCCGTTTGTGTCGCTGGGTCCGGGCCCGACGTTCGACACGCTCGGTGAGGTCGACGGCAAGCAGGTGGTCGCGATCGAGGGCACCGCGACGCATCCGACGACGGGCCACCTCAACATGACGACGGTGTCCCAGCGCGACGACCTCACCCTCGGGGAAGCGCTGACGCTGTGGCTTTCGGGACAGGAACAGCTGATCCCGCGGGATCTCGTCTACCCGCCGGGCAAGTCGCGCGAGGACGTCGACAAGGCCAACAACGCCGACTTCAAGCAGTCCGAGGACAGCGCCGCCTACGCCGCGCTGGGCTTCTTGAAGTACCCGGTCGCGGTCACCGTCGCGAACGTCACTGACCCCGGTCCGTCGGCCGGCAAGCTGAAGTCCGGCGACGCGATCGACGCGGTCAACGGCACCCCGGTCGCCAGCGTCGAGCAGTTCACCGGATTCCTGAAGAACACCAAGCCCGGTCAGGTCGTGACGATCGACTACCGCCGCAAGAATGATCCGGCCGGGCCTATCGGGACCGCCCAAATTACGCTGGGAACGAACAAGGATCGCGATTACGGGTTCATGGGGGTGGCGGTGCTCGACGCGCCGTGGGCGCCGTTCGTCGTCGACTTCAACCTCGCCAACGTGGGCGGGCCGTCGGCCGGGTTGATGTTCAGCCTCGCGGTCGTCGACAAGCTCACCACCGGCGACCTGGCCGGGTCGACGTTCATCGCGGGGACCGGGACCATCTCGGTCGACGGCAAGGTCGGTCAGATCGGCGGCATCACCCACAAGATGGCCGCCGCGCACTCGGCCGGCGCCACGGTGTTTTTGGTGCCGGCGAAGAACTGCTACGAGGCCGCCTCGGACAATCCGTCGGGCTTGCGCCTGGTCAAGGTCGAGACCCTCGCCCAGGCGGTGGACGCGCTGCACGCGATCAAGGCGGGCGGTCAGACGCCGAGCTGCTAGCCGCCCGGGCGGTCTGCGTAGCCCTGCCGGTCGAAGCTGAGCCCCCCTCGTTCCGAGACGGAGAGCCGCTGGTGCGGGCTGCGGACGGGCGGGCGGCGCAGGTATTGGGTGAAACCGGTGGCGCACAGCGCGAGGGTGAACTCGTGGCCGGCGAGCGCCCACCGGAACGCATCGTGCTCGTCCGGACCGGACCGCTCGAGCGTTTCGAGCGACAACTCGAAGCTGAACCCCCGCAGGTTGACGTCGCCGACGAGGTCCCATGCCTCGTCGAACACCAGGGTGGCGGGGCATAGCCAGAAGCTGAAGGCGTCTTCCGGCGGCGACGGGCGCACCCATTCGACGATGTAGTCGAGGTCGACGAGCAGCCGGCCGGGATGCGGCGGCGCGGGCTCGATCGCGACGGCGTGCACGGCACAGTCGTGCCAGCTCATCTGATCGAAGTCCGCCTCGGTCCACACCGCCTTGGCAATTCTCGGGCCGGTGCTCACCCGGCGCGTCCGCTCTGTTCCAGCACCGCCCAAGCAGAACACACCCGGCGTCCGGCAATGCGTAGAGTTGTGACCGTTCTAGAAAATCTCTAGCACCGGGCAGCGAGATCAGGGAGCGTAGCCAGTGGGGATGCGGCCCACCGCACGGATGCCGAAGCTGACTCGGCGTAGCCGGATTCTGATCCTGATCGCACTCGGTGTGATCGTGTTGCTGCTCGCCGGTCCGCGGCTGATCGACGCCTACGTCGACTGGCTGTGGTTCGGGGAGCTGGGCTACCGCTCGGTGTTCACCACCGTGCTGGTCACCCGCATCGTGGTGTTCCTGGTCGCGGGGGTGCTGGTCGGCGGCATCGTGTTCGCCGGGCTCGCGTTGGCCTACCGCGCCCGCCCGGTGTTCGTGCCGAGCAACACCAACGATCCGGTGGCGCGCTACCGCGCCGTCGTCGTTTCGCGCCTGCGGCTGGTGGGCATCGGAATCCCTACGGCCGTCGGCCTGCTGGCGGGCATCATCGCGCAGAGCTACTGGGTGCGGGTCCAGCTCTTCATCCATGGCGGGACCTTCGGCATCCGGGATCCCCAGTTCGGCAAGGACCTCGGGTTCTACGCGTTCGAGCTGCCGTTCTACCGGCTGCTGCTGTCCTACATGTTCGTGGCGGTGTTCCTGGCCTTCCTGGCGAACATCTTGGCGCACTACATCTTTGGCGGCATCCGGTTGTCCGGTCGCACCGGGGCGCTGAGCCGCTCGGCGCGCATCCAGCTGGTCAGCCTGGTCGGTGTGCTGGTGCTGCTCAAAGCCGTCGCGTATTGGCTGGACCGCTACGAGCTGCTGTCGCACACCCGCGGCGGCAAGCCGTTCACCGGCGCCGGTTACACCGACATCAACGCCGTGCTGCCGGCCAAGCTGATCCTGATGGCGATCGCCCTGATCTGCGCCGCCGCGGTCTTCTCGGCAATCGTGCTGCGCGACTTGCGGATTCCGGCCATCGGCCTGGTCCTGCTGCTGCTGTCGTCGTTGATCGTGGGGGCCGGGTGGCCGTTGATCGTCGAGCAGATCAGCGTCCGGCCCAACGCCGCGCAGAAGGAAAGCGAATACATCAGCCGCAGCATCACCGCGACGCGCCAAGCCTACGGCCTGACCTCCGAGCAGGTGAGCTACCGCAACTACACCGGTGACGGGCAGGCCACCGCCCAGCAGGTGGCGGCCGACCGCGCGACCACCTCGAACATCCGGCTGCTCGACCCGACAATCGTCAGCCCGGCGTTCACCCAGTTCCAGCAGGGCAAGAACTTCTACTTCTTCCCCGACCAGCTGTCCATCGACCGTTACCTCGACCGCAACGGGGCGCTGCGCGACTATGTGGTCGCGGCCCGGGAACTCAACCCGGACAGGCTGATCGACAACCAGCGCGACTGGATCAACCGGCACAGCGTCTACACACACGGAAACGGGTTCATCGCCTCGCCGGCCAACACGGTGCGCGGAATAGCCAACGACCCCAACCAAAACGGTGGCTACCCCGAGTTTCTGGTCAACGTCGTCGGCGCCAACGGCAGCGTGGTGTCCGACGGGCCGGCGCCGCTGGACCAGCCGCGCATCTACTACGGGCCCGTCATCTCCAACACGTCCGCCGACTACGCGATCGTCGGAAAGAACGGCAACGACCGCGAATACGACTACGAGACCAGCGCCGAAACCAAGAACTACACCTACAGCGGGCTCGGGGGAGTGCCGATCGGCAGCTGGATCTCCCGCAGCGTGTTCGCCGCCAAGTTCGCCGAGCGAAACTTCTTGTTCTCCAACGTGATCGGCTCCAACAGCAAGATCTTGTTCAACCGGGATCCCGCGCGCCGGGTGGAGGCGGTGGCGCCGTGGCTGACCACCGACAGCGCGGTGTACCCGGCGATTGTGAACAAGCGACTGGTGTGGATCATCGACGGCTACACCACCCTGGACAACTACCCGTACTCGGAGCTGACCTCGCTGGAGTCCGCCACCGCCGACTCCACCGAGGTGGCGTTCAACCGCCTGGCGCCCGACAAGAAGGTCTCCTACATCCGAAACTCGGTGAAGGCCACCGTCGACGCCTATGACGGCACCGTCACGCTGTACCAGCAGGACGAATCGGATCCGGTCCTCAAGGCCTGGATGCAGGTGTTCCCCGGCACGGTCAAACCCAAGAGCGACATCACCCCCGAGCTTTCCGAACACCTGCGTTATCCCGAGGACCTCTTCAAGGTGCAGCGGATGCTGCTGGCCAAGTACCACGTCAACGACCCGGTGACGTTCTTCTCCACGTCGGACTTCTGGGACGTGCCGCTGGACCCGAACCCCACCGCCAGCAGCTACCAGCCGCCGTACTACATCGTCGCGAAAAACATTGCCAAGAACGATAATTCGGCGTCATACCAGTTGATCAGCGCGATGAACCGGTTCAAACGGGACTACCTGGCCGCCTACATCAGCGCCAGCTCCGACCCGGCGACGTACGGCAAGATCACCGTGCTGACCATCCCGGGTCAGGTCAACGGGCCGAAGCTGGCCAACAACGCGATCACCACCGACCCGGCGGTGTCGCAGGACCTCGGCGTCATCGGGCGTGACAACCAGAACCGGATCCGTTGGGGCAACCTGCTCACGCTGCCGGTGGGCCAGGGCGGCCTGCTCTACGTCGAACCCGTCTACGCCTCGCCCGGCGCCAGCGACGCCGCCTCGTCGTACCCGCGGTTGATCCGGGTGGCGATGATGTACAACGACAAGATCGGATACGGCCCCACGGTGGGTGACGCCCTCAACGGGCTGTTCGGGCC
>NZ_LZKK01000281.1 GCF_001672815.1 Mycobacterium sp. E796 | reverse complement strand
CTGCTGTTTGGCCTTGATCTTCAGTTCCTCGATGACCGGCGGAACCGTGTGGTCATTCGGGCCGGCCTCGTGACGGTATTTGTCGTATTCGGCCTCGGCCGGGAACACGTACTCGATCATGAAGTCGGACAATCGCTTGTGATAATCGCTGGCTTTGGCCGACATCGCGAAGTCCATGACCGTCACGAGGCCGGCCCGAATGACCACACGGTTCCGCCGGTCATCGAGGAACTGAAGATCAAGGCCAAACAGCAGGGCCTGTGGAATTTGTTCCTGCCGGCCGAGTCGGGGTTGACGAACCTGGAGTACGCCCCGCTGGCCGAGCTGACCGGCTGGAGCCTGGAGATCGCTCCCGAGGCGCTCAACTGCGCGGCGCCGGACACCGGCAACATGGAGACCCTGCACCTGTTCGCCACCGAGGAGCAGCGCAGGCAGTGGCTGGAGCCCTTGCTGGCCGGGGAGATCCGCAGCGCCTTCTCGATGACCGAGCCTGCGGTCGCCAGCAGCGACGCCCGCAACATCGAAACGTCGATCGAGCGCGACGGCGGCGACTACGTCATCAACGGCCGCAAGTGGTGGACGTCCGGGGCGGCCGACCCGCGCTGCAAGATCCTCATCGTGATGGGCCGCACCAACCCCGACGCGGCCAGCCACCAGCAGCAGTCGATGGTGCTGGTCCCCGTCGACACGCCAGGTGTGACCATCGTTCGCTCGACGACGGTCTTCGGTTACCAGGACCAGCCCGGGCACTGCGAGATCGTCTACGACAACGTCCGGGTGCCGGTGACCAACCTGCTCGGCGAAGAGGGCGCCGGCTTCGCGATCGCCCAGGCCCGGCTGGGGCCGGGCCGCATCCACCACTGCATGCGCGCGCTGGGCGGCGCCGAACGCGCGCTGGCCCTGATGGCCGACCGCGCGCGCAACCGGGTGGCGTTCGGCCGCCCGCTGGCCGAGCAGGGCGTGGTGCGCGAGGCAATTGCCAAGTCCCGCAACGAGATCGACCAGGCCCGGCTGCTGTGCGAGAAGGCGGCCTGGACGATCGACCAGCATGGCAACAAGGCCGCCCATCTGTTGGTCTCGCAGATCAAGGCGGTCGCCCCGCAAGTGGCCTGCAACGTGATCGACCGCGCCATCCAGGTGCACGGGGCCGCCGGCGTCAGCGAGGACACCGTGCTGGCCCGGTCATACGGCTGGCATCGCGCCATGCGCCTTTTCGACGGGCCCGACGAGGTGCACATGCGGACCATCGCGCGCTACGAGCTCGGCGGGGAGCAATCCGCGCTCGCCGCGGCGGTTACCCGGCATGGCTGAAGCCGTGCGAGAACTGTCCGGCGCGTGGAACTTTCGTGACGTCGCCGACGGTGTCGACGCGCTGCGGCCCGGGCGGGTGTTCCGGTCCGGCGAGCTGAGCCGCCTCGACGACGACGGCCGGGCGACGCTGCGCCGGCTGGGCATCACCGACGTCGCCGACCTGCGCGCGGCACGCGAGGTCGCCAGGCGCGGCCCGGGTCAGGTCCCCGACAGCGTCGAAGTTCACCTGCTGCCGTTCCCCGACCTGGCCGACTCGGAGGCCGAAGCGGCGGCGCCGCACGAGGAGGCGTTCCAGCGGCTGTTGAGGGGCGAAGCCGACGGCTCGGAAGAGTCGGTGAACGAGACCGCCGTCCGATTCATGACCGATGAGTATCGGCAATTCCCGACACGCAATGGGGCGCAGCGCGCGCTGCGCCGTGTCGTCACGCTGCTGGCCGCGGGTCGCCCGGTGCTGACCCACTGCTTCGCGGGCAAGGACCGCACCGGCTTCGTGATCGCCACCGTGCTGGAAGCGATCGGCGTCGACCAAGACACCATCGTCGCCGACTTCTTGCGCAGCAACGACGCCGTGCCCGAACTTCGGTCGCGGATCTTCGAAATGATCCAGCAGCGGGGGGATACCGAACTGACCCCGGAGGTGGTGACGTTCACCGAGGCGCGGCTGTCCGACGGCGTCCTCGGCGTGCGTCCGGAATACCTGGCCGCCGCCCGCCAAACGATCGACGCCGAATTCGGTTCGCTCGGCGGCTATCTGAGCGACGCGGGCATCACCGACGCCGATCTGGATCGACTGCGCGGCCAACTGCTCGGCTGAGCGGGCGTCGGCCGCGCAAATGCCGGACAGGATCGCGAGATCACCCTAGGCTGACGGGGTCCGCTGCAGCGGTCGAGTCGCGCCTTTGTCGGGGAAAGGATTCGGGCCGATGACGTATGTGCTTGCCGAGCCGCAGATGATGGCGTCGGTCGCGGCGGAAATCGAGGGAATCGGATCGGCATTCACCGTCGCCACCGCCGCCGCGGCGGCGCCGACGTCGGGTGTGGCGGCGGCGGCGGGCGACGAGGTGTCGGCCGCCATCGCCGATGTATTCGGCACTTTCGGCCAGCAGTATCAGGACCTCGTCGCGCGGTTCGAGTCGTATCACAACCAATTCCAGCAGACGCTGGCCTCCGGCGGGTTCGCCTATGCCGAGACCGAGGCGGCCGTCGCCGCGACCCTCGGCCTGGGAGCCGCCGGCGCGCCCGCCCCGGCCGCCACCATTCCGCCGTTCCCGGCAAACCTGGTGTCGATATTCATCGGCGGCACCGGGGTTCCCATCCCGTCGCCGTCATTCGTCACGCGGGCCAACAACCTCTACGTCCAGTCGGCGAGCGGCATCCTGCAAGCGCTGTACACGCCCGAGCAGCTCTACCCGCTGACCGGTGTGAAAAGCCTGCCGCTCAATCAGTCGGTGGTCGAGGGCGTGACGATTCTCGACAACACGCTGTACAACACGATCCACAATCAGGGGCAATCGGTCACCGTTTTCGGCATTTCGCAGAGCGCCATCATCTCCTCACTGGAGATGCAGAACCTCACCAACGGCACCTCTCTGTTCGGCGCGAACCCTCCGCCCGTCAACATGCTCAACTTCGTGCTGACCGGCAACGAGGTCAACCCCAACGGCGGCCTGCTGTCGCGGTTCCCGAATCTCTCCCTGCCCGCCCTGGGTCTCGACTTCTATCCCGCGATGAACGCCAACACGCCCTACCACGTGGCCAATTACACGCTCGAATACGACGGGTTCGCCGACTTCCCGCGGTATCCGATCAATATCGTTTCCGACCTGAACGCGGTCGCGGGAATCGTGTTCGTGCACACCACTTATCTGGACCTCACGCCGACCCAGGTCAATAACGCGATTCAATTGCCGACGTCGCCGGGCTACACCGGAAACACCACCTACTACGTGATTCCCACGGCGGACCTGCCACTGCTGAAGCCGCTGGATGCCATACCGGTGATCGGCAAGCCGCTGGTCGATTTGATCCAACCGGACATGAAGGTATTGGTGAATTTGGGCTACGGTCCCGATCCCACCCTCGGGTACTCGACCAGCCCCGCGGACTTGCCGACGCCGTTCGGCTTGTTCCCGGATGCCAACCCCGCCACCGTGTTCAACGCGCTGGCGACCGGAACCCAGCAGGGAATCCACGACTTCTCGGTCGACCTGCAGCAGATCGCGTCGCAGCCGACCACCGTCGCGCCGCAGTTCACCCTGCCGAGTTCGCCGCCGAATCCGACGACGACGCTGGCGAACTTCCCGTCGCCGCAACAGGTCTTCGACACCGTCAACAAGATCGTCACGACCGACTACGCCGTCGCGCTTCCAACAGTCGACATCGGCTACTCCCTCGCGACCGAGCTGCCCTTCTACGACACCGAGCTATTCCTGAGCCAGCTCGGTCAGGGCAACCTCGTCAACGCGATCGGTTATCCGATCGCCGCCGACGTCGGGTTGGGGACCGTGGCGGGCGGGGTCGAATTCCTGACCATCGTTTCGGCGCTCTCGAGCAACGTCAAGGACATCCAGAGCCTCATTCCGTAACGCGCACAATGGGTCCTGCCCAGTTCGGGAATGAATGCTGTAGAAGCAAAAACACCGGTGCAAAACGCCAACAAGAAGACGCTGTCGCTCCTAAGCTAGCTGGGTGCCGGTGCCCGAGCCGAGGTTGACGGCGTCCTCGGGCCCAACACGCTTACCCCTCAGCGCGGAAGGGAAGAGGCGATGACGACCTTGATCACGCAGCCCCAGATCTTGACGACGGCCGCAGCGGATGCTTCTGCCATCGGTTCGGTGATCGAAGAGGCCAAGGCGGCCGCGGCCGGCCCCACAACGAGTCTCGCCGCGGCGGCCGAAGACGAAGTGTCGGCCATCACCGCGCAGTTCTTCGGCTCGTTCGGTCAGGAATACCAGGCGCTGCTGCAGCAGGCGTCCGCGTTCCATGGGCAGTTCGTCGCGGCGTTGGCCGGCGCCGGAAACGCTTACGCGCAAGCCGAAGCCCAGATCGCCGCCTCACTCGGGCTCACTGCGGCGAGCGGGCCGGCGGTCGGGACGTTCACGCCAACGGATCCGACATTCAATGTCGTTGCGAACTTGATCATGACCGGCAGCGGCACGGCTACACCCTCGACGACCTATTTAACTAATGTCTTCAACCGGTATTTGAACGGCCAGTTCGGCAATCTCAACCAATTCGTCGGTCCCCTTCAAGCGGTGTCGACGGCCGAGGGGCTCTATCCGTATACCGGTGTCAAGGACCTGACGCTTGACATATCGCTGGCCCGTGGCGTCACCGAGCTGGACAACGCGATCAAGGCCGCGATCCTCCCCGGCAGTGGCAATGCCGTTTCGGTTCTGGGCTACTCGCAGAGCTCGATCATCGCCTCGCTGGAAATGCCGAAACTCCTTGCCGAGGGCTTTACGAATGGGACGGGCGGCAGTGCGGTCCAGGCGTACTTCACCCTCCTCGGTGACCCCGCCAACCCCAACGGCGGCCTGCTCGCGCGATTCCCGGGGCTAAGCCTTCCCAGCCTGGGGATCACGTTCGGGACCTCGACGCCCGCCAACGATTTCCCGACGACCATCTACTCGCTCCAATACGACGGCTTCGCGGACTTCCCGCGCTATCCGATCGATATCTTCTCCGACCTCAACGCCCTCGCTGGCATTGTCTTCGTGCACGGCACCTACCCAACTCTGACGAACGCGCAGTTAGCTTTGGCCCACCCGTTGCTCGGGTCGCACGTCCTCGATCCCGCCAACGGCATGACCGATTACTACATGATCCCGACGGAGAACCTGCCGCTGTTGACGCCGCTACGGGCCATCCCCGTCATCGGGACCCCCCTGGCCGACCTGATTCAGCCGGACCTGAAGCTCCTCGTCAACTGGGGCTACGGCGACCCCAACTACGGCTACTCGACCAGCCCGTCAAATGTGCAGACCCCGTTCGGGTTCCTGCCGCCGCTGAGCGCAACGACGGAACTGGCCGCGCTCCTGCCCGGCGCCACCCAGCAGGGCGTCAGCGCCTTCGCCAACGACCTGTCGCATCTGGCTGCTTCGGCCGCATCGAGCGGCGGCGGCGGGCTTCCCGCGCTCACCCTGCCTTCGTCGGCGTCGATGCCGACGACGATCACCGGCGTCATTCAGGCCATCCAGTCGGCGAACAGCAACATCGCCGGCACGATCGCGGGCGATGCCTCGACCGCTTATGCGACGCTGCTTCCGACGGCAGACATCGCTACGGCACTCGCGGTGTCGGTGCCGTCGTACGACGTCAATCTGTTCCTGGACGGCATCAACGAAGCGATAACGGGCAACCCGGTTCAGGGCCTGATGGACGCCTTCGGCCGACCGATCGCCGCCGATGTGGGGCTGTTCACCCTCGCGGGCGGCTTCGAATTCCTGAGCATCGTGAACTCCGCCGAAACGATCTTCCTCGGCACGCCGCACCCCGGCCCCTTCTGATCCGTTGCGGCATATGCCTTTCGGATCCGAGGGCATTAATTGACTTGTCGCCCTCGCTGCCGATCCCTGGACTAGATCCAGATCGGGTGCCAGACCTCGACATGAGCGCGCGACCGCTCCTAAGCTAGCTGCTGCCGGTTCAAGCGATGTGGCCGGCCATCGGTATGGCGACGTCGTCGGCATCGATACGAGTGCGCCAATTTGAAGGAAATGCCGATGACGAGCTTGATCACGCATCCCCAGATCGTGGCGACGGCCGCTGCGGATGCTTCGGTAATCGGTTCGGCGATCAACGAGGCCAGGGCGGCCGCCGCCGGACCCACCACGAGCCTGGCGGCGGCGGCCCAAGACGAGGTGTCCGCCATCGCCGCCCGGTTCTTCGGCGCATACGGCCAGGAATACCAGGCGCTGCTGCGCCAGGCGACCGCATTCCACGATCAGTTCGTTGCCGCGTTGGGCGCCGCGGGCAGCGCCTACGCGCAAGCCGAAGCCCAGATCGCCGGCGCGCTCGGCCTCACCGGCGGGGCCGGCGCCCCGGCATTCACCGCGGTAACCCAGGCGGCGACACCTACAACGGTTGACGCCATTCTGATCATGTCGGGCAGCGGCTTTGCGATACCGCCGCCGGATTTCATGAACCAGGCCTACAACCTGTACCTGTCGAACTTCCACACGCTGCCGACGAACGTCCTTACGGCCGTCTCCACGGCGGAGGGTCTGTACCCGATCTTCGGTACCAAGGACCTGACGTTGGACATCTCGCTCGCCCGCGGCGTCGGGGCGCTGGACACCGCGATCACCTCGGTACTCGGCCCGCCCGGCAGTGGCAAGGTGGTCTCCGTTTTCGGGGTTTCGCAGAGCGCGATCGTCGCCTCGATGGAAATGCCGAAACTTCTTGCCGAGAACTACAACGCGTCGAATGCCTTCTTCACGCTCACCGGCGATCCCGCCAATCCCAACGGTGGCCTGCTGTCGCGCTTTCCCGGCCTGACCATTCCGAGTGTGGGGATCACTTTCGGCGCCTCGACGCCCAGCAACGATTTCCCGACCAACATTTGGACGCTCGAATACGACGGCTTCGCGGACTTCCCGCGCTACCCGATCGACTTCCTCGCCGACCTCAACGCGCTGTTGGGCATCTCCTACGTGCATGGCACGTACCTGTTCCTGACGCCCTCTCAGCTCGCTGGGGCAACCCCGTTGGGTCAGTCTGGAGCGCCCACGATGACTCACTACTACATGATTCGAACCGAGAACCTGCCGCTGTTGGAGCCGCTGCGGGCGTTCCCGATCATCGGCAACCCGATCGCGGACCTGCTGCAGCCGGACCTGAAGGCCCTCATCAACTGGGGCTACGGCGACCCGACCGTTGGTTGGTCGACAAGCCCGGCCGATGTCCCGACCCCGTTCGGGTTCCTGCCGCCGCTCAGCGCCACCACGGCCCTGGGGCCCCTCTTGGTCAGCGGCACCCAGCAGGGAGTGGGCGCCTTCACCAACGACATGTCGGCCCTGGCGAGTTCCCTTCCGGGGGCCGGATCGTCGGCCCTCGCCGCGCTGACCCTGCCCACCTCGGCGTCGATGCCGACGAGCATCACCGGCGTCCTCCAGGGCATCGAGACGGCGAACACCAACCTCGTCGGCACTCTGACGACCGACTTCTCGACCGCCTACGGAACCCTGCTGCCGACGGCCGATATCGCGACGGCCCTGGCGATCACCCTCCCGTCGTATGACGCCAATTTGTTCCTGAACGGCGTCATCGAAGCCGTCAATGGCGACCCTGTTCAGGGGCTCATGGACGCGTTCGGTGATCCGATCGCCGCCAGCGTCGGATTGACCACGCTCGCGGGCGGTTTCGAGTTCCTTGCCATCCAGAAGGCATTACTCACGATCTTGACCGGGGCGCCGAACCCCGCCCCCATCTGACCGCCGGTCAGGGCTCGAGCACGAGCTTGCCGAGCACGCCCCCGTCGGCCAGGCACTGTAGCGCGGCCGGCCCCTCCGACAGCGGGAAACGCTGCGGCGGAGGGGGTTTCAGCCCGAGAAAGACCAACTGGCTCAGCCCCCAGGCAAACAACGCGGCCGAACCGGGGACCCTGTTGAGGTACTCGCCCCACGCGACCCCCACCACGCTGACGTTGCGCAGCAGCAACCGATTGACCTTCACCGTCGGAATGCCACCCGCGGCGAAACCGATCACCAATAGCTTGCCGTCGATCGCCAGGACCCGGATCGCGTCGTCGAAGGCCGGTCCGCCGATCGGGTCGACGACGATGTCGACCCCGCGGCCCTGGGTGTAGTCACGTATCCGGTCCGCCCAGCCGTCGGTCAGCGGAACCACCAGGTCGGCGCCCAGCGAGCCGACATAGTCGGTCGCAGCCTCCCGGTGCACCACGGCCAGCACCTTTTTCGCGCCCATCGCCCGCGCCACCTGGATGGCCGCCGTGCCCACCCCGCCGGCCGCACCCAACACCAGGACGGTGTCGCCCGGCCGCATGGCGGCGCGGCGGGACAGCGCGAAGTACATGGTGTTGTAGTTCACCAGCAGCGAAACCGCTTCGGCGTCATCGAGTTCCGCGGGGCTGCGCATCACGTTGGGCACCGGGACGGCCACCTGTTCCGCGTAGGAACCCAGGATGCCGAAGGCCGAGACCCGCTCGCCCACCCGGAAGCCGGAGCCTTCCGGCGCGGAACGCACCACGCCGGCGGCTTCCATGCCGGGGACGAACGGCGGGGGCAGCTTCAGCTGGTACTCGCCCTTGGTCAGCAGCAGGTCCGGAAAGCACACCCCGGCGGCGCGAACGTCGATGACGACGTGGTTGCCGTCGGCGCTGACGTCATCGATATCGGTGAAGACCATGCCGTCCGGACCGGACAGCTCTTGCACCACACAGGCTTTCATGGCCTTACAGCTTGAATCCGGCCTTTTGCGCTGCGGAAAGGTCCGTGATCTCGTCCCAGTGCGCGGCGACGTCCTGCACCGACGGCGGCTGGTCGAAGGTGACGCCCTCGTTCTGGAACAGCGCGGTGCGCTGCACCTTGCCGCCACCGACGATGAAAACCGACCCGTTGTCGGCGCATTCCTCGGTGCACAGGTAAGCCATCACCGGCGCAACGAAATCCGGCGTGAGCTTCTCGAACACCTCGGGCGGCAGGATGTCCTGAGTCATCCTGGTGGCCGCGATCGGGGCGAGCGCGTTGGCGTGGATGTTGTACTTGGCCCCCTCCTGCGCCAACGTGTTGATCAGACCGACCAGGCCGAGCTTGGCCGCCCCGTAGTTGGTCTGGCCGAAGTTGCCGAACAGCCCGCTGGTGGAGGTGGCGACGACGACACGGCCGTAGCTCTGCTCCCGGAAGTGCGGCCAGGCGGCGCGAATGACGTTGTAGCCGCCGTACAGATGCACCTTGAGCACGGCGTCCCAGTTCTCGAATGTCATCTTGTGGAACGTGCCGTCGCGCAGGATCCCGGCGTTGCTCACCACACCGTGGATGGCGCCGAATTCGTCGAGCGCGGTCTTGATGATGTTCTCGGCGCCCTCGGGGTCGGCGACGCTGTCGTAGTTGGCGGCCGCCCGGCCCCCCGCGTCCTTGATCTCGTTGACCACCTCGTCGGCCATCTTGTGGCCGGCGCCGGTGCCGTCACGCGCCCCGCCGAGGTCGTTGACGATGACGCTGGCGCCCTCCTTGGCGAGAGTCAGGGCGTATTCACGCCCCAACCCGCCACCGGCTCCGGTGACGACGATGACGCGATCCTGCACTCCGGGCATAAGGTTCCTCTCTGGTGTGAAACATTGGATCTAGCAAGCGATTTGGCGCGGCGACGCCGTCAGAACATCCTGCGAGCCATCTTGAAGGCCCGCTCGGTGTACGGCGGGTAGATGAAGCTGGACAGGTCGGGCCGGGTCGGCTTTGTCAACACCGACTTGCGGTGGCTGAACTCCTCGAAGCCGTACCTGCCGTGGTAGGCGCCCATGCCCGAGGCGCCGACGCCGCCGAACGGCAGCTTGGCCGTCGACACCTGGAACGCCAGGTGGTTGACCAGCATGCCGCCGGCGGGCACCTCCTTGATCACCCGCTCGCGGACGTCTTTCGCCTTGGTGAACAGGTACGCGGACAACGGCTTTGGGCGCGAGTTGACGAAACGTATTGCCTCGTCCAGGGATTGGACCGTGATCACCGGCAGGATCGGCCCGAAGATCTCGTTCTGCATCAGCGGGCCGTCGGGGTCGGGATCGACGACGACCGTCGGCTGGATCCGCAGCGTCGACGCGTCGCAGGCGCCCCCGACGGTGACCTTGCCGTCCCCCTCCGCGAGGTAACCGCTGATCCGGTCGAATTGGCGCTGGTTGACGATACGAATTCCCTGCTGCTCCTTGGAGCGCATCTTGGTGATTGCCGCGCTGATCTTGTCGACGAGTTCGTCGCGGATCTTCGCGTCGGCCAACACATAGTCGGGCGCGACGCACGTCTGCCCGCCGTTGAGCAGCTTGATCCATGCGATCCGCTTGGCCGCGACGTCCACGTCGGCGTCGGCGGCCACGATCACGGGGCTCTTGCCGCCGAGCTCGAGCGTGCACGGGGTCAGGTGGGGCGCCGCGCCCTCGTAGACCTTGCGGCCGATCTCGGTGCCGCCGGTGAACATCACGCGGTCGAGGCCCTGCGCGATGAGTTCCTGGCTCACCGCACCGTCGCCCTCCACGACCGTGATCGCGTCGTTGTCGAGGTAGCGCGGCACCAGCTCGGCCATCAGCCGCGACGACGCGGCGGCGATTTCCGACGGCTTCAGGATGACGGCGTTCCCGGCGGCGATCGCCCCGACGGCAGGACCCAGCGTCAGGTAGAAGGGGTAGTTCCAGGCACCGATGATCAGGACGGTGCCGTAGGGCTCGTACTCGATCCAGCCGCGACCGGGCCGCTGCGGCAGCTCCAGCCTTTGGTAGCGGCGGCGCGTCCACTTCCGCAGGTGCTTGGCCGCGTATTTCGCCTCACCGGCGGTCGTCGCGATGTCGGCGATGAACGACTCGAATTTGTTGCGGTCCAGATCGGCGGCGAGGGCGGTGCTGATGGCCTCCTCGTTCTCCTCCATCAGCTTTTGCAGTTGCAGCAGCTGCTGCCTGCGCCACTCGACGTCGCGAGTGCGCCCGGAGGCGAATGTCCTGCGGAGCCGGGCCACCGTGGCGGGGATATCGACCGTCTGAGCTGGGGCGCCGTTCGAGGATCGGGTGGATTCCGACGCTGTCTGTGCAACCGATTCGGTGGTCATCATTGTCCTTCCCGAGCAGAATCGCCCGCTGCAGTGCGGGTGGCCGCTCATCGGTGATAACCGCGATCCTAACCATCCGGTTGGGGGAGCAGTTAGGAAGGATCCGCCCTAGCTCAAGGTTTGCTTGCCGTCACGAAGCTGTTCGTGAACGGCCGCTCCTCCGACTGCGGCGCGCGGCCCAGCCTCAGCCCCTCGTCGCGCGCGCTCACCGCGTGGGTCGCCCAGCCGCGGTCGCCGAACCAGTCGGCGGGCTCGGGGCGTCCCTCGTCGTCGAACCAGAGGTCGAACGGATTGAACGAGGTGTCCTGGCCGCGCGCCGCGCGCCTGTCCCTCAGCTCCTGCCACCTTTGCTCGGCCTCGCGCCGCTTCTCCCGGTCGACGCCGAATATTTCGACCGCCACCCGGCTGCCCGGTCCGCTCAGCTCGTCGATGGAGGCGAACATGGATTCCTGCGCGGCCGCCGGCAAAAACGGCAGCAACCCCTCGGCGAGCCATGCCGTCGGACGGGTCGCATCGAACCCGGCGTCGCGCAGCGCCTGGGGCCAGTCGTGGCGCAGGTCGACGGGCACCGGTCGCCTGTCGACGACCGGGGCGGCTCCGTGCGCGGCGAGCGTCTCGGCCTTGTACTCGAGCACCTTGGGCAGGTCGATCTCGTAGACCACGGTGCCGTCCGGCCAGTCGAGGCGGTAGGCGCGCGAGTCCAGGCCGGCCGCGAGGATCACCACCTGGCGGATCCCCGCGGTCACCGCATCGGCGAAGTACGCGTCGAAGAAATGAGTCCGCACCGCCTGGTAATTGATCATGTGCCGGGAGTCGACTGTGAAATCCGCGGCCTCGTCGTCGGGATCCGGCGTCCACCAGGCGGCGACCTGCTCCCGAACCCCCTCGAGTTCGGGAGTAGACACCAGCACCTCGGCGAACTGGTCGGAGATCAACGGCTCGGCGCTTGCGGTCTCGGCGGCGCGGGCCAGCGCGACCATCACCGCGGTCGCCCCGACGCTGGTGGCGATGTCCCAGGAGTCGTTCGCGGTGCGCGGCATTTACAGCCTTTCGGCGATCACGAAGTCGGAGAACGCGTCCTTGTCGTCCGCCATCGGGACGTTCTCGACCAGGCGGCCCAGCCGGCGCATCGCGTCGATCGAATGCTCGGCCGTCGCCCGCCAGCCGTGTTCGTTGAGCCACTCCGCGACGTCCGCGCGGTGGTCGTCGCGGTACATCAGCTCCCCGACGTCGACGGTCTCCTCCAGGCCGATCTCGTCGGCCACCTTCCTGAAGCGTTCGCGCATCTGCTGCCGCCGCTCGTCGGCGTGGTTGGGTGCGGTCTCGGCCGAAACCCGGCTGCCGGCCGGGCTCAGCTCGCCGATCAGGGTGAAGAGCCGGTCCTGGGCCTCGGCGGGCAGGTACATCAGCAGCCCCTCCGCCAGCCACGCTGTGCGCTGCGTCGGGTCGAAGCCCGCGGCCCGCAGCGCGGCCGGCCAGTCCTGACGCAGGTCGATGGCCACCTCGCGGCGGTCCGCGGCGGGGGTCACGCCGTTTTCGGCCAGGGTGGTGGATTTGTAGGCCAGGACCTCGGGCTGGTCGAGCTCATATACCGTGGTGCCGGCGGGCCAGTCCAGCCGGTAGGCGCGCGAGTCCAGCCCCGACGCCAGGATGACGATCTGGCGGATCCCGGCGGCGACGGCGTCGGCGAAGTAGGTGTCGAAGAAGTGCGTCCGCACCGCTTGGTAGCCGCGCATGTGGTGCAGGTGGGCCGCGGAATCCTCGTCGAGGGCTTCGACCTTGGCCGCAACCTCGGGGTCGAGCATGGCCTCCCACAGGACACCGGCGCCGGCGCCCTCGACCAGCAGCCGGGCGTACGGGTCACGGATCAGCGGGTCGGGCCGTTCGGTCTCGACGGCGCGGGCGGCGGCCACCATGACCGCGGTGCTCCCGACGCTGGTCTTGATGTCCCAGGTGTCGTCGTGGGTGCGCAGTGAGCTCATCGCGTTGCTTGCTCCTTCATCAGCTGTTCGATCCGCCGAGACGCGCGCGCAGCAGCGTGCTGCGGACCGCCTCGTCGTCCAGGTCGTCGGGTACGGGGCGGCCCAATCGGGCCATCTCGTCGCGGTTGTTCACGGCGTCCACCTGCCAACCGTGGTCGGTCAGCCACGCGACGGGGTCAGTGCGGTCGGGCTCGTGGAAGGTCAGCGCCTGCACGTTGACGTCCAGGCCGAGCCGCTCCCGCATTCGCAGCCAGCGCTGCGAGTTGCTTCGCGAGTTCATCCCGAACGCCTCGATCGCGACCTGGCTGCCCGGCGCGCTGAGCTCGGTGAACATCTCGAACAGCCGGTCCTGGGCATCGCTCGGCAGGTAGGGCAGCAAGCCCTCGGCAAGCCACGCGGTGGGCTGGGTCCGGTCGAAGCCGGCGGCGATCAGCGCCGCGGGCCAGTCGTCGCGCAGATCCACCGGAACGGGCCGCCGGGTCGCGGTCGGCACCGCGCCGTGCTCCTCCAACGTCCGGGTCTTGTACTCGAGCACCTTGGGCTGGTCGATTTCGTACACCGCGGTGCCGGGCGGCCAGTTCAACCGGTAGGCGCGGGAGTCCAGCCCGGCGGCCAGGATCACGACCTGCCGGATCCCGGCGTTGACCGCCTCGCCGAAGTATTCGTCGAAGAAGCGGGTGCGCACCGCCTGGTAGTCGATGCCCAGCCGGTGCGCACGTTGCCCGTGCGGATCGCCGTCGAGCCAGGCCAGCTCGGCGTCGGCCAACCGCGCCCAGGCGACACCGGCCGACGACACCAAGAGGCCGGCGAACTCGTCGCGGATCAGCGGGTCCGGACCGGCCGTTTCCGCGGCGCGCGCAGCGGCCACCCCGAGCGCGGTGGCGCCGACGAGTTCGGTGATGGCCCAGCTGTCACCGGCGGTCCGAAGGGAAGGCGGCAAGGAGGCGTCCACATCAGTCATGGCGAGACCATGCTACCGAATAAGTTAGTTAGCCTATGCGCTTTGTGCGCAACTTCACTGCGCCCGGCCGGTCAGGCCTCCGGCCGCCAGAGGGCGCCTTCCAATAGCCGGCGCAGCACGTCGCTGATCGCGAGGATCTCTTCATAGCTGCGGATATAGCCGGCGTAAAACCCGACGCCGCAAAGCACGATTATTAGGGTTTCGACCAATGCGGCCGCGTCGATATCGGGCGCGACCTCTCGGCGCTCGATTGCCTCGTTGACCGCCGACGCCAGAAATTCGCGGCTAATTTTGACCGAATCAATTTCAGCTCCGCTTAATTCCGGATGCCGTTGCGACTCGAGCACCGCGGCAATCAGAAATGCCGAGACAGCGGGATTGTCGGAGTTTGCCCGCACCGCGGCGGTGATGAACGCCGTGAGCCGGCCCGTCAGCGTTTTCTCGGCCTCCGCCTGCCGCATCCCCGCGCCGATGACGAGGGCGTTCGTCTGCTTCAACACCTCGCGATACAAGAGCCGCTTGGTAGAAAAGTAATGGTTGATCGCCGGTCGGGTCAGGTCGGCGCGGGCCGCGATCGCCTGGAACGTGGCGCCGTCGTAGCCGCGCTCGGCGAATACCAGGCGAGCCGCCTGCATGATCCGCTGTCGCGTCTCGTCCGCCTTTGCGGCGGGGGGACGTCCCGGCCGGCGACTCGCCGTTTGCGGCATTTCTAGAGTGTGCCACCGCCACGGTGGGGCATTAGCGCATTCGGCGGAATAGTGCCGAATTTTCCGGCCTGGTAGTCCTCTAGCGCCTCGATCAATTCGGCGCGGGTGTTCATCACGAAAGGCCCATAGTGGAATACCGGCTCGCGAATCGGCTGACCACCCAGCAGCAGCACATCGATCGCGTGCCGGCCGGCCCCCACGGTGACCCGGTCGCCCGGCCCGAGCACCGCTAGTTGCCCCGAGCGGATCGGGTGGCGCACCGGACCGACGTATCCGCTGCCGGACAGTACGTAAACCAGCGCATTGAATTCGCGCCGCCACGGAACGTTGAGCCGGGCGCCGCTTTCGATCGTCGCGTGCGTCAGCGTGATCGGCGTGTGGGTGATACCGGGGCCGCGCTGGCCGCCGATCTCACCGGCGATGATGCGGACGAGGGCCCCGCCGTCTTCCGACGCCACCAACCCGGCGTCGCCGCCCTCGATGGCCTGATACCGGGGTGCCGCGAACTTGTCCCGCTTCGGCAGATTCACCCACAGCTGGACGCCGTGGAAGAAGCCGCCGCTTTCGACCAGTTCGGCTGGCGGCGTCTCGATGTGCAGGATTCCCGAACCCGCCGTCATCCATTGGGTCGCGCCGTCGGTGATCAGCCCGCCGCCACCGTGCGAATCCTGGTGCGCGAACTTGCCGTCGATCATGTAGGTGACGGTTTCGAACCCGCGGTGCGGATGCCAATCGGTGCCCCGAGGTTCACCCGGCTGGTACTCCACCGCGCCCATCTGGTCCATGTGCACGAAGGGATCCAGGTCGGCGGTGCTGACCCCGGCGAACGCGCGGACCACCGGGAAACCCTCGCCCTCGTAGCCTCGCGGTCCGGTGGTGATCGATCGCACCGGCCGTTCGGTGTCGGCGGGACCTGGGGCGCCGACGCGTGGCAGCGTCAGCGTGTCTGCGGTTACTGCAGGCATGTCTACCTCCTCGATTAGAGCTGTCCGTATAACCGGACCGAAGTCCGGTTATTCCCGTCTGCCTAAGATGACGTAGTGCCCGGGGAAGAACCGACGGATGAGGAACCCCAGCCCGCGGCGGCCCCGGCCCGCGCGGCGGGCGGACGCTTCGGGGCATCGATCCGCAAATCGGGCTACGTGCAGAAGTGGCTGCTGCTGGGCATCACGATCGGCTTCATCGCCGGCCTGGGAGCCGTCGTCTTCTACTTCGCGCTGAAGTACACCGCCGAGTTTCTGCTGGGCTACCTGGCCGGCTACCACATCCCGACGCCCGCTGGGGAGGGTGGCGGCCACGGGTCGACGGGCTTCAGCCGGGCGTGGGCCATCCCGCTGGTGACGACGGGCGGCGCGTTGCTGTCCGCGTTGATCGTGGCGAAGCTGGCCCCGGAGGCCACCGGCCACGGCACGGACGAGGCCATCCAGGCCGTCCATGGCGATCCCCGCGCCATCCGCTTTCGTGCCGTGCTGGTGAAGTTGGTGGCCAGCGCGCTGACCATCGGATCGGGCGGTTCGGCCGGCCGCGAGGGCCCGACGGCGCAGATCTCGGCGGGCTTCTCCTCGCTGCTCGCCCGGCGGCTGAACCTGTCCGACGAGGACGGCCGGACCGCGGTGGCGCTGGGCATCGGCGCCGGCATCGGCGCGATCTTCGCCGCACCCCTGGGTGGGGCGGTGCTGGCCGCCTCGATCCCCTACCGTGACGACTTCGACTACCGCTACCTGCTCCCCGGCTTCATCACTTCGGGCACGGCCTACGCGGTGCTCGGGGCATTCCTGGGCTTCGATCCGCTGTTCGGCTACATCGATGCCGAATACCGCTTCGAGAAGGCGTGGCCGCTGCTGTGGTTCGTGGTCATCGGTCTCGTCGCGGCGGCGGTCGGCTACCTGTACGCCCGCACCTTCCATGCCACCGTGCGGCTCACCCGGCGGCTGCCCGGCGGCGCGGTGCTCAAGCCGGCGCTGGGCGGACTGCTCGTGGGCCTGCTGGGACTCGTGCTCCCACAGATCCTGAGCAGTGGCTACGGCTGGGCCCAGCTGGCGGCTGACCGCGCGTCGCTGATGGCGATCCCGCTGTGGATCGTCATCATCCTGCCGATCGCCAAGATCGTGGCCACATCGCTGTCGATCGGTACCGGCGGCTCCGGCGGCCTGTTCGGCCCGGGGATCGTGATCGGCGCGTTCGTAGGGGCCGCGGTCTGGCGGCTGGGCGAGCTGTCCGGTCTGCCCGGGGTGCCGCACGAGCCGGGCATCTTCGTTGTGGTCGGGATGATGGCCTGCTTCGGCAGCGTCGCGCGCGCACCGCTGGCGATCATGATCATGGTCGCCGAGATGACCGGCTCGTTTTCGGTGGTGCCGGGCGCGATCCTCGCCGTCGGGATAGCGGCCCTGGTGATGTCGCGCAGCAACGTCACCATCTACGAGGCGCAGCGGCTGAACCGGGAAACCGCCGAGGCCGAGCGCGCGCGCCAGCCCTCGACGGTCGCCGAAGGCGAATCATCCACCGACAGCTAGGACTCGCGCCGCGCGCTGCTTGCCGCGTCCTTTTCGGTGCTCGCGCCCTCGTGGGCCAGGGCGCCGCCCGAGCTTTCCAGATGCGCCCGGACAAACCATTGGAACTTCTCCAGTTGTCCCGCCTGCCCGATCAGCAAATCCTGGGTCACCGGGTCGAGTTCATCGGTCTCGTCGATGGATTGGCGGATGTCCTCGATGACGCCGTTGTACACCAGGTCCAGCGCGGCCAGATGCGCCTGGACCGTGTCGCGGCCGACGGAATAGTCGTCCCACGAGCGATCCCTGATGATCGCGCCCGGCGTGCCCTGCGGTGAAGCCCCAAGCGCCGCAATGCGTTCGGCGACATCGTCGGCGAAGTTGCGCACCGCGTCCACCTGGGGATCGACCATCTCGTGCACGCCAATGAAGTTCGGGCCCACCACGTTCCAGTGGATGTGCTTCAGCGTGAGATGCAGGTCGTTGTAGGTGCTCAGTTGCTTTTGCAGCAGTTCGGTCAGTCGCGCCGCCTGCTTGTCGGTCAATCCCGGAATAGTGAACTGAGTCATTGCGTTTCCCTAGCTTCCTTCCCTGCGGTTGGCACACGGTACTGCTCTGCTGGGTACCCGATGGCCCACCCGGAAAACACCGTGGGTCAGAGCATGTGGATTTGCTGCACCGGCAGCCTGGCGCCGCGCCGCGGCTCGTACGCCAACCCGCTGGCCTCGAGCAACCGAACCACTCGGTGGCGGTGTGGGCGCATCGGCTCGAGCAGCTCGAGCATCATGGCGTCGTCGACGGGGCGGCCCAGCAGCGTCCAGCCGATCATCTTCGGGATGTGATAGTCACCCACCGACACGGCGTCGGCGTCGCCGAATGCGCGCTGCGCGGTTTCGGCCGCGGTCCACTCACCCACCCCCGGCAGGGAGGTCAAAGCCCGGCGGGCCTCCTCCGCCGGGCGCGACACCAGCCGCTCCAGCGAGGCCGCGCGCCGCGCACAACCCACCACCGTCTGCGCCCGCCTCGGGTCGACGTTGGCGCGATGGAACTCCCACGACGGGATGTGCCGCCAGGCGTCGGCCGAGGGCGGCACCCGCATCCCGGCCGGCGCCGGCCCAGGCGCGGGGGTCCCGTGCTTGGACACCAGGACGCGCCAGGAGCGGAACGCGTCGGCGCCCGGCACCCGCTGCTCGATGATGGCCGGGATCAAGGCCTCCAGCACCCGTCCGGTGCGGCCCAGTCGTAGGTGCGGGACGCGTTGGTGGGCGGCGGCAACGATGGGGTCGCGCGGCTCGAAGTCCGACGCGTCGTCGTCGGCGCCCAGCATCGCGGGCAGCATCTCGATGAACTCCTGAGCACCGCCGCCCCAGGCCTCGCAATGGGCCGCGTTGGCGGCGGCGCGGCTGATCCGCGCCGTAACGGGCCCGCTGGGCAGCAGGCTGGTCCGCCAGATGGTGCCGTCGCCGGGCAGCCGGAAGCACGGGTCGCGCGGACCGTGCCGCAGGGGCGCCAAGGTGTGCCCGAAGCTGGCCGCCCCGGGGAATGTGACCGTCCGCGTACTCGTCACCCGTTCACTCTGCAATCTGCGGTCACAGCGAGTCCCAGGGACCATGCCGTTTGACCGGTGATGATGTCCCACGACAATATTGCGATGTGATGACGCCATTTGATGGCCCGCACACGGAGCTCGCCTGGATGTTCTTGCAGAGCCTGACCGAGGGTGCCGACCTGGACGAAGGCTTTTCGCTGCTGAGCGACGACTTCACGTACTGGAGCCTTTACACCCGGATAGCGTTCGACAAGGCGACGTTGCGGCAATCGGTTGAGTGGCGCAAACGGAGCCTTGAGCTCAGCGTCGAGCTGCACAGTTGCTTCGCCGACGGCGACACGGTGGTGATGGAGGCCCGTGCATTCGGCACCAACACCGACGGGGTCGAATACGACAGCCCCTTCGCATGCATCTTCGAGATACGCGACGGGTTGATCGTCTCGATGCGCGAATACAGCGACACGCGCGCGCAAGAGCGCGCGCTGCCCCCATCACCCAGTGGGGCCTACTGAGATCTCGGCCTTGTTCGGGTAGAAGGCGACGTGCCCCGCAATCGCCGCGACGGCGGGATAGGGCTGCTCATACGTCCAGATCGCGTCGACGACCGTCTCGCCCGCGGAGGTGGTCACGCTGTAGTAGCTGGCGTCGCCCTTGAACGGGCAGTGCGTGCTGGTGTCCGTGCGGGTAAGCCGGTCGGACGCCACGTCGCCTATCGGAATGTATTGCACCGCGGGCAAACTCGCTTCGCGCAGCTCCAGCGCCGCGGTAGTGTCGGCGACGAGTTCGCCGTTGACGCGCACCTGCACCCTGCCTTTCGTCGGCTCGATGGTGATCGGATGCCCGGCGCTCGGTTCTTTGATTTCCGGGTGGGTCATGGGTACCTCCTCAGGCGCGGATGCAGGTTGCAACACCAAGCCGGGCCCAAGACTTCCCGCCCGCTCTGCTTAGGTCGAACATCCGGGGGTATGCGCTCGCCATGAGACTCGCAGTTCTCGATGTCGGCTCGAACTCGGCGCAGCTGCAGGTGGTCGACGCGATGGCGGGCAGCCCGCCGCTTCCGGTCCGCGCCGTCAAGGAGCACACCCACCTCGGTGAGCAGCTGGGCGAGGACGGCTCGATCTCGAAATCGGGCATCGCCCACGTGACTTCCGCCGTGGAGCAAGCGGTTTCCGCGGCGCGCGACTTCGATGTCGAATGGCTGTACCCGTTCGCGACGGCCGCGATTCGCGATGCCTCGAATCGGGAAGCCGTGCTGGACCACATCGAAGATCAGTGCGGGATTCGGTTGCAGGTGCTGTCCGGCGAGCAAGAGGCTCGCCTGACCTATGGCGCTGTCCGCCGCTGGTACGGATGGCAGGCCGGGCGGATGCTCATCATCGATATCGGCGGGGGCTCGATGGAACTGGCCTTCGGTCGTGACCAGGCGCCCGACTTCGCCTTCTCGTTTCCGCTGGGGGCAGGCCGCGCCACCCGCGAGTTCTTCGGCTCCGCGCCCGTGCCCTCCGGCAAGCAACTCAAGGCCCTGCGAAAACGCGTCGAGAGCGAGCTAGGTGACGTCGCCGACCGGATCATCTGGGAGGGCAAACCGGGCCAGGTGGTCGTGACGTCGAAGACGTTCCGGCAGTTGGCGCGGTTGTGCGGCGCCGCCAAGATGCGCAAGGGCCCGTTCGTCCGCCGCACCTTGGCGACGGCGGACCTGGCTCGCTGCCTGCCCCGGCTCAAACGGCTGACCCCAGCCGAGCGTGCCCGGCTGCGTGGCGTGTCGACGGCGCGGGCGGGACAGATCCTGGCCGGCGCGATCGTTGCCCTCGAGACGCTGCGCTACCTGCAGATTCCGACTGTGCAAGTGAGCCCGTGGGCGCTGCGCGAGGGCATCATCCTGCAACACCAGGCCGCGCTGACGCAGACGAGCGAACTGCCGCTGCATCCGCTGCATCTCTCCTCGTCCGCCGCGGCCGGCGACGCGATCGTCACGACCTTGCCGCCGCGGCCCGCGAACTGAACCGACGAGGCGCGCAGGCTATTCGGCCTGGGCGGCGGTGCTGTCCTTCGTCTCGGATCGAGCGGACTGCGCTCCCTTCGGGGCGACCCAGAACCGGGCCGCTTCGCGGATCGATTCCTCGACCGGGCGCGGCTGCCAGCCCAATTCGCGCATCGCCTTGCTGCTGTCGACGGGCGCTTCGGCGCGCATCATCCGCACCGACTTGAGGCTGAGTTCGGAGTCCTTGCCGGTGAGTCGCGCCCTCAGGGTGCCCATCGCGGCCAGGGCGTAGAGCACCGGCACCGAAATCGAGCGTCGCGGCGGCGGTACGCCCGCCTCGTCGGCCGCGATTCGGACAACATCATTCAGCGCGAACATCCGCTCGGAGATCAGGTATCGCTCCCCGATGCGGCCGCGCTCGGCGGCCAGGATCATGGCCCGCGCGGCGTCGTCGACGCCGACGACCTCCAGCTGGATGCCGTTCATCAGGAAGGGCAGCTTGCCGAAGACCGCCCCGGCGATGAACGCGCCGTGCGGGGTGCCGCCCCAGTCTCCGCTGCCGTACGTCGTCGAGACGCACATCGCGACGGCGGGCAGCCTCGCCTCGGCCACGTAGCGCATCACCAAATCTTCGGCCTGGACCCGGGATTGGACATACGGAGTAAGGCCGCGTGGGTCGATCACGTCCTGTTCGGTCGCCACGTGCCCGTGTCGCCGGCCCACCGTCGCGTAGGTGCTGGTGAAGACGAACCTGCGCAGTCCCGGTTCCTTGACGGCGACGTCGAGAACGTTGCGCAGGCCGTCCACGTTGGTGCGGAACAACGGCGACGGGTCACGCAGCCAGGCGCGCGTGTCGACGACGCAGTAGTAGACGTCGTCGACGCCGTCCATCGCCTCGCGCACCGTGTCGGTGTCGAACACGTCGCCCTGAAACCGGGTGACCTGCAGGTCGTCGATGCTGCGGGTGTTGGCTTTCGGGCGCACCATGACCCGCAC
>NZ_LZKK01000280.1 GCF_001672815.1 Mycobacterium sp. E796 | reverse complement strand
CCCGCACCGCGGCCCCAGCGGCCGGCCAATCCGCTTCTCGGGCGGGCGCCCGTCCTCGTCGCCGGGGCGGCGGCGGCCCTGCTGTTTGTCGCGGCGGTCATCGCGGTGACGCTGGTGCTCTTCGGCGGCACCCGTAACAATGCCTCGCCTCAAACCGCGGCTGCGCCGCCGCCGGCCCCGTCGACGACGAAGACGCCGTCGCTGTCGCAGCCCGTCCAGGGCGCTGACGGTCTGGGCTTCGTAGGCCATACCGCGCGGTGTGAGCCGGGCAACCCGCCCGCCGCGGTAGTGCGAACCGCGCAGTCACTCGCGGTGGTGTGCCAAACCGCGCCTGGCAGTTATTACTATCGGGGCGAGCGCATCCGGGATGGCGCCAATATCGAGCTGACCGACGCGGTGCCGTCCTCGGGAGGATTCGACGTCACCAATCCGGCTAACGGGGTTCGCTATGAGGTCCGCCCGGAACGGCTTCGGATCATCAGCAACGGTCACGTCGACTCGTCTGAGCCGGTGCTGGAATACGCGTCGGCTGGGTGAGTCATACTGTCCACACTGGTCTCTCGTGGGGGCGACACCCTTTGTGGCGGCCAACTGCGCATACCCCTGACTCCGCGCGCAAGTCGGATGTTACGTTCGCGTAAGCAAATTCGCATTCGGGCCATCTGCGGTTGATCTCGAGGCCCTTCGGCGCGCTAAATGTTGAAGACAAAACTATCATCCGATAGATATTGCTCGGGGTAGCGCCGCCCCCGACAGATCGAGAGGTTTCCGGTGACCGCTGACACGACCGAAGTTGGCGGCGCGTCGCAGACCGCCACCACGGCGGGCGCCCGTGCCCACGCGCGGGCACAGCACGGACGTGCCGCGGAATTCATGCGCCACATCCCCGCCGACGCGAGCCCGACCCGCCCGCCCGACGTACCGGCCGGGCGGTTGGTGTGGTCGGAGACGGTGGCGCCGGGCGGCTACACCACCGCCGTTCTATCGCGTGGCACCAGAGTCCGCCTGGCCGACCCGGACGGCAATGCGTGCGCCCATCTGCTGCTGCACCGGGCCGACGCTCCCCACGAGCGGCTCAACATCGCCGATACGGTCAAGGTCCCATGGCAGGCCTACCTCGGTACCGGCCACCCGTTGCTGAGCGGCTTCGGCAGGGTGCTGGCTACGATCGTTGCCGATACGTCGGGCGCCCACGATGCCCTAACGGGCACCACGACGCTCGCGGGCAACGAGGAGAAATACGGGGCCGGCTCGCCCGAGTCGGCGTCTCCGGCCGGGCGTCAGCTGTTCTTGCTCGGAGCGCTCAAACACGGTTTGTCGCAACGTGACCTGCCGCCGTCGCTATCCCTTTTCCAGGGGGTTCGCGTCGGCTCGGACGGCACGTTCACTTGGCAGGGATCGTCGGGGCCGGGCACCCACGTCGATTTGCTTCTGCATGTCGACGCGATCGTCCTGGTCGCCAACACCGCTCACCCTCTGGACCCGAGGCCCGAATTCACGTGTTCACCCCTGCGGATTCACGCGTGGCCCGCCGCACCCGACCTCGACAGGTTGGTGGCCGGTCAGCTGATCGGTCCCCTGGGCCCCGAGCACCGACAGGCCGTCGCGAATACCGACGCCGACCTAGCCGCCCGAGGAGTGCAGTGACCGTCACCCACCCAACCGAAGCCCTCGTGGACGGGGCGTTCGTCCTCGACCGGACCGTCGCTCCGCGCGCGGCGTGGTCGGCGGTGGTGGCCGCGGGCGACGTGCTCACCATCGTCGACCTCGCCGGCAACCAGGCGGTGGACTGCCTGCTCTATTCCGCCGCCGACACCTCGATCCGCTACTCTGCGCCGGAAACCATTGCGCGGCAAGGGCGCATCACGCTGACCACCGGATCGGTGCTGCGCGCGGACACCGGTGCCGCGTTGATGACGGTGATCGCCGACGAGGTGGGCGCGCACGACACGCTCGGCGGCGCATGCTCCAAGGAGTCCAACACCCTGCGTTACGGTCAGCACACCCGGGCCCAGCACGGCTGCATGGAGAACTTCCTGATCGAAGGTGCGCGCTACGGCTTGGACGCCCGGGACCTCGCCAGCAACATCAACTGGTTCATGAACGTGCCCGTCGACGCCGACGGCGCGCTCGGCATCGTCGACGGCCTGTCCGCGCCGGGCAAGCGTGTCGCGCTACGCGCGGACATAGACACGCTGGTCCTGGTGTCGAATTGCCCCCAGATCAACAACCCCTGCAACGCATTCGACCCCACGCCGGTCCGCATGATTGTGACCCGACCGGGTCAGGCGGACGGCGAGTGACCGCGGCGCAGACGGTCCTGATCGCCAATCGAGGGGAGATCGCCGTCCGGCTGATGCGCTCGGCAAGGCTCCTGGGCCTGCGCACGGTTGCGGTGTTCTCCGACGCCGACCGCGGCGCGCCCCACGTCCGGATGGCCGACGCCGCAGTGCGACTGGGCCCCGCAGCACCCGGCGAAAGCTATTTGCGGATCGACGCGATCCTTGCCGCCGCCGGCGAAGCCGGTGCCGACATGATTCATCCGGGGTACGGATTCCTCTCGGAGGACGCCGATTTCGCCGCCGCCGTGGAGGACGCGGGCATGTCCTTCGTCGGCCCGACCCCACACCAACTACGGGTGTTCGGCACCAAACACACGGCCCGTGCGGCGGCGGTGGCGGCGGGTGTGCCGGTGTTTCCCGGGTCGGATCTGCTCGACAGCGTGGACGCGGCGACCCGGGCGGCCAACGACATCGGGTACCCCGTCATGCTCAAGGCCACCGGCGGCGGTGGCGGGATCGGCATGCAGGTGTGTCGGGACCGCGCCGAACTGCGCTCGGCGTTCGAGCCCGTGGCGCGGCAGGCTGAGCGCAGCTTCGGCTCGGCGGGCGTGTTCGTGGAGCGTTTCGTCGAGGACGCACGGCACGTCGAGGTGCAGATCTTCGGCGACGGGACCGGTCGGGTGTTGTCGCTGGGCGATCGCGACTGTTCACTGCAGCGCCGCAACCAGAAGGTGATCGAGGAGGCACCGGCGCCCGCACTGACAGACGAACTGCGCGACCTGCTGCATTCGTCGTCCCGCGCGCTGGCGGCGTCGGTCAGCTACCGCTCGGCAGGCACCGTCGAATTTGTCTACGATCCGCGCCGCAGGCAGGCGTCCTTCCTCGAGGTGAACGCGCGCCTGCAGGTGGAGCATCCCGTCACCGAGGCCGTGACCGGAATCGACCTCCCCGCCTGGATGTTTCGGTTGGCCGGCGGCGAACGGGAGCTACTGTCGCGACACCTGGCGCCCGGGGCCATGACAGGTGGCGTCGCCACGGTGGGACATGCGGTGGAGGCGCGTATCTACGCCGAGAACGCAACCCGTGACTACCACCCCAGCACCGGAACGCTCACTGCCGTAAGGTTCCCCGACCGTCTCGCCGATGGAACCGATGTCCGTGTCGACACCTGGGTCGAGGCTGGGACGGACGTCACGGCGTGGTACGACCCGCTGCTGGCCAAAGTCATCGCCGCAGCGCATGACCGCGACACCGCGCTGGATCGGCTCGTCGCCGCCCTCGATGCCACCGACGTGCGGGGGATCGAGGTGAACATCGGCGTTGCCCGCGCGGCGTTGGATCACCGCGACGTGCGAGCTGGCACGCATAGCACCGCTACCTTCGCCGCCGTCGCGGATCCGCGCCCCAGCATCATCGTCGAGCGTCCCGGCCTGTTGACCACCGTTCAGGACCTGCCCGGGCGGCTGGGCATGTGGGACGTCGGCGTGCCGCCGAGCGGACCGATGGACGACCTCTCGTTCCGTCTCGGCAACCGTGCGCTTGGAAATGCCGATGGAGCGCCGGGACTCGAGTGCACATCGTTGGGCCCGGCGTTGCGCGTGACGCATCCGACGACGGTGTGCGTCACAGGTGCCGAGTGCCCACTGACGGTGGACGGGACGCCCGTCCCGATGTGGGAGCCCGTCGAGATACCGGCGGGGGCCGTGCTCGACGTCGGTGCCGCCGAGAAGGGCTTGCGGACATACGTTCTCGTTGCCGGGGGCTTCGACGTGCCGGCCTATCTCGGCAGCGCGTCCACCTTCACCCTCGGGCGGTTCGGCGGTCACGGCGGGCGTCCACTGGTTGCCGGTGACGTGCTGCGGGCCAACCATTCCCCGCACAACGGGCCCGCGGTGGCGGTGCCGCTCGAGGATCGCCCGGCGCTGCGGTCCGACTGGGAACTCGCCGTCACCGAGGGGCCGCACGGCGCGCCCGAGTTCTTCACCCGCGCCGACATCGACGCCATTTTCGGCAGCCGGTACCGCGTGCACTTCAACTCGGCGCGCACCGGCGTGCGCCTCGAGGGGCCCACGCCGGAATGGGCGCGCCCCGATGGTGGGGACGCCGGACTGCATCCCTCGAACATCCACGACAATGCCTATTCCGTCGGTGCAATGGATTTCACCGGTGACACCCCGATCCTGCTCGGCCCCGATGGCCCGAGTCTGGGCGGCTTCGTCTGCCCGGTCACCGTCACCTCGGCCGACCGGTGGAAACTGGGGCAATTGCGCCCGGGCGACACCGTCCGGTTCGTCCCGGTCCGCGCCGCCGATGTGCCATCCCGCCGGGACGTGGGAAGGGCGCGTGGCGCAACGGGTTTCGTGCCCCGCACCGGGGGCGACGGCGACGACGGGGTGCTGGCCCGCCGTGCCGGAGACGGCGGCCCCTCGGTCACCTACCGACGCAGCGGCGACGACAACGTGCTGGTCGAGTACGGCGACATGGTTCTCGACCTCGCGCTGCGTGTCCGGGTTCATGCCCTGCATCGCCAACTGGACAGGCTCCGCCGGGACGGCGACGTAACCGGAATAGTGGACCTGACACCGGGAATCCGGTCGCTGCAGGTGCACGTGGACCCCGACGTGCTCTCGGTCAACCGGCTGCTCGGGCTGCTGTGCGAAGTGGAAGAAGCGCTGCCGGCGACGCCGGATGTCATCGTGCCGAGCAGGTCGGTCCGGTTGCCCCTGAGCTGGGACGACCCAGCGACCCGGGAGGCCATCGCGCGGTACATGTCGGGTGTGCGCGACGACGCGCCGTGGTGCCCGTCCAACATCGAGTTCATCAGGCGTGTCAACGGGTTGGCGTCGCAGGCCGATGTCATGGACACCGTATTCGCCGCAGAGTACCTGACCTTGGGGCTGGGCGATGTGTACCTCGGCGCGCCCGTGGCAACGCCGCTCGATCCTCGGCACCGGCTGGTGACCACCAAGTACAACCCCGCACGCACCTGGACGGCCGAGAACTCCGTCGGCATCGGCGGCGCGTACCTGTGCATCTACGGCATGGAGGGGCCGGGCGGCTACCAGTTTGTGGGGCGGACTACCCAGGTGTGGAGCCGCTACCGGCACACCACGCCGTTCGAGTCCGAAAACCCATGCCTGCTAAGGTTTTTCGACCGCATCAGCTGGTATCCGGTGTCGGCCGAAGAGTTGCTGGACCTGCGCGCCGACTTGGCCGCGGGCCGGGGTTCAGTCGACATCACCCCTGGGGCCTTTTCGCTGGCCGACCACGAGCGCTTTCTGGCCGATCATGCGGACTCGATCGCGGAGTTTCGTGCGCTCCAGAGCGCCGCCTTCGCCGCCGAACGTGCCTCATGGGCTCGGGCGGGGGAGTTCGACCGGGCGAAACGGGCCGAATCCCGTTCTGTCGCAGCCACGGTGGATCTGGTGCTCGATCCCGACGAGCAGCGGCTGGATGCGCCGTTCTCCGCCAACGTGTGGAGGGTGGACGCGGCGGTCGGCGACGATGTGGTGGCGGGTCAGTCCCTGCTGGCGCTGGAGGCCATGAAGATGGAGACAGTAGTGACCGCCCCCGCGGATGGTGTCGTCACAAGGGTATTGGTGGAGCCGGGCAACCAGGTCGACCCAGGCACCCCGTTGGTCGTCGTGGGGCCGCCCCTGTCGGAGCGGGACGTCATGGAGGTGTCCGCATGAGCGCTGTCGACCGGGTGCGTGAGGCGTATGCGGCCATCGAGGCCGTCGACCGGCCCGAGATCTGGATCTTTCTGCGGCCCATGGCCGATGCGCTGGCCGAGGCGGCGGCCGTCGACGCCGCCGTCGCGCAGGGAAAGGACCTGCCGCTGGCCGGGCTGGTCGCCGCCGTCAAGAACAACGTCGACGTCGCCGGGCTGGCCACCACCGCGGGATGTCCGGCGTACGCGACCGCACCGGCGGACGCCGACGCTCCTGTCGTGGCGCGGTTACGCGATGCCGGCGCTGTCGTCCTCGGGGCGACTAATCTCGACCAGTTCGCGACCGGGCTGGTCGGAACGCGCAGCCCCCACGGCGCGGTGCGGGACGCCCGTCGGCCCGAACGCATCTCGGGCGGCTCCAGCTCCGGGTCGGCGGTCGCCGTCGCGCTCGGCCTCGCCGACATCGCCGTCGGCACCGACACGGCAGGATCGGGCCGGGTGCCCGCGGCGCTGCAGGGCGTCGTGGGCATCAAGCCCACGCCCGGCGTGGTGCCCACCGCCGGTGTCATACCCGCGTGCCGCTCCTATGACTGCGTGACAGTGCTGGCGCGCGACATCGACACGGCCGACGCCGCGATGGGGGTGATGGCCGGTGGGGGGCGCCCGTTTCCGCCCGACGCGCCGCTGGCCGCGCCGCCGAAGGCCACCGTGGCCGTCCCGCGGGAACTGCCGGGACTGTCCGGGCCGTGGCGGTCGGCGTTTCACGATGCCCGCGACCGTCTTGCGGAACACGGTGTGGCACTGCGGGAAATCGACCTGTCCCCGTTCCTCGAGGCGGCCCGTTTGCTCTATGACGGCGGCCTGGTCGCCGAAAGACACGAGGCCGTCGGGGCATTCGTCGACAGCCACCTCGCCGAGGTGGATCCGACGGTCGGGGCGATCGTGTCGGCCGCGGGGGCGATCCGCGCCACCGACCTGCTCGCCGACCGCGTCCGGCTGACCGAACTTACCGCGACCGCACACGCCGAATTGCGTGGCTGCGACGCATTGCTGGTTCCCACCACGACGAGCCACCCGACGATAGCCGAGGTCAACGCCGACCCCGTCACCGTCAACTCCGCGCTGGGCGTCTACACAAACTTCTGCAACCTGATGGACCTGTGCGCGGTTGCGGTGCCGGCGGGCACAGCCGACGGGTCACAGTTCGGCGTGACCGTGGTCGCCAGTTCGGGGGCCGACGCCGTCGCGCTGGATCTGGCACGCCTCGTCATCGCCCCGACGCAGCCGGTGGCCCGCCCGGGTGCGGTCTCACTGCCCGGCACGGGCCGCGCCCCTTGGCCCGTCCGGGCCGGCTTGGCCGCCGTCCCACTGTTCGTCGTCGGTGCGCATCTGCGCAACCAGCCTTTGGCGCATCAGCTCACCGACCGCGGGGCCCGCTGGCTGGGACCCGCCGCCACCGCGCCGCTGTACCGGCTCGCTCGCCTCAACACCACGCCGGCCAAGCCGGGCCTGGTGCGGGTCGGCGCCCAGGCCGGAGTGGCGATCGGGGGCGAACTGTGGCTGGTCGGCACCGCCATGCTGGGCGACTTCCTTTCGGCCCTGCCCGCGCCGATGACGCTCGGCCCGGTCACTCTGGCCAACGGGGATCACGTCGTCGGCTTCGGCTGCACCCTCGACGCGTGGCGAGAGGGCGAGGACATCTCCCAGCACGGGGATTGGCCGAGCTACCTCCGGGCACTGGACTCTGCCGCGGAGTCGACGTCGGCCTGAGTTCCGCCGGCATCCGGCGAGGTCACCAACTCGTCGAGTATGCGAAGGGCCTGCGCCTTCAGCCTCGCCCCGCTGGTGGCGGTCAGCGCGCGCAAGCAGGCGTCGGCGATGCCGGTGGCGATGCACTCGGCCCCCACCTTGTCCAACCATCCCGGGGTATCGAGCCTGATCTGGATCGCCGTCTCGACGAAGTGAAACGGTAATTCCGTCGCGACGGTCGTCTCGATTCTCGGTCGCCGCTGCCAGGCGCTCGAGTCGGCGCACGTTTGACGCGCGAGTTGCCGATAGCCCTTGCGGAGGTATTCGCGGCGGGCCTCGAAGTGGGGGAACTTGGTACCCCGACTCTCCGGAAACTGGTATAAGGCACCCAGATTCCACCGACTGGCGAGCAGCTGGTGTGAGTCGTACCAGACCATTACGTAAAGGCGGCTCGCCGCGGACCCGGGGTGGTTGAGCAGCTGTCGCGCGAGTGCCGCCGACGCGTCGACCGTGCGCACCAGCAGGTTGTCGAGGATGTCGTCCTTGGTCTCGAAGTGGTGATAGATGCTGCTCTGCCTGATGCCGACCGCGTCGGCGATTGCCCGCGTCGACGTTGCGGTGTACCCGCATTCGGTGAACAGTTCGGCGGCGGCGTCGAGAATCTCCTCCCGCGGCGTGTCACCAGGTCTGCGCTGATCGGTGATCCTGGGGCGTCCGCGACGGGGTGGGCTCATTCCACAGAGGATGCCATCCTCCGTGGTGAAGTTCTCATCGGGTTTGGTGATCGCCTGGGGACGCGCAAAGTTGTGGTATTGCGAACTGGAGCATCTGAATCGCCCGCGGCACCGGATTTTCCCCGGCCGCGAGTTCGTAGATGACGGTTCCGTCCGCGACCGCCAGAACGGCGCGGCACACCCGGGGGCTGGCCCGCCAGCCGTTGCGGGCCAGCACATGGCCCACCAATTCGGCCAGAACTTCGTTGTAAGCGGCGATCAGCGAGGTCAGCTCGGCGTGCTTGCCCGCCTGCAGGTACCGCTCGTAAACACTGGAGATCGTTGCACGCGTGAAGTATTCATCCTCGGCCGCATGCACCGTGGCGACCTCGGTGATGAGGCGAGCCGTCTCCTCCAGGTCGAGCTTCGTGGGAAGCCGCTCGATGAAGTCGTTGGCCTGCTCGATCCAACCGTTGAGCATGAACTTCAGCCCGGCGGCGCGCAGGTCGTCCCGCGACGGGTAGTAGGCCCGTACGGTCTGCTCCGGCAGGCCCCCCTCCTCGGCGACCGATCGGCTTGTGACCGCGTCGAACCCGCGGCGGCGCAACACGGCGGCCGTCGAACGTAGCACCGCGCGCTTGCGGTGATGCGACCGTGTCGACGGTGTCCGGGTCTGTGTCAACAGTGAACCCTCCTCACAGCGCATAGAGGTAGCGATCGCGCTCCCAATCGGTCACCGTGCTGTGATACGAATGCCATTCCGAGTATTTCATGTCGATGTACTCGTCGACGAAACGCTTGGGAAAGACTCGCCCGACAAGCTCGCTGCGGGCGAAAGCATCGGTCGCCTCAAGCAAATTGCGCGGCAGCCGAACGGCGTTCCGGGTGGGATCTGGCCGCGTGTCGATCAGCGCGACGTTCACCGGATCCCCGGGATCCAATCCGCGCTCGATTCCGTCCAGCCCGGCCGCCAATGAAAACGCCGCCGCCAGATAGGTATTCGCCGCCGAGTCGACGACACGGTTTTCCACCGCCGGACGGTTTTTGGGCAGCCGCAGCATGCACGATCGGTTTTGTTCGCCGTAGGCCGACCACACCGGTGCCCACGAGGGCGTGCCATCGGCCAGTTTCGGGTTGAGCCGCTTATATGAGTTCACCGTCGGCGTCACGATCGCGGCAAGCGCGTCGGCGTGACGCATGAGGCCGGCGACGAAGGCGTATGCCGTTGCGCTCCACCCCATCCCTCGCGGATCGGCGGGGTCACGCATGACGTTCTCACCGGTCTCGGACGACGCCAGGCTCATGTTGTAGTGGTGGCCGGATCCCCACGCTTCGGTGTAAGGCTTGGGCATGAACGTGACCGCGAGGCCGTGCCGCTTGGCGATCTGGCGGATCATCAGGCGGAAAAAGGTTATCCGGTCGGCCATCTCGAGCGCACCGTCGTACTCGAAGTCGAACTCGTACTGCCCGTCGCCCCCTTCGTGATCGAAGCTGAAGACTCCGAAGTCGTTGTCACGCAGGGCAGTCACAAAGTCATCGAGGAACTCCGCGGCATCCAGTGTGGCTTCGGCATCGTAGGCGGGGGAGGGTTTCAGGCCGCCGCTGGCGGCCAGCGGTGCCAGGTAACCGGTCGCTCCCGGCGGCTCGGTGGGGTTGAACACGAAGACCTCGGTCTCGACGCCGAGCTTGAACTCGAATCCCAGATCGCGCGCCCGGTTCAACTGCGCTTTCAGGATGCTGCGCGGACACTGATCGAACGGCTCGGTCCCGCCGAACATGATGTCGGCGGCCATCCAGACAAACCGTTTGTCCCAGGACAGTTGCCGCAGCGTGGTGAGGTCCGGTATCGCGACGGACTCCTCTTCGTGCGGGTCCATCGCGCCGAAACCGGTGATCCCCCTGGGAGTGAAGCGTTCGGAGCCGGCCAGCATGTTTGGCAAGTGATCGATGGGCACCGCCTTTGTCTTGGGTCTGCCGTGCACATCGATCCACGAGCCGAGGGCATACTTCACGCCGCGGTCCGCGAGCGATTCCGCGAGCTCCCGGTGGCCGGGTTCGACGACGTTGACCGTATCCATCAACTGCCTCCTGAAAATCCAATGAGTTCGGGTGTTCGGCTGTGCGGCCGGGGTAGCGGCGGCTCTTCGGTGATTCCGTTGAGAGCCTTGGTGGCAACAACATCGACGATCGCGTCGAAGAGCCTTCCGCCGAGGGCCGCGGTGGCCTGCGACGGGCATCCCGTGACGCCGTTGCTCGACAGCACTTCTGCGGTGTACCGGAAGGTCAGCCCGTCGGTGCGGTCCGGGTCGTCCGCACCGGACATTGCGGAGAGATCGACCAGTTCGGGGAACACATGCAGCGCGAGCGAGGTTTCCGCCCGGTTGGCGTGGATGTCTTCGCCGTCGGCCAGCACCTCGGCGGCGATCTCATTGCTGGCGTTCCACCAATCGACCCAGGCCGATCGGAGGTCGGGGCGGCAGAACCGCATTCGATCGGTCGCCGCCCCGAGTGCGGCGACGTTGCCCATGTGCCCGTTGACGAAGATCAGGCGGGTCAGACCGTTCAGCGCCGACCACTCAGCGATGCGAATCAGGAGCCGGGTCAGCTCCTCGGGAAATAGCGACAGCGTCCCGGGGAAAGCCGTCCCGTGTCCCAGGCTGCACCCCACGGGCACGGCAGGCAGCACGATCGTGGCATCACAGCGCGCGGCGGCACCGTCGCATATCGCTTGTGCGAGCCGGGTGTCGGTGTCGGTGGGCAAGTGCGGCCCGTGTTGCTCGGTGGCCCCCACCGGAACCAGGCCGATGCGATTCTCCAGCTTGAGCCGGCCGATCTGTGTCGAGGTGCATTCGCCCCACCTCATGTCGCAACCGGTCCCGGAATGTGCGGACGATGTGCCGACCGACGAACGATGACCAGAGGCATTGCTGCCCTCCGACAACTTCGGAGCGAAGGCTCCGCAATCCTGCCGGGCTTTTGTCCCCTGGTGTGCCCGCACCCCGGTGCGGGTGTGCCCCTCGGTCCAGACCTCGCGCGAGCGGAACCCTAGGCACAGACTCCCTTCGGGAATCTGCTGAAACGCTAAGCCGGGCACGTGTCGCCGCCATTTCTCCCATATGTCGGCGGTGTAACCGACGGCTTCGGCCAGGCGCCAACGGTTTTCGTGTCTTACTCCGCCGGCCGGGTAGACATGAAGGAACGTTTCTGCAATCATGGCCTCAACCCCGCGAGTGCACAGCGGGTGCGCGCTTCGACTGGTGAAGAAACGTTTCTGCACGCAAATGGTCGGTATCCGTCGCCGCGTTTGTTGCTCGTCCCGTCCACGCGCGATCGCTCTTCGTGATCCGCGGTCCGACTCAAGAGGAGTCCGTCATCATGTACGACTGGTCCGCCGTGGATGTGGATCGACTGCGAAACGATCGTCGCGAAGCAATCGCCGATCTGATGAGGCGACAAGGCCTGTCGCACCTGTTGTTGACCGGCTTCGATCACATCCGCTACGCGACTGATTACCGCACGCAAATCATCTCGGAGGCATTCGACTGGTTCGCCGCCGTCATCGACCAGGACGGCCGGGCGGAGATCTTTGCGCCGTGGGTCGACCGGACGCAGGCCGATCCGCTCGCGGAACTGCCGTGGATCAGCGCGATCCATCCGATGCCGTCCTGGGCACCGATGGTCGGGCACCCGGAAACGTGGACGGCGGGGTTGGCCGGTGCGCTCAGCGGCGCCAAGAAGGTCGGGATCGAACTGATCGATCCCGCCGTGCTGCGGCGGCTCGAATCGGCGCTACCGACAGCGGAATTCGTCCCGGTCGGCTGCGAACTCTACGACGTGCGCGTCCGCAAGACTCCGGACGAGATCCGGCTCCTCGAGGACGCCAGCATCGTCAATTCGCAGGGCGCCGAGTCCGGTTTCAAGGCCGCCCAAGCCGGCATGACCGACCACGACGTGCTTGCCGCGATCATGGCGAGCTTGCAGGAAAGCGGGCCGGAGTTTCTGAGTCACTCGTTGTGCAACCACGGACGCGGAGACGGCGGCTGGTTTGCCGAGGGCACGGTGCTGGCGGAGGGCGATCCTTACTTCTTCGACATCGGTCTCTACGGCAGGCACGGCTACGCCTCCGATATCGCGCGTACCGGCTTCGTGGGCGGCGACACCCGCGCGGAGATCAAGTCGGTGTACGCCAAGCTGCTCAAGGCGCACGAGGTCGCCGCGGACGCCGCCAAGCCGGGCGTGCGGGTGTCGCAAATTGATGACGCGGTGAACGAGTACCTGCGGTCGGAAGGGCTGCCCACCACCCCGTACGCCATCGGGCATGGCGTGGGCCTGCGCGCCTGCGAACTGCCCACCATCTACCGGGAATCGATGACCGATCGCGACCAGGTGCTGGTGGAGAACAGCGTCATCGCCCTGGAGCCGGAGACGGGCCTCGAGGTCGACGGACGCTTCCTGCTGCTCAAGCTAGAAGACAACTATGTCGTCGAACATGATGGCGTTCGCAGGCTTTCGCTCGCGGGATACGGCCTGGACGGCTGACGACCAGGCGATGAACGGCGGCCGCCCGGACCTGTTGCGCGCCCTCATAGTGCAGGAAAGTCCCGTGCCGCGCGATGTGGACGCCAACGTCGAACGGGTTGGGGCCCTGCTCGGCGAGCGGTCCGACGTCGACGTCGCGGTCTTTCCCGAGCTCTTCCTTACGGGTTACCAGTTGCGCCACCTGGGGCCGCTGGCCGTGGGCCTCGACAGCACCGTGGTGTCGGCGATTCGCCGGATCTGCGCGGACACCGAAACCGCTTTCGTGGGAGGGTATCTCGAGCGGGGCGAGCACGGGACCCTGTACAACTCGATGCTGATCGTCGACGCCGCCGGGTCGGTCGCCGGAAATTACCGAAAGACGCACCTGTTCGGGGTGGAATCGTCGGTCTTCGATGCGGGTGACCGGTTGGCCTGCGTCGAGGTCGGTGCGGTACGGATCGGTCCGATGGTGTGCTTTGACCTGGAGATCGCCGAAGTCGCGCGCACGACGCGATCAGATGATCGTCGTGAAAGGGCGCCATGTTCGCCGCGATGCCGACGAAAACGTCCGGGCG
>NZ_LZKK01000279.1 GCF_001672815.1 Mycobacterium sp. E796 | reverse complement strand
GGTCCTGCAGCTGGATGCTGTCCACCGCGGTGCCGCTGTTGGCGATCGTGCTGGCGGTGGTGGCCGACAAGGCCTCGCTGCTGCACGCGACGCCCGAGAAGCTGTTCAACCCGATCCTGTTGCTGGCGTTGGCGGCGCTGGGCATCGGGCTGGTCAGCACGCTGCTGGTGGCCATGTCGATCGCCGACCCGCTGCGCCAGCTGCGCTGGGCGTTATCTGAGGTGCAGCGCGGAAACTACAACGCGCACATGCAGATCTACGACGCCAGCGAGCTGGGCCTGCTGCAGGCCGGCTTCAACGACATGGTGCGTGACCTGTCCGAGCGGCAGCGGCTGCGCGACCTGTTCGGCCGCTACGTCGGCGAGGACGTGGCCCGCCGGGCTCTGGAGCGCGGCACCGAATTGGGCGGCCAGGAGCGCGACGTCGCGGTGCTGTTCGTGGACCTGGTCGGCTCCACCAAGCTGGCCGCCACCCGGCCGCCGGCCGAGGTCGTCCACCTGCTCAACGAGTTCTTCCGGGTGGTGGTCGACACCGTCGGCAAGCACGGCGGGTTCGTCAACAAGTTCCAGGGCGACGCGGCGCTGGCCATCTTCGGGGCGCCCATCGAGCACCCCGACTCCTCCGGCGGCGCGCTCGCCGCCGCGCGCGAGCTGCACGACGAGCTCCTCCCGGTGATCGGTTACGCCGAGTTCGGGATCGGGGTGTCGGCCGGCCGGGCCATCGCCGGCCACATCGGCGCGCAGGCCCGCTTCGAGTACACGGTGATCGGCGACCCGGTCAACGAGGCCGCGCGGCTCACCGAGCTGGCCAAGCTGGAGGCCGGGCACGTGCTCGCGTCGGCGATCGCGGTCAGCGGCGCGTTGGACGCCGAAGCGTTGTGCTGGGACGTGGGCGAGGTCGTCGAGTTGCGCGGCCGCGCGGCACCGACTCAGCTGGCCCGGCCGGTGAAGCTGGCCACGCCGGAAGACGTTGTGGAAGAAGAGGTCTCGAGCGACGTGCGCGGCTAGCGCTTGGTCGCCCGCTTCGCCGGGGCCTTGCGGGCGGACTTCTTCGCGGGCCGCTTGGCCGGGCCGCGGGCCCGCCGGTCGGCCAGCAGCTCGGCGGCGCGCTCGTCGGTGATCGACAGCACGTCGTCGCCCTTGCGCAGGCTGGCGTTGGTCTCGCCGTCGGTGACGTACGGGCCGAAGCGGCCGTCCTTGATCACCATCGGCTTGCCCGACGCCGGGTCGGTGCCCAGCTCGCGCAGTGGCGGCGCCGAAGCGCCTTGCCTGCCACGGCGTTTGGGTTCGGCGTAGATCTTCAGCGCCTCTTCGAGCGTGATGTCGAAGATCTGGTCCTCGGTCGCCAGCGAGCGAGAGTCGTTGCCCCGCTTGAGGTATGGGCCGTAGCGCCCGTTCTGTGCGGTGATCGGCTCGCCGGATTCCGGGTCGGTGCCGACCACCCGGGGCAGGGACAGCAGCTTCAGCGCGTCCTCGAGGGTGACCGTCTGCAGGTCCATGCTGCGCAGCAGCGAGCCGGTGCGGGGTTTCGGGCCGGTGGGCTTTTTGCCCTTCTTCGCGGGGGCACCCCCCTCGTCCTCGTCGGGCTGCGAGGGCAGGACCTCGGTCACATACGGCCCGTACCGGCCGTCCTTGGCGACGATCTCGTGACCGGTTTCCGGATCGATCCCCAGGACGCGGCCCTCCTGCGGGGTGGCGAAGAGCTCCTCGGCCACCTCCAGCGTCAGCTCGTCGGGGGTCAGCGAGTCGTTGAGGTTGGCCCGCTGCGGGGTGGGCTCGCCGTCCTCGCCCGTCACGATGCGTTCCAGGTAGGGGCCGTTCTTGCCCACGCGGACGTAGACGGGCCGGCCCTCCGCGTCGTCAAAGACCTTGATGGAGTTGACTTCTCGCGCGTCGATGCCCTCGAGGTTGACGCCGACGAGCTTCTTCAGGCCACCGGAGCGGGCTATCGACTCCGGCACGCCGTGATCACCGCCGAAGTAGAAGTTGTTGAGCCACGTGGTGCGCTGCTCGTTGCCCGACGCGATCGCGTCGAGCTCGTCTTCCATCGCCGCGGTGAACCCGTAGTCGACCAGCCGGCCGAAGTGCTGCTCCAGCAGGCCGGTGACGGCGAACGCGACCCACGAGGGCACCAGGGCGCTGCCCTTCTTGTACACGTAGCCGCGGTCCTGAATGGTCTTGATGATCGAGGAGTACGTCGACGGCCGGCCGATGCCCAGCTCCTCGAGCGCCTTGACCAGCGAGGCCTCGGTGTAGCGGGCGGGCGGGTTGGTGGCGTGGCCGTCGGGGGTGAGCTCGAGGGCCTCCAGCCGCTGCCCCTCGGTCAGGCGGGGCAGCCGCCGCTCGGCGTCGTCGGCCTCGCCGCCGGCCAGCTCGTCGACCGTTTCCACGTAGGCCTTGAGGAAGCCGGCGAACGTGATGGTCCGCCCGGTCGCGGAGAAAATCACGTCACGTTCTTTAGACCTGCCGCCGATCCGCAGGCTCAGCGTGGTGCCGCGCGCGTCGGACATCTGCGAGGCCACCGTGCGCTGCCAGATCAGCTCGTAGAGCCGGAACTCGTCGCCGTCGAGCTCGCGCCGCACCGCGTCGGGGGTCGCGAAGGTTTCCCCGGCGGGCCGGATCGCCTCGTGCGCCTCCTGGGCGTTCTTGACCTTGCGGGTGTACTGGCGCGGCGACGGCGAGACGTACTCCTCGCCGTAGAGCTGGCGCGCCTGGTTGCGCGCCGCGTTGATCGCCGACTGCGACAGCGTCGTCGAGTCGGTGCGCATATAAGTGATGTAGCCGTTCTCATAGAGGCGCTGCGCGATGCTCATCGTGCGCTCGGAGGAGAACCGCAACTTGCGGCCGGCCTCCTGCTGCAGCGTCGACGTCATGAACGGCGCGTACGGGCGACGGGTGTAGGGCTTCTCCTCGACCGAGGTCACCGACAGCTGCGCGCCCCGCAGCCCGGTGGCCAGCTCCGTCGCGGCGGCCTCGTCCAGGATCACGACCTCATCGGCCTTGCGGAGCTGGCCCAGCGAGTCGAAGTCGCGGCCGGTGGCGACGCGCAGGCCGTCCACGCCCGACAGCCGCGCGGTGAAGGTGGGCGGCTGGGCCTGCGGGTCGGAGACGCTGGCGTCCAGCTGGGCGACGATGTCCCAGTACGACGCGCTGCGGAACGCCATGCGGTCGCGCTCGCGCTGCACGATGATGCGGGTGGCCACCGACTGCACGCGGCCGGCCGACAGCTTGGGCGCCACCTTCTTCCACAGCACCGGGCTGACCTCGTAGCCGTACAGCCGGTCCAGGATGCGGCGCGTCTCCTGCGCGTCGACCAGGTCGATGTCCAGGTCGCGGGGGTTTTCGGCGGCCTCCAGGATCGCCGGTTCGGTGATCTCGTGGAACACCATCCGCTTGACCGGGATGTTCGGCTTGAGAGTCTCCAGCAGGTGCCAGGCGATGGCCTCGCCCTCGCGGTCACCATCCGTGGCCAGGTAGAGCTCGTCGACGTCCTTGAGCAGGCCCTTCAGCTCGCTGACCGTGCTCTTCTTCTCCGGGCTGATGATGTAGAGCGGCTCGAAGTCGGCGTCGACGTTGACTCCGAGCCTGGCCCACGGCTCGGACTTGAACTTCGCGGGCACGTCGGCCGCCGCGCGGGGCAGGTCGCGGATGTGGCCTCGGGAGGATTCGACGATGTAGCTGGAACCCAGGTAGCCGGCCAGTTTGCGCGCCTTCGTCGGCGACTCGACGATCACGAGTCGCCTACGGATCCCATTTCCGCCGCTGACGCGGTCCTTTAGCTTCGGGTCAGCCAACTGCGCTTACGCTCCATCTCTTATCTCGGCCCCCCTTGCGAGACCGCCCTGCAGGAAGAATGACAGGCCAGCGTCCGAAATTCCGGTGAAATCAGGCGCGGCAGCGTTCCTTCGCTTGCAGGGCACCTGACAATTTCGCACCCTCGGGCGGGCCTGCGCAAACCGGCCTGCCCAAAAAGGGGTCCTAATGCCCGGCTAGACCCGCGGCCACAGCGGCAACGCCTCGGCGGGGTCCGGCGGTTCCCCCACGTTCTCTACCAGGCGCGATAGCCTGCGACGGCCGCTGATGCGCAGCGCCGGCCGGCCGCCGCGCGTGCCGATCAGGGTGGGCGCGATTCCGACGCGCATCAGCGCCGACGCCAGCGGGGAATGGGTGTCGGGCGCGTGCGGATCCAGCCCGAGCAGATAGTGCTCGCCCTCCGGGTTGCCGGCCGCCAGCGTCCAGGCCCGCAGCTCCCGCGGCCCCGGCAGCCACCGCGGGGGCACCGTCTTGACCGCGCCGCGGGTCCATTCGGCGGCCAGCGTGACCAACGCGGGGGTCACGGCAGTCCTCACCAGGGGGGTGTCCTCGTCGGTGCGGCCGATCTCGGGCGCCAGGCCCGCCTCGCGGATCATGTCGGCGAGCGCACTGGCCCGCCACGGCTGGTCCACGACGACCGAGAGCCGCGCGCCCTGCACCTCGCCCTTGGACGGGGCGCCGACCACGACGATCTGACCGGAGCACGCCAGCACCCCCGAGAGATCGGCGACCGCGGGCGGCACCGACTCCGCTGTGAAGAAGGAAAGCTGGCTCACGCCAACGACAGTAGGCCAGGTCGGCCGTCCACGCCTTCAGGCGCTCTAAACGGAAAGCGAAAACCCCCCGGCGAGTTCCGCTGGGCGGAGTTGCGCGGGGGGTTTCCTCGGAGAAGCTGCTCGTCTCAGACGGAGCGGACTCCGGTGGCCTGGGGGCCCTTAGGGCTGTGGCCGATCTCGAACTCGACCTTCTGGTTTTCTTCAAGGGTGCGGAAGCCCGAACCCTGGATCTCCGTGTAGTGGACAAAAACATCTGCGGAACCGTCTTCGGGCGCAATGAACCCGAAGCCCTTCTCCGCGTTGAACCACTTCACAGTTCCCTGTGGCATCTCTCGATCTTTCCTTTTCTTATGGGTGCGGGGCACCGCCTTTCGATGCCCCGGGCCAGCTGCGACCGCCATGCCTCGCGTAGTCGCCGGAACTTCACCCGACCGATAACCTCGCAGGAACCGCGGCCGCAACGTTGTTCCTGCGAAAGTTTTACACGAACACAGAAGCTGCGACCGCAATCAGTCAACCATGTTCGTCGCGTCCGCGACAGACTTGCGTCTTAACGGATTCTTAGTCGGATGCTTGGAGGGTGCCACGTGGCGAGTTTCGGCGCCGACCTGCTGGCCGTCGCGCTCGCCGGAACGGCGGCGGGTGAGCGTCCGCTGCGGCATGTCGCCGAGCTGCCCGCGCGCACCGGCCGGCCGCACGGCTGGCCGGAGTGGGCCGAGCCCGACGTCGTGCGCGCGTTCGCCGAGCGGGGCGTAGAGGCGCCGTGGTCACACCAGTTCCAGGCCGCCGAACTGGCCCACGCCGGACGCCATGTGGTGATCAGCACCGGCACCGCGTCGGGCAAGTCGTTGGCCTATCAGCTTCCCGTCCTCAACGCACTGGCGACGGACCCGCGGGCCCGGGTGCTCTACCTGTCGCCGACCAAGGCGCTGGGCCACGACCAGTTGCGCACCGCGCACGCGCTGACCGCGGCCGTTCCCCGGCTGCGTGACGTCGCGCCCACCGCCTACGACGGCGACAGCCCCGCCGAGGTGCGACGCTTCGCGCGCGAACGCTCGCGATGGCTGTTTTCCAACCCGGACATGATCCATCTGTCGATCCTGCGCAACCATGCCCGCTGGGCCGTGCTGTTGCGCGGCCTTCGCTTCGTGATCGTCGACGAATGCCATTACTACCGTGGGGTTTTCGGCTCGAATGTGGCGATGGTCCTGCGCCGGCTACTGCGGCTGTGCGAGCGCTACTCCGCTAACCCGACCGTCGTCTTCGCCAGCGCGACCACCGATTCGCCGGGCGCGACGGCCGCCGAGCTCATCGGCCGTCCGGTCGCGGAGGTGACCGAGGACGGTTCGCCGCAGGGCGCGCGGACCGTGGCGCTGTGGGAGCCCGCGTTGCGGGCCGACCTGACCGGCGAGAACGGTGCGCCGGTGCGCCGGTCCGCCGGCGCCGAGGCGGCGCGGGTGATGGCCGACTTGATCGCCGAGGGTGCGCAGACGCTGACATTCGTCCGGTCGCGCCGCGCCGCCGAATTGACCGCCCTGGGCGCGCGGGCGCGGCTCGAGGACGTCGCCCCGGACCTGTCGTCGAAGGTGGCGTCGTATCGGGCCGGCTATCTCGCCGAGGACCGCACCGCGCTGGAGCGTGCCCTGGCCGAGGGGCGGCTGCGCGGCCTGGCCACCACGAACGCGCTGGAGCTCGGCGTCGACATCGCCGGGCTGGACGCGGTGGTGCTCGCCGGATTTCCGGGGACGGTCGCCTCGTTCTGGCAGCAGGCCGGGCGGTCGGGCCGACGGGGCCAGGGCGCCCTGGTCGTGCTGATCGCCCGCGACGACCCACTGGACACCTACCTGGTCCACCACCCGGCCGCGCTGCTGGACAAGCCGGTCGAGCGGGTCGTCATCGATCCCGCCAACCCCTATATCCTGGGTCCCCAACTCCTTTGCGCCGCAACTGAAATGCCGCTGGACGAGACCGAGATCCGGGAGTTCGGCGCCGTCGAGGTGGCCCAGGGCCTGGTGGACGACGGGCTGCTGCGGCGGCGCAACGCGAAGTACTTCCCCGCGGCCGGGATACAACCGCACGGGGCGGTGGACATCCGCGGCTCGGCCGGCGGCCAGATCGTCATCGTCGAGGCCGACACCGGGCGGTTGCTGGGCAGCACCGGCGTGGATCGGGCCCCGGCCACCGTGCATCCCGGGGCGGTGTATCTGCATCAGGGCGAGACCTATGTCGTCGACTCCCTGGACATTGAGGACGGGATCGCGTTCGTGCACGCCGAGGATCCCGGCTATGCGACGTTCGCGCGCGAACTCACCGACATCGTGGTCACCGGCAGCGGCGAGCGGTCGGCCTTCGGGCCGGTCACCCTGGGTTTGGTGCCGGTCCGGGTCACCCACCGGGTGGTGGGCTACCTGCGTCGCCGGTTGTCCGGGGAGGTGATCGACTTCATCGAACTCGACATGCCCGAACACGTGCTGCCCACCACCGCCGCCATGTACACGATCGCGCCGGATGCCTTGATGCGCAACGGCATTGAGGCCCCTCGTGTCCCCGGGTCGCTGCACGCCGCCGAGCACGCGGCGATCGGCCTGCTGCCCCTGGTGGCCAGCTGCGACCGCGATGACATCGGCGGCCTCTCCACCGCGATCGGTCCCGACGGGCTGCCGACCGTCTTCGTCTACGACGGCTACCCGGGCGGGGCGGGATTCGCCGAGCGCGGCTTCCGCCGGGCCCGCACCTGGCTGGGCGCGACGGCCGCGGCGATCGAGGCGTGCGAATGCCCGAGCGGATGCCCGTCGTGCGTCCAGTCCCCCAAATGCGGCAATGGCAACGACCCACTGGACAAGGCAGGCGCCGTGACGGTGTTGCGTTTAGTGCTCGCGCAGTTAAGTGGCAAACACGCCGAGTAGTAGAGCCGGAGGGGACGCCGGCGACGCGACGCGATGCCGAGCAGTGGCGCCGGGCAGCTACAAGAGACGGCAGCGTACGAAGTCAGACGGCGATTTATGGCAGCCAACACCGGGACGGCGACCGACCCCTCAACGGTCGACCTCCACGAACATGCGTCGTGATGGGCGCCATTCCTCACTGCTGAAGAAACTTCAACGTACCACCGCGCGGGGCGACCAACGGGCGAAAACGCGATCCGTTCACAATCAAGACGGCACGGTCCGGCACCAGCACAGACGGCCGTCCGCACCGCCGTAAAATGCGCCCATGGCCCACGACTGGTTGCTCGTGGAGACGTTGGGCGGCGAACCCGCCGTCGTCGCGCAGGGTCGCCAACTCAAAAACCTCATCCCGATCACGACGTTCCTGCGCCGCAGCCCGCATCTCGCGGCCGTCCGGACCGCGATCGCCGAGTCGGTGCAGACCGGCCAGAGCCTGACCAGCATCACCACCAAGCGCGACCGCGTCATCCGCACGGAGCCGGTGGTGATGTCCGACGGCCAGATCCACGGGGTGCACGTGTGGACCGGGCCGGCCGACGCAGAACCGTCCGAACGGCCGATCCCGGGCCCGCTGAAGTGGGACCTCACCCTCGGCGTGGCCACCGATACCCGGCAATCGCTGACCAACAGCGGCAAGAATCCCGACGTCGAGGTGACCTTCGGCCGCGCCTTCGCCGAAGACCTTCCCTCGCGGGAGCTCAACCCGAACGAGACCAAGGTGCTCGCGATGGCGGTTCGGGCCAAGCCCGACCAAACAATCTGCAGCACTTGGGATGTCACCGATTGGCAGGGCAATCCCATCCGGATCGGCTTCGTCGCCCGCACCGCCGTGGAGCCAGGGCCGGACGGCCGCGACCACCTGATCGCCCGGGCGATGAACTGGCGCTCGGTACTCAAGGGCCCGATGGTGTCCACGGACGATCTCGCGCAACGGATCCTCAACGGGCTGGCCCAGGCCGGAGTCCACCGGGCGCTCGTCGACCTGGACAGCTGGGCGCTGCTCAAATGGCTCGACGAGCCGTGCCCGTTCTACGACTGGCGCGGGAGCAAGACGGACCGGCCGAAGGTCCATCCGGACGACGAGCACCTGAAGTCCTCCATGACAAAGGAATTCGTCGATGGCCCGACGAGCCGGGTGCTGCGCATGCGGGGCCACGACGACGACTGGGTGCCCGTGCACGTCACGGTCAACAGGGTGGAACTCGAACCAGAGACGTTCGCCGGACTGGTCGCGCTGCGGTTGCCGACCGACGAGGAAGTCTCCGCCGCGGGGCTCCCGACGAAACCGGGCGAGACGGCCTAGCCTGTGCCGACGGGCCCCGCCCGCGCGGCGGCCCGCGCCGTGCCGGCGAACGCGACACGGACCTCGACGGTCACGACGACGTCGAGGTCGTCGACCGCACACCGCGCGTCGTCGACCCGCATCCCGCGCGCCACCACCGTCGCGCGGGCGCACGCGGCCGCAGTCCCGGAGGGAAGCCCGGCCGCCGCGGCCAAGGCGGCCAGGTCCGCCGCGGTCTGCGCCCGGTGACGCGCCACCACCACGGAGCCGACATACGCGCCCGTCCCGGCGACCAAGAGCAGCACCCCCACCATCGCGGCGGCGAGTACCGTCGCTGCGCCGCGATCATCGGCTTGGCTCGGCCGCCGAGATAGCTCGGGCGGCAATGTCCAGCGAGGGCAACAGTTTCGAGTGCGCCACCACGGTGGCCACCAGGAAATCGCCGTCGCGGCGCACCTGGACCCGCGACCCCACGGGCGCGATCCGGCGGGCGGCCTCGAGGGCCGAACCCTCGTCGCCGCGCGCGGCCAGCCGGGCCGCCTCGCGGGCGGCATCGACGCAGCGCACCTGCATCGACACCGCGGTGACCCCGGCCAGGCACAGCACCAACACCACGACCAGCGTGGCGATCGCCAGCGCCGCCTCCACGGTGCTCGCGCCCGCACAGCTCGCTAGACCTTGGTGTTGAGCGCGCGACCGATGATGTTCGTCAGCGCCGAAACAATCGAGTCGCCGGTGACCACGGTGTAGAGGATCGCGCCGAACGCGGCCGCGGCGATCGTGCCGATGGCGTATTCGACCGTAGACATCCCCGACTCGTCGGTCGCCAGCACGGCCACCCGCGCCAGGAGCGCGCGAAACTTGTTGACCATCAATGCCTTCCCTTCCTTTCACAGCAGGCCCGATTGCAAGACGTCACCGGCCAGCCCCGCGACCACCGGGACGATGCCCAGGCAGACGAACGCCGGCAAGAAACAGAGCCCGAGCGGCCCGGCGATCAGCACCCCGGCCCGCTCGGCGGCCGCGGTCGCCGCGTGCGCGGCCTCGTGACGGGATTGATCGGCCAACTCGGCGACCCCGCGGGCCAGCGCCGCGCCCGACGCGGCCGAACGCCGCGCCAGCCGCAGCAGGGCGTCGATCTGCGGATCGACCGACCCGGTCGGCGGAACCGCCCATGCCACAGCGGGATCGGCGCCCAGCGCCAACATGTCCGCGGCCCGGCGCAACACCCCGGCCAGCCTCGGCGGTGCGGACGGGGCGGTCGCGGCCGCTGCCGTCGAGACCGCCATGCCGGCTTCCAGGCATACGGCCAGTACGTCGAGGCTGGAGGCGACCGCAAGCGGGTCCGGGCCGCGGCGCGGCGACCTCCCCCGAAATTGGCCGCGAGCCCGGATTCCGGCACGCGCCCGGACCGCCGAGGGGCCGGGGCCGATCCACAGCGCAGCGGCGAGCAGCAGTGCGGTAGTCATGCGCCGACCCGATCCGTGATGCGGTCCGACCACAGCAACCCCCCACAGGACAGCATCGAACCGATCACCAGCAGCCAGCCCCCGGCGTGCCCGCCCAGCAGAAAGCTCAGCGGTCGCGCCCCGATCAATTGACCCAACAACACACCGAGCGCCGGCAGGGCCGCCAGTATCGTCGCCGTGGCACGCGCCCCGGCCATGCCCGAGGCCACCCGAGCCGAAAAGCGTTGCCGCTCGGCGATATCGCGCTGGGCGGCGCGCATCAGGGTGGTGATCGCCAGCCCCTGGTCGCTGGCCAGCTGCCAGCACACCGCGAGCCGATCCCACTGCGCGGGCAGCGTCGACGATCCCGCCGCGGCCCGCAGCCCGGCCGTGACGTCCGCGCCCAATCGGGCCCGCGCCGCAACCGCCCGCAACGACGTGCCGACCGCCCCGATGGTTTCAATGGTTTCCGTGGTTTCCGTGGCGGCGACATGGAACGCGTGCACCGGGTGCGCGCCCACCCGCAGCTCGCCGACCAGCACGTCGAGGGCGGTTTCCAGGGCCCGGCCCTCGTCCAGGGCCCGGCGGATCCGGCGGCGACGTCGGTAACGCACG
>NZ_LZKK01000278.1 GCF_001672815.1 Mycobacterium sp. E796 | reverse complement strand
GCGCGCAGTTCCGCCAGCGACACGGTGAACAGGCCCTGGATCTCGACGGCGTCCGAGGCCTGATCGACGACGCCGATGCGGGTCGCGGGCAGGCCCCGCGCCTCGCACATCGACCGGAATCGGCTCTCCTCGGTGCGCGGGACCGCGACCAACACGCGGCCGGCTGACTCTGAGAACAACATCACGAACGGATCGGCGTCGTCGGGAAGCACGATGCGGCAACCGGTTTCACCAGCCAGCGCGGATTCCACGATGGCCTGCGCGAGGCCGCCCTCGGATAGGTCGTGCGCCGCGGACACCAGCCCGTCGCGCGACGCCGACGTCAGCACCTCGGCCAGGAGCTTTTCGCGCGCCAGGTCCACCGCGGGCGGCAACCCACCGAGGTGGTCGGCGGTCACCTGCGCCCACACCGAACCGTCGAACTCGTCGCGGGTGTCGCCCAGCAGCAGCAGGGTCTCCCCCGGCTCGGCGCCCAGGCCGGTCGGGATTCGCCGCGCCACGTCGTCGATCACGCCGAGCACGCCGACGACCGGCGTCGGCAGGATCGCCGCCGACCCGGTCTGGTTGTAGAAGCTGACGTTGCCGCCGGTTACCGGAATCCCAAGGGCGGCGCAGCCATCCGCGAGGCCGCGGACGGCCTGCGAGAACTGCCACATCACCCCGGGGTCCTCGGGGGAACCGAAGTTCAGACAGTTCGTCACCGCCACCGGGGTCGCGCCCGTGACGGCGACGTTGCGGTACGCCTCGGCCAGCGCGAGCTGGGCGCCGGCGTAGGGATCCAGCAGCGTGTAGCGGCCCGAGGCGTCGGTGGACACCGCGATGCCCCGCCCGGTCGACTCGTCGACGCGCAGCACGCCGCCGTCGGCGTGCTCGGCGAGCACGGTGTTTCCGCGCACATAGCGGTCGTACTGCTCGGTGATGAACGCGCGGCTGCACAGGTGCGGACTGCCAAGCAGCGCAAGCAAAGTCGCGCGCAGCTCGTCACCGGTGGCCGGCCGCGGCAGGGCCGTCGAGCGGTCCGCGTTCAGGGCGTCCTGCGATTCGGGACGCGCGACCGGCCGCTGATATACCGGGCCCTCGTGGGCCACGGTGCGCGGCGGCACGTCGACGACCGTCTCGCCGCCCCAGGTGATCCGCAACCGGTCGCCGTCGGTGACCTCGCCGATGACGGTGGCCAGCACCTCCCACTTGCGGCACACCGCCATGAAGGCGTCCACGTTCTCCGGCGCGACCACCGCGCACATGCGCTCCTGCGACTCGCTGCACAGAATTTCGGCGGGCGTCATCTCCTTGGCCCGCAGCGGGACGTAGTCGAGCTGGATCGCCATCCCGCCGTCCCCAGCCGAGGCCAATTCCGATGTGGCACAGGATAATCCAGCGCCACCAAGGTCCTGGATGCCGATCACCAGCCCGCCCGCGTAGAGCTCGAGGCAGCACTCGATGAGCACCTTCTCCATGAACGGGTCGCCGACCTGAACCGAGGGCAGCTTCTTGCGCGAGTTTTCGGCGTCGAACGTGTCCGACGCCAGCACCGACACCCCACCGATGCCGTCCAGCCCGGTGCGCGCGCCGAACAGGATGATCTTGTTGCCCGTGCCCGACGCGAACGCCAAATGCAGGTCCTCCTGGCGCAGTACGCCGATGCACATCGCGTTGACCAACGGGTTGCCGGCGTAGCACGCGTCGAACACGGTCTCGCCGCCGATGTTGGGCAGCCCCAGCGAGTTGCCGTAGCCGCCGATGCCGCGGACGACGCCGTCGACCACGCGGCGCGTGTCGGGCGCGTCGGCGGCGCCGAACCGAAGCTGATCCATCACGGCGACCGGGCGCGCGCCCATGGCCATGATGTCGCGGACGATGCCGCCCACGCCGGTGGCCGCGCCCTGGTAGGGCTCGACGTACGACGGATGGTTGTGCGATTCCACCTTGAAGGTTACGGCCCAGCCGTCGCCGATGTCGACGACGCCGGCGTTCTCGCCGATGCCGGCCAGCATGCCGGCGCGCATCTCGTCGGTGGTGGTCTCACCGAAGTAGCGCAGGTGGACCTTCGACGATTTGTACGAGCAGTGCTCGCTCCACATCACCGAGTACATCGCCAGCTCGGTGTCGGTGGGCCGGCGGCCCAGGATCTCGCGGATCCGCTGGTATTCGTCGTCTTTGAGGCCGAGTTCGTGAAACGGTTGCGGCTGGTCAGGGGTGGTCGCGGCGTGTTCGACGGTGTCGATGACCTGGGTGCGCGCGGTTGTCACGGGAACAGTCTAGAGAGCTAGTCGCCGCGCAGCAGGCGGGCGCTTTCGGCGTCGGCCGGATAGAACAGCTCGACGGCGAGCTCGGCGAGGGTGACGTCGAGCGGGGTCCCGAAGGTGGTGAGCGTCGTGAACATCGACAGCCGTTGTCCGCCACCGGCATCGAGTTCGAACGGCACGAGCAGGGCCGCGTTGTCCGGTGGCGCGCTCCACGCTTTGGCGGCCGACGCGACCCCCGGGTATCCGCGCACCTCCTCGTCGATCGCCCGCAATGCCGGGTCGCCGGTGAGCGCGATGGTGCGGCGGAGCTGGTGCAGCAGGTAGCCGGCCCATTCGGGGAAGTTCAGGGTCCGCGCGGCCAGCCCGTCGGGGTGCAGGGACAACCGGTACACGTTGGCCGGCGGCCCGCGCAGGTCGTCGGGCAGGCCCGCGGTCAGGGCGGACGCCGCGGCGTTGGCCCCGACGATGTTCCAGCAGCGGTCGATGACGATGCCCGGGTAGGGGTCGTGGGCGTCGAGCAGGCGCTGCACCGCGTCGCGCGCCGGGGAGAGCGCGCCGTCCTCGAGCGGGCGCGACTGGTACCGCGGGGCGAACCCGGCGGCGAGCAGCAGTGTGTTGCGTTCGCGCAGCGGAATGTCGAGCCCCTCGGCGAGGGCGAGCACCATCTCGGGGCTGGGCCGAGCGCGTCCCGTCTCGATGAAGCTCAGGTGCCGCGCCGACACCCCCACGCTGAGCGACAGGTCGAGCTGGCTCACCCGTCGGCGCGCCCGCCAGTCGCGCAACATGACACCAACCGTCGCCTGGCTCACGAAGCCACGGTAACCACGCGCGGGTACCCGTCGCGATGACCTAGGAGGTAATTGTGCCGCCGCATGCGTCCCGCCCAGGCTTGAGATGACGCGCTCAACAAGGAGCGCCCGAGTCATGGAGGAACGATGACCGACGTCCAATCCGCCCCGAAGTTCAGTGCCGAGGTGTTCGCCGCGTACTGGGCCGCGCCCACCATGTCGCGCGGCTTCGACATCCTGGCCGACGACATCGTCGGCTACTGGCCGGGCGACGCCGAGCCGGTCCGCGGCATCGAGGCATACACGGCGAAGATCGGCGAATTGTTAGATGCTGCGCCGGATTTGACGCTCGACGTGGTGGACAGCGCGACGGTCCCCGGCGCCGCCGAGGGCGAGGAGCTGGTGTTCCTGCACTATGTGGGTCGCGGCACCGGCCCGGACGGGCCGTTCCAGATCCGGGGGATCGACCGGGTTCGCACCCGCGACGGGATCGTCGTGGAGAACGTCATCCGCTACGACCCGCCGATCCTCGCCCAGGGCTGAGCGCCGGAGCTGAGTGTGCGCTCACGGCTTTCGATGTGAACCGTGGGCGGGAATCCGGCGACTTTTCCGCCCAGGCTTCAAAAGCAAAGCCCAGGGTGCACACGCAATGGCTTATTGCCTGACGATGCAGAAGACGTTGCCCTCGGGGTCGGCCAGCACCACCCATCGGAAGGTGTCGCCGAATTGGTGCCGGCCGACCTCGCTGGCCCCGGCCGCCGTCAGCCGCGCCACCTCGCCGTCGACGTCGGCCGCGCTCAGGTCGAGGTGCACCCGGTTCTTCCCGGGAGTGGGATCGGGCACCTTCTGGAACCCGAGCTGCAGCCCCTCCGGGAACGTCACCGCGGTGAACTCGTCGGCGAGGATGACGTGCGTCTTGCCGCCGAACTGCTCGGCCCACCAGCCGGCCAGCCCCGCCGGATCGCCGCAGTCGAACGTCACCATTTCCACGTTTAGCGCCATGGCCGGATCGTAGGTCAGCGGGGCGACAGAAACGCTTGCAGTGCGGCCGAATAGGCCGCCACGTCGTGCGCGCCCATCAATTCCCGCGCGGAGTGCATCGCCAGCTGCGGGGCGCCGACGTCGACGGTCGGGATGCCGGTCCGGGCGGAGGCCAGCGGCCCGATCGTCGAACCGCATGGCAGGTCGGCGCGGTGCTCGTAACGCTGCAACTGAACCCCCGCCTGCCGGCAGGCGAGCTCGAAGGCCGCGGCGGTGCGCCCGTCGGTGGCGTAGCGCAGATTCGGGTGCACCTTGAGCACCGGTCCGGCGTTGACGTCGATCAGGTGGCCGGGCTCGTGCCGCTCGGGGTAGTTGGGGTGGGTGGCGTGGGCCATGTCGGCCGAGGCCAGCAGCGACGCCGGCAGCCGGCGCAGGAAGTCGTCGCGGGTGCCGCCGGCCGCGAGCACAATCCGCTCCAGGACGGTGCTGAGCAGGTTGGACTGCGCGCCGCGGTCGGAGGTCGATCCGACCTCTTCGTGATCGAAGAGCACCAGCACCGGCACGACGTCGCTCGGTTCGGCGGCGACCAACGCCTCGGTTCCCGCGTAGCAGCTGGCCTGGTTGTCCAGCCGGGGCGCGCTGATGAGGCTGGCGTCGGCGCCGATCACCGTCGACGGCGTCAGGTCGTGTGTCATCAGGTCGGCGCTCAGCACATCCGCCGCCGCCACCCCGGCTCGCTCGGCGACGTAGTCGAGGAACGAACCCCGTTGTTCCCCAACGCCCCAGACCGCGTTGACGTGTCGCTGCGGGTCCAGCATCACCGACTTGCGATCCTCGGCCAGGTGGATCGCCAGCTGCGGCACCCGCAGGATCGGGTCGTCGATCCGGACCAGCCGCTGGCCGACCCGGTCACCGTCCCTAACCGATAGCCGCCCGCTGATGCCCAGGTCTCGGTCCAGCCAGGAGTTGAGCCACGCGCCGCCGTACGGCTCGAGCGCCACCACGCGCCACCCGGCGACCAGCCGGTCCGGGTGCTGCTTCACCCGCAGGTTGGGGCTGTCGGTGTGCGCGCCGACGATGCGGAACGGCCTGTCGGGCCCGCTGGAGTTCCAGGCCACCAGCGAGCCGGCCCGCACGACGAAGTAGCGGCCCGGTCGGTCCGGCCAGCGGTCGGTTTCGTCGAGTTCGGCGTAGCCGGCCTCGACCAGGCGAGCGGCCACCGTCGTGCAGGCGTGAAACGGCGACGGTGATGCGTCGATGAATTCGCAGAGGCCTGCGGCGCTGGCCGGCATGGTGACCATCATGGCTGTCGGCCTCTCCGTCGCCACGATAGGGTCGGCAGGGTGCCTCCGGTTCAGCCCCAACCCATCCTCCAGCCGCTGACACCGGCCGCGATCTTCGTCGTGGTCACCATCGACGACGGTGGCGAGGCGACGGTGCACGACGCGCTGGCCGGAATCTCCGGGCTGGTGCGCGCGATCGGTTTCCGCGAGCCGCCGAAACGGTTGTCGGCGATCACCTCTATCGGCTCCGACGCGTGGGATCGCCTGTTTTCCGGGCCGCGTCCCGCCGAACTGCATCCGTTCATCGCGCTGAAGGGCCCGCGGCACACCGCCCCGGCCACACCGGGGGACCTGCTGTTCCACATCCGGGCCGAGAGCCTGGACGTCTGCTTCGAGTTGGCCGACCGCATCCTGCGATCGATGGCCGGCGCGGTCACCGTGGTCGACGAAGTGCACGGGTTCCGGTACTTCGACAACCGCGACCTGCTGGGCTTCGTCGACGGCACCGAAAACCCCGACGGCCCAATCGCCGTCAGCGCCACCGCGATCGGCGATGAGGATCCCGACTTCGCCGGCTCGTGTTACGTGCACGTGCAGAAGTACGTGCACGACATGTCGTCGTGGAATTCGCTGTCGGTCACCGAGCAAGAACTGGTAATCGGCCGGACCAAACTGGAAGACATCGAACTCGACGACGACGAAAAGCCCGCCAACGCGCACATCGCCCTCAACGTCATCACCGACGACGACGGCACCGAGTTGAAGATCGTCCGGCACAACATGCCGTTCGGCGAGTTGGGGAAGGCCGAGTACGGCACCTACTTCATCGGGTACTCGCGGACGCCAACGGTCACCGAGCAGATGCTGGAAAACATGTTCCTCGGCGACCCGCCCGGCAACACCGACCGCATCCTTGATTTCTCCACCGCGGTCACCGGCGGACTGTTCTTCTCCCCCACCGTCGACTTCCTCGACGACCCACCGCCCCTCCCGGCACCCCTGGCCACGGCGCGGCCAGCCGCTCCCGCCTCCACCGACGGTTCACTCGCGATCGGCAGCCTGAAAGGAACCTCTCGATGAACAACCTCTACCGCGACCTGGCACCCGTCACCGAAGTCGCCTGGGCGGAGATCGAATTGGAGGCCACCCGCACGTTCAAGCGCCATATCGCGGGGCGGCGCGTCGTCGACGTCAGCGAGCCCGGCGGACCTGTCACCGCGGCGGTCAGCACCGGGCGGCTCCTCGATGTCGACGCGCCCACCGACGGGGTGGTGGCCCACTTGCGAGAGAGCAAACCCCTTGTCCGCCTGCGCGTTCCGTTCACCCTGTCGCGCTACGAGATCGACAACGTCGAGCGCGGCGCGAACGACTCCGACTGGGACCCGGTCAAAGAGGCGGCCAAGAAGCTGGCGTTCGTCGAGGACCGCGCCATCTTCGAGGGCTATGCGGCCGGGTCGATCGACGGCATCCGCACGTGCAGCTCCAACCCGACGTTGAAGCTCCCCGAGGATCCTCGTGACATTCCCGACGCCATTTCCCAGGCGTTGACCGGGCTTCGGCTGGCCGGCGTCGACGGCCCGTACTCGGTGCTGCTGGCCGCCGATGTCTACACCAAGGTCAGCGAGACCACCGAACACGGCTATCCCATCCGCGAGCACCTCAATCGTCTGGTCGACGGGGACATCATCTGGGCGCCGGCCATCGACGGCGCCTTCGTGCTGACCACCCGCGGCGGCGACTTCGACCTGCAGCTGGGCACAGACGTCGCGATCGGCTACCTCAGCCACGACGCCGAGACCGTGCAGCTGTATCTGCAGGAGACGCTGACGTTCTTGTGCTACACCGCCGAAGCGTCGGTCTGCCTCGCCCCGTAGCCGCTATAGGTCCAAGACAAGGTCACCGTCCGGCGCCGCGGAGCAGATCAGCACTTCGCCCGCACCGGGCTCCTCCAACGGTGGCTGGACGTAAGTCGTCGCCCCGGCGACGATGCCGGTGACACACACGTGGCACACCCCGCTTCGGCACGAGAAACGGGTCGGCACGTCGCACGCCTCGGCGAGGTCGAGGATGCTCGCATAATCCGGCGACCAGTTCACGGTCAGCCCGCTGCGCGAGAACGTGACCGGCGGTCCGGTGCCCGGAGTCCCGGCCGGCGGGTGGGGCGGCCTGCGGTCACCCGTCTCGACGACGCCCGGGTTGATCGCCGGTAGCGCACCGAACAGTTCGGTGTGAATGCGGCTGGGGTCGAGCCCGAGGGCGGTGAGGTAGTCGCGGATGTCGGTCATGAATTGCGTTGGGCCGCAGAGGTAGACGGTGCCATCGGATGGGAGACCAAGGGCAGCGATCGAGTCTTGGTTGGGACGTCCTTGCGTCTCGGTGTAGAAGACTTGCTGCCGAGCGTGGGGCAGGGACTCGATGAGGGCCGCGACTTCGGCCGCGAACGCCTGGGTTTGGGGATTTCGGGTGGTGTGGACCCACCGGATGTCGCGGCCGCTGCCGGCGGCCGCGAGCGCATGCAGCATCGCTAGCACGGGCGTAGCACCGATGCCAGCCGAAATGAGGACGACCGGATTGCCTTCCTCGGTGAGATAGAAGTCGCCGCGTGGCGCGGCCGCGTCTATCACCCCGCCCGGCTGGATGTGGGCGTGCAGCCAGGCGCTCACCAGGCCGTGTTCTTCGCGTTTGACGCTGATCCGGTAAACCCCCTCGGCGGGATCACCCGAAAGCGAGTAGCTGCGCAGGGGCGCCGGCTCCCCCGCCCCGGCAAGTCGCACCGGCACGTACTGGCCGGGCAACGCAGGTGGCAACGGGGAATGGTCCTCGGACTCGAGGACGATGGACAGCACCTCAGGGCTTTCCCTGCGTATCTGGCTGACCCGCAACGGACGAAACCCGCTCCACGCCGGTTCGGCGCCGGCTTGTGTTTCCGCGCCGGCTGGCTCGGCAAGCATGTCACGGAAGGACTGTTGCCACCCGGGGCTGAGCGCCGGGACTTCGACGACCTTCCGGAGTAATTCGATATCGCGGTTGGGCAGATACAACAGCGCGTCGACGTCGGCGACGCTGAGCTCGTGACGGCCGCGCCGGGTCCGCACGATTGCATCGCCCGCGCAAACCCTGCCCTCGCTGATCACCCGGAAATAGAAGCCTGGGCGATGCTGGGAGACAAGCAGATTGGGCATCTTCGGTTCGTTCAGGCGCATGCCGACCCGGAAGCAGGTGACGCGCGGCTGGGTGACCTCGAATTCCGCCTCGCCGATGCGATAGCGATCACCGATGCATACCTCGTCGTCGGGGAGCCCGCTGATCGTGAAATTCTCGCCGAATTGACCCGCTTCCAGGTCGTCACGACCGAGGTAGGTCCTCCAAAAGTCATACGACTCAACCTGGTAAACCATGACCGCGCGTTGCTCGCCGCCGTGGCCGCCGAGGTCGCCCTGACCGTCACCGTCGATGTTGAGGCGGCGCACCATGACCGGCCCTTCGACCGGCGCCTTCCATATGCCGGTGTAGACCGTTTGGTCACGCCATTGGACGTCCTTGGGCATGCCCACATTGACCGAAACCAGCGTGCCCATCGCATCTCCTCGAGAGTGCCTCAGCCTAGACCAGCGGTTCGCCCCCGTCCACCTTCAACGTCACACCCGTCATGAACGTGTTGGTCATCGCGAACAGAGCGGCGCCGGCGATGTCGTCGGCCGTCCCGATTCGCCCCACCGGGTTGCCGTCGGCAATGTCTTTGAAGTAGTCCCGCTTGCCGTCGTCGCCGAACGCGTCCCAGGCTCCGGTGTCGATCACTCCGGGAGAAATCGCGTTGACCCGCACCGGAGCAAGTTCGACGGCCAGCCAGCGGGCGAGGAAGTCGACGGCGCCGTTGGTGATGCCCACGCCCAGATAACCGACGTTGTGCTTGAACGCGTGCACTCCCGAGAACAGCACGAACGAGCCGCCCGATTTCATCTGAGGCGCAAAGACTTTGGCCAACATCGTTGGCCCGATGACCTTGGTGTCGAACGAGAGCCGCAGCCTTTGACGGTCGAGGTCACCCAGCTTTCCACGGGCGCGCGCCGAGGCGGTCGACACCACGTGATCCACCGCTCCGACTCGGTCGGCGAGGGTGGCGATCGACTCGTCATCGGTGATGTCGACGAACTCCGCAGTGATTTCGCCGGTGTAGGCGGTCTCCAGTTCGGCCGTGCTCCGCCCGGCCACGATCACCCGCGCACCCTCCGATTGCGCGAGCAGCGCGATGGCACGCGCAATCCCGCTGCCGCGTCCCACCACCACTACCGTTTTGTCCTGCAACGCATTGCCCATCGTGCGACTGCTCCTCCGGTACAAAAATGGGATGGTCAGCCCAGAATATGCCCGCGCGATGCCGAGGGCAACCGGTCGCACAACCCCGAGACTTTGGCGCGCCGCCAATTTTGATGCATACTGGGTCATACATCCCAAAAATGCCGCGCTGGGTTTGGAGGAACGTCATGTTTGTTGTTCATCATCGCTACATCACCGTTGACGGTCACCGGCTGTTCTTCCGCGAGGCCGGCGATGCGGGTGCCCCCGCTCTGGTTTTGTTGCACGGCTTTCCCACCAGCTCATACATGTTCCGCGACCTGGTCCCGGCGCTGGCCGACCGCTACCACGTGATCGCGCCCGACCACCTGGGCTTCGGCCTCTCCGACGCGCCCTCCGTGGACGAATTCGACTACACATTCGACTCGCTCACCGACCTGACCGCGGGCCTGCTTCGCACGCTCGGCATCGACCGATACGCCATCTACGTGCAGGACTACGGGGCCCCGATCGGCTGGCGGCTGGCCCTGCGCGATCCCTCCGCCGTCACCGCGATCATCACCCAGAGCGGCAACGGCTACGACGCGGGATTCGTCGAAAGCTTCTGGAAAGTGGTGTGGGCCTACCAAACTGAGCCCACGCCCGACACCGAGGCCCCGGTGCGGCAGTTCCTCACGCTGGACGCCACCCGCTGGCAGTACGTCACCGGCGTCCCCGACGAAACGCTGGTCGACCCGGAATCCTGGTACCACGACTACGCGCTGATCTCTCGTCCCGGCAACGACGAGGTGCAGCTGAAGCTGCTGCGCGACTACGCCACCAACGCGCCGCTCTATCCGCGGCTGCACGAGTACTTCCGCGCGACGCGGGTCCCGCTGCTGGCGGTGTGGGGCCGCGGTGACCAGATCTTCGGCCCGGCCGGCGCGGAGGCGTTCGCCGACGACCTGCCCGACGCCGAGATCCACCTGCTCGACGGCGGGCACTTCCTGCTCGAGTCCGCACTCGACGAAGTCACCGAGCTCATCCGCAACTTCCTCGCGAAGGTCCTCGTGACCGCCTGACGGGCCGGCGGGCGCCACGGCGTCAATGGGTTGAATGTCCCATAGTCCGCGGCGCCCGCGGGTTAGCCTGACGCGATGGCCCATCCCGATGTTCACGTCGAACAACGGTTGACCGCCAAGGGGCGCGCCACCCGCGACAGGATCGTGGAGGCGGCCGCCCAACTCATCGTCACCGAGGGCCTGTCCGCGGCGAACATGGAGAACGTGCGCGGGGCGGCATCGGTCAGCGGATCCCAGCTCGCGCACTATTTTGCCGACAAGAGCGCATTGATCCGCGCGGTCATCAAGCGCCAGATCGGCGTGGTTTTGGACTTTCACCGGCAGCCCAAGCTCGGGGGCCTGCGGTCGTTTGACGACTTCGAGCGGTGGATCGACCTCAACATGCGCTACCTGCGGCGCATCGGATACTTCGGCACGCCTACCTACCACGCCCTCGCCGCGCAGCTGGCGAAGTCCGACGATGCGACGCGGGGGACGCTGGGCGAGGGCTATCGGCAGTGGATCGAGCTCCTCGAGGATTCGATCCGGCACATGAAGGGCGACGGCATCCTGGTCGCGGATGCGGATCCTCGACGGATAGCACTGGTCATCGTCAGCGCTCATCAGGGCGGCGGCACCCTGGCCTTCACCTATCGGGCCGAGTGGCCGCACGCCGACGCGGTCCGTTTCGCGGTGAACTATCTGCGCATGTTCGCCGCCGACGCCGCGGAGCGGATACCGCGGCCCGCCCGACGTGCCCGGGGTCGACGCAGGACGGCAGCGACGTGAGTGACGACAGCGCATCGCGGTTGACCCGCAAGGGAATTGCGACCAGGGCGCGGATCATCGATGCCGCCGCGCGGCTGATGTTCGAGCGCGGCGTCGCCAACACCAGCATCGAACAGGTGCGGCGCCGTGCCGGGGTGGGCGGGTCGCAGATCTCGCACTACTTCAGCGACAAGCGCGACCTGACCCGTCACGTCATCGCCGCGCGGCGCGACGACGTGCGGGCCTTTCACGCTCGACCGTCGTTGGGTGCGCTCGACAGTTTCGACGCCCTACAGGCGTGGGCCGACGCCGTCGCGGCCGACATCGACACCGTTTACCGGGTCGGCGGCTGCGTCTACGGATCGTTGGCCGGTGAGCTGATCGACGCCGACGACGAAATGCACGACGACCTGTCCGCCGGCTACGACCTGTGGATCGGACTGTTTCAGGCCGGACTCACGGCGATGCGGGACCGCGGCGAGCTGCGCCCCGACGCCGACCCGCGGCACCTGGCTACGTCGCTGGTGGTGGCACACCAGGGTGGTGCGACGGTGACCTATGCCACCGGCGATCCGGAGCCGATGCGCGCCGCCGTCTTTGCCGCCGTCGACTATGTGCGTTCCTTCGCGCCGCCGCGCCGCAAGACACGCCGCAAGGCCAAATCCTGACCGGATTAGCGCAGGCCCCTCTGGACAGATTGGGTCTCGTAACCCATAATATTGGGCTAGATAGCCCATTCAACATGGTTGCGGGCGGGGATGGTCGCTTCGATTCGGCGTCGCACAGCCATATCCAAAGGGCGCCAACAGATCTAGGAAGAGGCAGCAATGTCACTCATCGCTTCACCTCAGCTGCCCACCGCGCCCGCCGTGGTTCGAGAACAGCCCGGCGGCGCCACTATGCGGGCGATCATCCTGACGGGATTCGGCGACCTCGACAAGCTCGTCTACACCGACATCCCCAAGCCGTTGCCCCGGGACGGCGAAGTGGTAATCGAGGTCAAGGGATTCGGCATCAACCACGCCGAGATCCACATGCGCCGGGGGGAATGGGCGGAAGCCGCAGAAGTCAGCGGCATCGAATGCGTGGGCGTCGTCGACTCGTGCCCGGGAGGCGAGTTCCCGGTCGGCGCCAAGGTGGCGGCCCTGATGGGCGGCCTGGGACGGACGATCAACGGCAGCTATGCCGAGTTCACCCGCGTCCGCGCGGCGAACGTCGTCCTCATCGAGTCCGACCTGCCGTGGTCACAGCTGGCCGCGCTTCCGGAAACCTACGCGACGGCTTGGACGTGCCTGTTCCGTAACCTCGAATTGACCGCAGGGCAAACGCTGGTGATCCGCGGCGCGACGTCGGCGTTGGGGCAGGCGGCACTAAAAATGGCGGTGGCCACCGGTGCGAACGTCATTGCCACCGCACGCAGCCGCGATCGTTTTCCCCTGCTCGAGAACATCGGAGCCGTCCGCGTCGAGTTGGAGCGCACCGACCTTGCCGCCCACATCGCCGAAGCCAAGAATATCGACGCCGTCCTCGATTTCGTCGGCAACAGCACCATCCTGGACTCGCTCGACATGCTGCGCCGCGGCGGTTCCGCGTGTCTGGCCGGGTGGCTCGGTGGACTTGCGCCCATCGGCGATTTCAACCCGCTCGCGCGGATGGCCAGCGGCGTGAACTTCACGTTCTTCGCCAGCCCCGTCTTTGGCAATCCCGGCTTCCCGGTGTCGGACGTGCCGCTGAGTGACATCGCACGGCAGGTGGCGGAGGGCAAAATCGATGCAACGCCGGCGCGCGTTTTTTCGTTCGACCAGATTCACGAGGCCCATCGAGTGGCGGAGTCCGGAGAAGCTGGCGGCAAGGTGGTCGTCGTGATGGACTGAGGCCGGAGATTCACACACCGAGGGATGCCGAAGGTTAGCCATGCCGATTACCACGCCGTCCGTGCTCGTTTTCGACGTGAACGAGACGCTCATCGATATCCATTCGCTGGCACCGCTTTTCGCTGACAAGTTCGGCGACGAGCGGGTGCTGCGCGAATGGTTCGCGCAGCTCATCATGTACTCGATGACCGTCACGCTGGCGGAGAATTACGTGAACTTCTCCACCCTCGCCCAAGGCGTGCTGCGCATGCTCGGCGACGTCTACGGCGTAGCCGTCACGGACGACGACGTGGGCCGCCTCAAGACCGGACTGCTGACGATGCCGGCGCACCCGGACGTGGCCGAGGGCCTCGCCGCTTTGCGCGACAACGGATTCCGCCTTGTCACCCTGACCAACTCGCCGCCCAACCCGGACGGGCCCACGGCACTGCAGAATTCCGGGCTGGCCGGCTTTTTCGAGCACCAGTTGAGCGTCGATGCCTGCCACGCCTTCAAGCCCGCTCCGGCGGTGTACCGGCACGCGTGCGACACGCTCGGCGTCGCGCCCGCCGAATGCATGATGGTCGCCGCGCACGCGTGGGACACCCTGGGCGCGCAACGCGTCGGCTACAGCTCCGCTCTGATCACCCGGCCCGGCAATCCACCGCTGGCGGTCGACGGGTTGCCGCAACCGGACCTCGTGGTGAGCGACATCCGCGAGCTCGCCGAGCGGCTCGTCGCGGGGAGGCGCTGACGGATGGGAGCAGATATCGAACACGGCTACGACGTCATCGTGCTCGGCGCCGGGCCGGTCGGTCAGAACGCCGCGGAACGTGCGCGGGCGGCGGGTCTCAGCGTCGCGGTGGTTGAGCGCGAGCTCGTCGGAGGCGAATGTTCGTATTGGGCCTGTGTGCCCAGTAAAGCGTTGCTACGCCCGGTAATTGCCGTCGCGGACGCCCGACGGGTCGACGGCGCCCGCGAGGCGCTCAATGGTTCGATCAGCAGCGCCGGGGTCTTCGGTCGCCGCAACCGCTACGTCAGCGATTGGGACGACAGCGGACAGGCCGACTGGGTGGCTGGAATCGGCGCCACGCTGATACGCGGGCATGGCCGGTTGGACGGCCCGCAGCGAGTCGCCGTCAGTACGCCCGCCGGAGAGCAACCGGTGCTGACCGCGCGGCATGCGGTCGTGGTCTGCACAGGCAGCCGGCCCGCGTTGCCCGACCTGCAGGGCATCGCCGAGGCCCGACCATGGACCAACCGTCAGGCCACCGACGCCAGCTACGTCCCGGAGCGGCTCGCCGTCGTCGGCGCCGGCGGCGTCGGCGTCGAAATGGCCACCGCCTGGCAAGGATTGGGCGCACAGGTGACCCTCCTGGCTCGGGGTTCTGGCCTGTTGCCGCGCATGGAGCCCTTCGTCGGCGAGCTCATCGGCCGCGGACTCGCCGAGGCGGGCGTGGACGTGCGCATGGGAGCGTCGGTCCGAGCGCTGCGGCGGCCCGACGGCGCCCGTGTCGTCCTCGAATTGGACGACGGCTCCGAATTGGAAGTCGACGAGGTGCTTTTCGCGACCGGCCGGGCGCCGCTCACCGACGACATCGGCCTGGACACGGTGGGGCTGACGCCGGGCAGCTGGCTCGACGTCGACGACACCTGCCGGGTGCGAGCCATCGAGGATGGCTGGCTCTACGCGGCGGGCGACGTCAACCACCGCGCCCTGCTGACCCATCAAGGCAAATACCAGGGACGCATCGCCGGTGCGGCCATCGGGGCCCGAGTGGCGGGAAGGCCGCTGGACACCGCGCCGTGGGGCGTGCATGCGACCACCGCCGACCACTACGCCGTGCCGCAGGCCTTCTTCACCGACCCGGAAGCCGCCGCCGTCGGGCTGACCGCCCGCCAGGCCGAGGAAGCCGGACACAACGTGCACACAGTCGACGTGGAAATCGGCGACGTCGTGACGGGGGCCAAGCTCTACGCCGACGGTTACACCGGTCGAGCCCGGATGGTGGTCGATGCGGATCGCGACCACCTGCTCGGCGTCACGCTGGTCGGACCCGGGGTCACCGAGATACTGCACTCCGCGACCATCGCCGTCGCGGGCCAAGTTCCCATCGACCGGTTGTGGCACGCCGTGCCGTGCTTCCCGACGATCAGCGAAGTGTGGCTGAGGCTGCTCGAGGCCTATCGGGACGCCGCGGACGATAATTGACCCATGGCGACTTCAGACGGATTTCACCCCGACTTCGACGACGCGGCCCCCGAGGTCGCCCGCAACCGCGTGCACCACGTCAAGGCCTCGGACATCAGTTCCGACACCGCACAATCGGAGGGCCTGCGCCGATTCGCCGCCCTGTCCGGCAAGTCGGTGGGCGCCGAGAAGCTGTGGATGGGTGAGACGCACGCGTCACCGGCGACCGCCTCGTCGAACCATCATCACGGCGAATCGGAGACCGCGATCTACGTCCGAAGCGGCAACCCGGAGTTCGTCTTCCACGACGGCGACCACGAGATCCGCATCGCAACCGCGCCCGGAGACTACGTCTTCATCCCGCCGTACCTGCCGCACCGGGAGGAAAACCCCGACCCCGACTCCGCCGCCGAAGTCGTGATCGCGCGCAGCACCCAGGAGGCCATCGTCGTCAACCTGCCCGAGCTGTATCCGCTGATCGAGGATCAGTAGACCGCGATTTCGACGAGGTTCCCATCGACGTCACGGCAGTAGTGCGAGGTCATCGGCCCCAACGCACCGGTCTTGGTCACCGGCCCTGAGACGATGTCGACCCCGCAGGCGGCGAGGTGGGCACGAACGTCGTCCGGCGACGCCTGCGTGACGAAGCACAAGTCCGCGGAGCCGGCTGCTTCGACGGACCCGGTCACCCAGTCGGGATCGTCGGCCAGCGCCCCGACCGGTCGCAGGTTGATCTTCTGGTTCCCGAACGACACCGCGGTTCGCTGCGACGGTCCGAACGTCTCTCGCCTCATGCCCAGCACCCGCTCATACCAATCCGCGGTGGCCTCAATATCGTTGCAGTTCAACACGATATGGTCGATGCGTTCCACCGCGAAGCTCACCGTCAACCCTCCTCATTCGTGCGCAGCTGCGTCGCGAGCGCGGCCGCCAGCTGGTCGGCAGCACTCTCATCGAGCGCCTCGTGAGCGAAAATCATTCTGTACCAGAGTAATCCAAACGCCTGGTCGACAATGGTTGCCGGCCGTTCGGCGGCGGGAATCTGGCCGCGGGCTCGCGCGCGGGCGAGGATTCCAGTCAACTCGTCCCGCCTCGCCGCGGTGAACGCCGCGAGCCGCTCCATGGTGGCGTCATCGGCGAGCGCCTCCCGCAGCACCCCGAGGAGCAGGCTGCGGTTATCGGGCGCGGCGGTGAAGGTGGCACGCAAAAACACGCGTAGGTCGGAGTGCAGGTCGCCGCTGTCCGGTGCCGGCGCGACCTGCCGCGCCCGGTGGATCATCGCGTCGAGCAGCACCGCGCTCTTCGAAGGCCACCAGCGATAGATGGTCTGCTTGCCGACGGCGGTGGGCCGATCAGCGTCGATGCCATCGCCGAGCGGGCGGGCGT
>NZ_LZKK01000277.1 GCF_001672815.1 Mycobacterium sp. E796 | reverse complement strand
AGGCCATCGCGATCCAGTCGGAGAAGGTCTACGACCGGTACATGAAGTACCTCACCGGCTGCGCCAAGTTGTTCCGCCAGGGCTACACGGACGTCAACCAGTTCACGTGTGAGAAGTGACCGGCGGCGCCGGCGCCCGGGACGTTACTTGGCCAGGGTGAACTGGGTGAAGTGAACGACCTCGTGGGTCAACGGGGTGCCCTGGGCCCTGGCCTCTTTGAAGGTCGGACGCGAGATGGTGTGCAGCAGCATGACCCCGTCGGCCGGCAGCACCCGGTAGGCCATCTTGAAGAAGTGGCCCCACCGTTGGCGGCCGAAGTGCTCGAAGGCGCCGATGGAGACGATGCGGTCGACGGGCTCGTCGAACTTCTCCCAGCCCTCCAGCAGCACCTGCGCTGAGCGGTTCGTGTCCAGCCCGTCGAACATCTGCTGGACGTGCTCGGCCTGGTTCTCCGACAGCGTCAGGCCGACGACGTTGACGTCGTACTTCTCGATGGCGCGCCGCAGCGTGGCGCCCCAGCCGCAGCCGATGTCGAGCAGCGTCATCCCCGGCTCGAGCCCGAGCTTCCCCAGCGACAGGTCGATCTTG
>NZ_LZKK01000276.1 GCF_001672815.1 Mycobacterium sp. E796 | reverse complement strand
CCGTTCACCGCCAATGCCGCCGAGGCCCGCGACATCGCCGAGCTGGCCGCGAAGTCAGATCGCGTCGTCATGGAGGCAATCCAATACCGCTACCATCCGTTGACTTCGCGCGTCGAGCAGATCATCGCTTCGGGGGAGCTGGGTAGATTGCAGCGAGTGGAGGTAGCGGTGTGCGTCATGCTGCCGAAGCGTTCAAATAGCAACATCTACGACTACTCCCTTGCCGGTGGCGCGCTGATGACCGACGGAAGCTATACGGTCGACATGCTCCGTACGTTCGGCGGTTCGACCCCGGAAGTCGTTTCGGCTCGTGCGAAACTGGGCGGTCCCGAAGTGGACCGGGCTATGACGGCCGAATTGCGGTTCGCCGGCGGGCACACGGGCCGCCTGCACTGCGCGCTGTGGTCGTCGAACCTGTTTTGGGCGAGCGCCAAGGTGGTTGGGGATCGCGGCCGGCTGCGTTACCTCAGTCCGGCTGCTCCGCACTTGTTGCCCCGGCTCACGATCCGCTCGGCCGACGGCAAGCGGGTGGAGCGCTTCCCGCGCCGCACCAGCTATGCGTACCAGCTCGAGGCCTTCGCCGCGGCGGTGCTGCGCGGCGAACCGGTGAAGACGACGCCGGAAGGCGCGATCGAGAACATGTCCGTCATCGATACGATTTACCGCGCCGCCGGTCTCTCGCTCCGCGAACCGGCGTAAACGCCATGAACGCCGCGCCAGTCGACAGTCGAGAGGGC
>NZ_LZKK01000275.1 GCF_001672815.1 Mycobacterium sp. E796 | reverse complement strand
ACCACCCACGGCCAGCGCGGGGCCCGCTGTTCGTCTTCGGGCTCAACGGCTTCGTCGTAGCTGTCGTAGTCGTACAGCCGCATGTCGGCCGGCAGGTAGGGGCCGGTGACGAAGTGCTCGGATTCGGGAGCCGAATACGCCCGCGAGTAGGCGTCCGTCTGGCCCGTCTGGTCCGCCGCCGCGATTTCGGCGCTGTCGGCGCTGTCGTCGATGGGGCCCAGCTCGTCGTGGGGTTCGACCGCGTCTTGGCCCGCGTCGAGGCCGGAATCCGATTGGTGGCTGAGGTCGCTGCCGGAATCGGGTTCGTCAGGTTCCCATCCCGGAGGATTCGGCCCGCTCATAGTTGCCTGCCCTGTCCAACTGCATCACCAGCGCGCGAGGCCCCGCGGCTGCATTGGTGCGCGCGCGCTTGGGAGTTTCTCATTGTGCCTGGGCAAACCCTACCGAACGGGATAGAGCAAAGAAGTCGTGGAAAAGGGGCCCGGATCAAGTGATGCCCTGATTGTGACCTTTGAGTCGCAAATCAGTGCTTCTCGGGGCCCGTGTAATACTCGAAGACCAGTCCGGCCGCCGTCGCGAGGATGAACACCACCCCGGCGACGATCAACCAGGGCAGCCACAGCGCGATGCCGACCGCCGCGACCGATCCGGCCAGCGCCACCAGGATGGGCCACCAGCTGTGCGG
>NZ_LZKK01000274.1 GCF_001672815.1 Mycobacterium sp. E796 | reverse complement strand
CCAGCGAGCTGAACAAGAGCTACAACGCCATCGAGAACGACATCGGGTTCCGCACGGTGCCCGGCCCCGGCAGCGCCGGCTGGCTGCGCCGGGGCGTCGGCGTCGCGCTGATCGCGGCGGCGCTGGGCCTGCTGATCAACCGGCGCCTGCCGATCTGACGCTGCCGTCTGACCGCTTAGGCGGGCAGCCGCCGGTTCAGGAACTCTCCGGCCAGGACGGCGCCGGCCAGCAGCACCGCGCCGAGCAGCATCCAGGCCAGGCTGGCGTCGCCCTTGACGGTCTGATAGCCGATCTGGCGCTGCAGGGTCGAATAGACGCTCTCCAGCGATTCCAGGCTGTCGGCGTGGAACGCCTGGCCGTCGGTGATCTTGGTGATCTCCTGCAGCGTCTGGTCGTCGACGGGGACCGGGATGGTGGCGCCCTCGTACTCGACGGTGCCGTAGGGCGTGCCGAAGGAGATCGTCGAGATCTGCACCTCCTCGGCCTTGGCGGCCCGCGCCGCGGTGAACGCGCCCTGCGGCGCGTTGGGGTCCAGCGGCACGTTTTCGGCCCCGTCGGACAGCAGCACGATCCGCGCCGGCGGCGGCGTGTCCCCGCCGGTGATGGCCGCGGCGCCGACCGCGTGCAGCGCGGTGAAGATCGCCTCACCGGTCGCCGTCCCGTCGGCGAACTCGAGCTTCTTCAGCGCCTCGAGGGTCGCCTCGTGCTGCGGGGTCGGCGGCACCAGCAGGTAGGGCGTGCCCGCGAATCCGACCAGTCCCAGGTTGATGCCCGGCGTCAGCTGGCTGGCGAACTGGCTGGCCGCCTGCTCGGCCGCCTTGAGCCGGTTGGGTTCGACGTCGGTCGCGCGCATCGAGTTCGACATGTCGATGATCAGCACGACGCAGGCGCGGTTGCGCGGGATGCGCATGTCATGCGTAGGCGTGGCCAGGGCGACGGTCAACAGGAACAGCGACAGCAGCGCAACCGCGACG
>NZ_LZKK01000273.1 GCF_001672815.1 Mycobacterium sp. E796 | reverse complement strand
GTAGGACAGAAGTATTCGCGCGGACCCGCCGATGCGACTAGGGACTTTCGACCCGTCGTGTGCAGGTCAGGGGCGCGATAGACGCAACGCCAACCTCAGCGGGCTTTACGCTCACCAGGCTGGCACCCCGCCCCCGGCTCAGCCGTGCGACCTCCCCTCGCCGCGTACGGGAGGAACCATCCCGCGGCGCAAAGCATTTGCGTATAACTCGCTGGTAGAGGCCGGTTTAGGCCTGGTCAGCAGCCTGTGGCGATTTTCGGCCCGCCAAATTCGAATCCTGCCGAGGGCACCAGCTCCGCCTCAGCTGGTAATCCGTTACGGCGCATATTCGGGGCAATAAGACGTGGCCGAAGTTCGCACCAAAAACCTCACGTCGTCGTCCGTCATACCGTTCCGCTCGTGGGACTGGACCATGCCCACAATCGAATCCGTGCTGCGGCCCTGCGCCAGCAGCGTGCACATCTTGTGACCCATATTGATCAGGCCCTGATCACCCTTAGCGCTTGAGATGCCCTGATTGTGGAGCGCGTTCAGGAACGCGGTGTCGTTATCGTCCGCGTGAGCGGTCGGAATAACCATGAGGAATAGGGCCGCTGCCAGCAGCGCGACAGTGCGCTTCATGACCGTGCATGGTAGCCCGGGTCAGTCAGCGCTCTCGGGACCGGTCGGTGGTAAGCCGGCTCCTGAAATTCCCGGTTTAGAACCCGCACGAGTGGGCACACCGCGGCATGATCGCGCGTCAGATCCCTCGTTTCCTTGTTCCTGCGGTAGTCGCGGCGTCGGGCGCCAGCGTTGTCGTCCTCGCCTCTGCGACCCCGCTCGCCTCCGCCGATCCGTGTCCGGACGTTCAGGTGGTGTTCGCTCGCGGCACCGACGACCCGGTCGGGCTCGGCCCAACCGGGCAAGCATTTGTCGAGTCCCTGCACACCCGCGTTGGCGCAAAGTCGCTCGACGAATATGCAGTCAATTACCCCGCCACCCACGACTGGACGAACGCGGGCGAGGCCGGCATCAGGGACGCGGGCGCACATGTCGTGTCGATGGCGCACGACTGCCCCAACACCAAGATGGTGCTGGGCGGTTATTCGCAGGGCGCGGCCGTGATGGGCTTCGTCACGTCGGCTGCCGTACCGCCTGGGATCGATCCGACGACGGTGCCGAAACCGATGGACCCGGAGGTGGCCAACCACGTCTCCTCGGTCGTGCTCTTCTCGGTGCCGAACGAACGGGCAATGCATTTCTTTGGCGAGCCGCCGGTCGTCATCGGCCCGCTCTACCAGGCCAAGACGATCCAGATTTGTGCTCCCGGGGACCCGATCTGCGCTGACGGGATGAATTTCGCCGCACATGACACGTACGCGACCAACGCGGCAGTGATTGACCAGGGCGCTTCCTTTGCGGGCGGTCTTCTTGGCGGAGCTGCCGGCGGGCCCGCGGTTGCGAGTCCTGGCGCGCCGACGACCGTCGTCGGGTCTCCGTCTGCGGGCGGCGTTAACGTCAATCACTAATTACGCGCCCGGAGCGGTCACCGCGCAGCGCCGACGTGATCGACCGCAGATTTGCTCCGTGCGTAATCAACGCGTCACTGGCGAACCAGCTGGAGGCCCGTCCAGGCGAACTGCGAGGGTTAGCGAGGCGTTAGATACTGAGCAAAGGCTCGTACCGGGAGAGTCGGGAACAACCGGAGAGGACCGCACTGCATGCTCGTCGTGATCGAGGAACCCAAGTTCGCGGCCTACCAGGGCCACCTAGGCGAAGTACCGCTGATCGAACACGGCTCCTTAACCCTGTCGTTCGACACCAGAGACGGCGAGCGCGGCACGTTGCGGCTCAGCGCCGCTGAGTGCCGGGTGATTCTTCCGCACATGCAACGCCTGGTCACCTCGACCTGACCGGAACGACGACGGATTTGCCGGGCGAAATTGCCGGCGGTCGTCAATCCCGGCTGAGAACGAACGCCTCGATGTGGCGGTCGCCGGCGCGCGCCTCGTACTTGTGCCAGCCGGGGTACATCTTGAGCCCCTTGGCCCAGATCTCGTCGCGCTCGGCCGGCGTCGCCAGCCGGGCGGTGGCGGGCCAGGTGTCGCGGCCGATCGACACCGTGGCTTTCGGGTTGGCCTTGAGGTTGTAGTACCAGGCCGGGTGCTTCTCGCCGCCCCAGTTGGACGCGATGAGGCCCACGCCATCAGGGTGCGGGATTCCGTACAACGCGACGGTGCGCGGTTGACCGGACTTGGCGCCGGTGGTGGTGAGAATGACCGCGGGAACCCCGGTCACGATGCCGGCGAAGCTGCTTCGGCCGCCGGTGATCTTGGTGACGAGCCGGTCCAGATGGTGTGCCGCCGGGCGCATGAACGCCGCGCCCATCTTCGTGGCCGCGAAGGTGCGCATCATTCGATGAAACGGGTTGGTGGCGTCGAACGACCGGTCGGACATGGTGTCATTCTTGCCGCAATTGCGTCGCCGGCTCTAGTAGGTGTCAAAGAGTGACGCCCTTGCCGGGGGCGGCGTGTCGTTGGATGATCACGAGATCGCGCTTCCCCGAGGAGGTCTGGATGAACCTGGCGCTGTGGATCGTCGCGATCGTCCTGGCGGTCACATTCGTCGGCAGCGGGCTGCTGAAACTCGTTCGCACCAAGGACCAATTGGTGGGCTCGGGTTTCGGTTGGGCGGAGGATTACAGCCCGACGACGATCCGGCTCATCGGGATCGCCGAGATCCTCGGCGCGATCGGGCTCATCGTGCCGGGCCTGGTGCATATCGCGCCGATCCTGGTGCCGCTGGCCGCACTCGGGCTCGCGGTGGTGATGATCGGCGCGGCCGTGGTGCACGCCCGGCGCAAGGAGACTCCGTTCGTCGCGATGAACGCGGTGCTGCTGGCGCTCGCGATCTTCGTCGCCTGGGGCCGCTTCGGGCCCTATCCGCTTACGTAGTCACGCGGGTTTCGTGCTGTCGACCTGACCCGCGTCGTAATCGATGACGGGCGCCGAGTCGCCGTAGACGTCGAGGGTGTGGATGAAGCGGTGCAGTCCCATCACCCCGGCGCAGGTGAAGCCGAGCTCGATGATCTGCGCGGCGGTGAAGTGCTCCCCCAGGCGCTTGTAGAACTCGTCGTCCATGGCGTGATGGTCGGCCGAAAGCAGGTCGAGGAACTCGACGGCCATCTGCTCCTGCGGCGTGAGCGCGCCATGGCCCGGGGCGAGGAGGCACGCGACGTCCTCGTCGGTGATCGAATCGTGTTTGCGCGACTGGCTACACGGCTCGCATTCGCCGAGTTGTGCACTGCGGATGCGCAGCAGCTCCAGGATCCGGCCGCCGAGCAGGGTGCCGGCGCCCAGCTGGTGTCTGGCCATGTTGACCTGTTCGAGCTGTGCGCTGCGATACGCGAATATCTGCAGGGGCACCGGCGTCGCGTAGAGCCCGGCGGCGACGCCAGCCTCCACGATTTCGCGGGAACGCGGGCTGAGCTCTTCCATCGGAATTGGCGCAATACGCGGCATCAGATCACGCTAACTTTCTTGTGCATCACCGAAAAGCCCCGATGATTTGGGAGAACTCGATGTCCAGACTTGCCGGAAAGGTCGCGATAGTCACCGGGGGTGCGGGCGGAATTGGCGCAGCAACGGCGCGCGAATTGGCGCGCGAGGGCGCTGCCGTCGCCGTCGTCGACATCGACGAGGCGAAGGCCGGCGTGGTCGCCGACGAGATTGCGCGAACCGGAGCCCGGGCCATCGCGCTCGGCGGCGATCTCGCCGAGGAGGACACGGCGCGCCAAGTGGTGCGGTCGACGGTCGCGGAGTTTGGCCGCGTCGACGTGCTGCACAACAACGCGGCGCTGACGGCCAGCGACTTCTTGTCGCGGGACACCACCGTCACCGAGATGCCGCTCGACGTGTGGCGGCGATCGCTGGAAGTCAACCTCGGCAGCCAGTTGCTCATGTGCAAGCACACGGTTCCCGAAATGCGAAGGAGCGGAGGCGGTTCCATCGTCAACATGTCGTCGGGCGCGGCGCTGTCCGGCGACCGCACCCGCCTGGCCTACGGCGTGTCGAAGTCCGGCGTGCACGCCTTGACGATGTACGTCGCGACCAGCGAGGGAAAGGCCGGCGTGCGAGCCAACACCGTCGTGCCCGGGCTGATCCTCACCGACGCCGTTCGCGCGCACCTGTCCGAAGAAGTCATCGGCCGGCTGGGCAGGGCCACGTTGACGCCGTACCTCGGCGAACCGCAAGACGTCGCAAACCTCGTCGTCTTCCTCGCCTCGGAGGCGTCCCGCTACATCACCGGGCAGA
>NZ_LZKK01000272.1 GCF_001672815.1 Mycobacterium sp. E796 | reverse complement strand
GGACGGCCTTGATCGCCGCCGGGTCGATGATGTTGACGTCCTGCCCGTCGATGTTGTCGTAACGCACCACCGGCAGCGTCCGGAATTCGAGGTTGCCGCTGGACGCGAGCGAGCCCAGTCGCTGGATCAGGTCCTCGTCCCAACCCCCCGACAGCACAACGTCTTTGCGCGCCACCGCCATCAGGCTCTTGAGCTTGTCCAGGTTGGTGAAGGTGCCCGACGCCTGCAACTCCTGCATGACCGACGAGAGGAACGCCTGCTGCCGGTGCGTGCGATCCAAATCCCCGTTTTCCAGACCGTGGCGCTGCCGGACGAACGACAGTGCCTGGGACGCGTCCAGTCGCTGCCGGCCCGCCGGGAAGTCCGCACCCGAATACGAGTCCTCGACAGCATGATTCAGACACACCTCCACGCCGCCCAGGGTTTGCGCCAGGTCGTAGAAGCCGGCCAAATTGACCTCGGCGAAGTAGTCGATCGGGACGCCGGTCAGGCTGCGTACTGCGCGCAGCGTCGCCGTCCGGCCCGCCTCACGGCCCCGAGTCTCGAGTTCCTTCTGGGTGATGCTGCCCTGGCTGGCGAGCTTGTTCGCGACGTACTGCTTCGTAAGTCCGTATGCCTCTTTGATTTTGATGTGGTTGTACCCGGGGACGCCATTGAACGGCACCCAGTCGTCGCGCGGGATGGAAAAGGCGACGGCTTTGTTGTCGGCCCCGACATGGATGAGTATCAGAGTGTTGGTGTTGTAGCCGCCGTTGTCGGAATCGCCTGCGTGCAAATGCTTTAGGATTGACCAGGGCAGGTCGTTGCCATCCTGGTCCTTGCGGGAGTCCAGCCCGATGAGCAAGATGTTCATGTTGTCGCCGCTGGATCGGGGGTCCTCCGGCGACAGGGCGTCAGAGACGGTGATGCCGCCCAGCGCACCGTGAGCCACGTAATATCCCGTGCCCGTCATCAGCACGGCCGCCACCGACACCAGCGTCATCAAGCTGCGCGTCAGCGCCTTGCGAAGGCGCGACGGTTGCCGGACGGCGCGATGGCGACGATGTGCGCCGCCAGACTGTGCCATCAAATACCTCGCCCCGTGACCAGCGCACCACCAGCCACCGCACTTCTGGTTTGCGGTGATGTCGCTTGCAGCATGCCGTCAAGTATGCGTTAGCTTGCTATGAACCCTCCAATTAAGCGGTTCGATGTAAGCTGGCTCACGCGCCGGGGATACCCGGATTTCGCGTCGTCAATCGGGCTCTGACCAGCGCCTTTGGCCACCACTGCCGGGCTTGCCCGTAGCGATCGTGCCGAGATCGAGCCCGAGTTGTTACGCCCCTGGCATCAAATGTTGGCCGTCCAAGGCCATTCAGCAATACGGGTATTCGATGTGCCATCTGCCGTTCACGTAATCGGCGCGATATTGGCCGCCGAGTTGCGGATTGGCGTCCCGGATGACACCGGAGCCCCCGACGTTCGGCGCAAAGCCGGGCGGATCCCAGGTGATCGACTGGGGGTTGGGCGGCAGGCTTGGCGTGCAATTCATTTGTTTCTGGATATAGCCGTCTCGGATCTTCTGCTCGGCCGTCGCCTGGTCACCGGCGTCGGGTGCGGGATCGGCCGGACAGAAAGCGCCGCAAACGTTTTGGCGCGCCCCGACCAGCGTCACCGCGCCGGCGGGTGCGCTCGACATCAGCAGTGCCATTACGAGCATTCCCGTTGCCGCGGTGCCGCCACGTCGCCCCATCTGGCCCCCTAGCCTGCCTTGACCAAATCTTCGCCCGAACTGTAAAAGAGGCGAATATTTGAGCCCGCGATGATTTCGGCGAGGTATACGCCGACCGGTTCGACCTCGTAGTAATAGTGAATATTGCCCTGCGGATCCACCGCGGTCGCGCAAAACAGGCCCGGCGCACCGCACCTTTGCTTGACCGGTATCGCGAGTATGCCGATCACCAGCGCGAAAAGCAGCACGACCGCGACCGGGACTCTATTGGCTGCGTGCCTGGTCGGCACAGGATGCATCAAAGGAGTGTAGGCGTATTCCCGGCGGCTGGCCCTCCCGCTGGACGGTCGTGTCGTGCCACGATATTCGCCATGACCGTGGTCCTGGTGCATGGCAATCCCGAGACCGCCGCCATCTGGGGCCTGCTGGTCGAGGCCCTCGGGCGCCAGGATGTGGTGCTGCTGTCGCCACCGGGCTTCGGGGCGGCGTTGCCCGACGATTTCCCGGCCACCTACCTGGCTTACCGCGACTGGCTCGAGGCCGAGCTCGAGCGCATCGAGGGACCGATCGACCTCGTCGGGCACGACTGGGGCGGCGGCCACGTGGTGAACGCCGTGATGCACCGACCCGAACTAGTGCGCAGCTGGGTCAGCGACGTCGTCGGGCTGTTCGACCCCGAGTACGTGTGGCACGACTTCGCGCAGACGTGGCAGACGCCGGGTGAGGGCGAAGAGCTGGTGGACACGCTGCTCGGCGGCACGGTCGAGGACCGCGCGCAGCGGATGGCCGCCCTAGGCATCCCCTTGGACATCGCGACCTTGATCGCCCCGGAACAGGGGCCGGAAATGGGTCGGGCCATCCTGTCGCTGTACCGCTCGGCGCGCCAGCCCGCGCTGGCCGAGGCCGGTCGCGAGCTCGAGAAGGCCGCGGCCCGGCCGGGGCTTTCGCTGCTGGCCACCGAGGACCCGTTCATCGGGTCGATCGACAACCGGCGCCGCGCCGCCGACCGGGCGGGCGCGCGTACCGAGGTGCTCGACGGGCTCGGGCACTGGTGGATGGTGCAGGATCCGGCGGCGGGCGCGGCGGCCCTGACGCGCTTCTGGGAAACGCTCGGCTAGGCCACTTTTCGGGGCGCGTCGAGTGTGAAAGAAGGGCTTTCGGTGTGAGGTGAGGGCGGGTTTTTGGCGATTTTCAGCCATCTCTACACACCCAAAGCCCTCAATACACACTCAACGAGGGAGCTGTACCTTCGGCTCCCGTTCGTTTTGGTCCGCGCGCCCGGCGGGTACGCACCGATGATGATCGACACCGAACCCGGTACCCCGGACGAGACGCCCGAGCGGCTGACGCCGGCGGAACCACCCGAACGGCTCACGCCGGTAGACCCGCCGGAGCGCCTGACGCCGGCGGATCCGCCCGAGCGCCAGATGCCGGCATGACAGACCCGACCACGGATGGAGATGGCGTATGCGCGCCGAAGAAGGCGACGAAACGGTCAAGGACTACGCCGCCGAGGGCGAACAAACCCTCGGGCGGATCAAGGACTCGCAACGCGCGGGTAGCCGGCTCGGCCGGCTTTTCCTGCGGATAACCAAGTTCGTCGGGGTCAACCGGGCTTCCTCCGGCGGCCGGCGCGCCGGCTGACGCAGCAACTCTTCGGCGACGGAAACGCCCGGAGATCTCGAGGGTCTTACTATCTCCTGGTGACTACCGCGCCCGAGACGTTCTCGACCCAGGGCCCCGGCGGCGTCCGCATTGTCGCCGACCGCCTGGGCGACCCCCAGGCGCGTGCCGTGGTGTTCTTGCACGGCGGCGGGCAGACGCGTCGTTCCTGGGCCAAGGCGGCCGCGGCCGTCGCCCAGCGCGGCTTTCAGGCGGTCACCATCGACCTGCGCGGCCACGGCGAATCCGACTGGTCGAGCGAGGGCGACTACCGCGTGGTCAGCTTCGCCGCCGACGTCCAAGAGGTGTTGCGCACCCTGCCGCCGCAGCCTGTGCTGGTGGGTGCGTCGCTGGGCGGGTTCACCACGATGCTGCTGGAGGGGGAGCTCGCGCCGGGCACCGCCAGCGCCGTCGTCCTCGTCGACATCGTGCCCAACATGGAGCAATCCGGCGCGAACCGCATCCACAACTTCATGTCGGAGCGCGTGGAATCCGGATTCGCCTCGCTTGACGAGGTCGCGGACGCGATCGCCGAATACAATCCGCACCGTCCCAGGCCCACCGATCTGGACGGCCTGACCACCAACCTGCGCCGGCGCGGCGATCGCTGGTATTGGCATTGGGACCCGCAATTCATCAGCGGCACGGCCCCGTACCCCCCGTTCGAAGTCACCGACGCCGACCGCATGCACACGGCCGTCGAGGCGATCGTGCGCAACGGCGTACCCATGCTGTTGGTGCGGGGTCAGGTCAGCGACCTGGTCAGCCAGGAGCGCGCCGACGAGTTCGTCGCGCGCTTCCCCCAGGTCGAGTTCACCGATGTGCGCGGCGCCGGACACATGGTCGCAGGCGACCGCAACGACATCTTCGCCGAGGCGGTCCTCGATTTCCTCACCCGCCACGTGGGCGGCTGACGCCGAAACCGCGAAGCAAAGGCGGTGGGCTGAACACCTGAAGAACGCGGTAGCGGGCGCGAAACCTGGCGTCGTTGAAGTACCCGGCCAGTTCCCCGTCCAGCGCGACCGCGGTCGGCCCGTCGACGGCGGTGAAGCTGAACTCCGGGACGTGCTGCTCGTGATAGAGCCGGCTGCGTTGCAGGCGCCCGAGCACCAGCGCCGTCATTATCCGCAGCCTGCCGAACCGGTGACCGGCCTCCAGGATCCGCACGTCGATCAGGCCGGTGTCCATCCGGTTGCGCTGCGCGGGCGCGAAGCCGGACGGCACGTACGTCGAGTTGCCCAGGAAGAACAGAGAGGCCTGAATGTCCTTGTTGCCGTGGTTGATTCGCACCGGGGCATCGTGGCGCAAGCTGTGAAACATCGCGTAGGCCGCCGCGAGAGGCTTGCCGACCTTGCGTTCGTAGCGTTCTCGGGTCCGCACGAATCTCGGGTAGGCGCCGATGCTCGCGGTGTTGATGACCACGCGGGTGTCGTTGAAGGACACCAGGTCGACGCGCGAGGTGGTGCCCTGCCGGATCGCCCGAATCGTCTTGGCTGGATGATCACAGCCGATGTCCTTGGCGAAATGGTTGAACGTGCCGGCCGGGAACACCGCGAGTGGACGGCCGACATCGGCCGCAATTGCCGCGGCGCACGCCACCGTGCCGTCGCCACCACCGATTCCGAGCACCTCGGCTCGCTCGGCCGCGCCGCGAAGCAGCTCCACCAAGTCGTCGTCCCGTGTCAGCTCGACGATTTCGGCTTTGGGCAGTTCCCTTCGAACTTCGCCGATGACACGCCGCCCGGTACCGCTGCCCGACGCCGGGTTGACGACCAGCACCATGCCGGCGCCGTCGGGTCGGGGTGGCACATCGATGCGCAGCGGGTCGGCGGGCGGCAGATTGTGCTCGACGATCGGGGGGACGAGGCGCCCGCCCACCACGGCGATCGACGCGCCGATGCCGAAGCCCGCCAGGACGTCGCTGGGATAGTGCGCGCCGGTCGCGACGCGCGACAAGCCGACGAGCCCGGCAAGTGGCGCCAGGGCCAGCCCCAGCATCGGGCTTTGCAGGCCGGCGCCGACCGCGAAGGCGGCCGCGCTCGCGGCGTGCCCGGAGGGCATGGAATGCGACTTCGGATATCTGCGCAGGCGTCGCACCGGGGGAACCAGCCCGTGATGAGGGCGCTGCCGCCGCCAGATGCGCTTGGCCAGCTGATTGGTCACCAGGCTCGTCACCGCAAGGCTTGCCACGCCTCGGCCGGCGGCGTGCCGAGCCGACCGATTGCCTGACAACCCCATGGCCGCCGCGATGACCAGCCACAGCTTGGAGTGGTCTGCGGCGCGACTCAGCGCCGGCATCGCCTTGTCCAGCAGGGGATTTCGGGTGTCCGCGATCGCGGCAAACACCTCATCGTCCAGGGTGTCGAGACCCCGGGTGACCTCGCGGACTCCGCGCGATGTGTGCGCCCGCCCGGTCATAACGCGTCATCGTCTCGGGCTGCACACCCGCTGCGTAGGGTCCAAAGTCATCGATATGGCCGCGCCCGCTAGTCGTCGGCGATCCCGGGTGCGCTCAGCGCCGCGACGGTGTCTTCGCGGTGTCGCAGCGAACGCGCGGCCACCGCGAACTGGTTGAGCTTGTCGATGACGGTTTGCCCTTCCGGCTTGTGGCCCCAGATGCTGATCCCTTGGTGGGTGGTCGGCTTCCAGGTCGATTCGTCGACGACGATCGGGTTCCACCCGACCTCCCATTCGAATCCCGACGGGGTCATCGCGTAGAACGACAGCTCCTTGTCGTTGGTGTGCTGTCCGACCGACATGGGAATGGTGAAGCCCAGCTCCTTGACCCGCTGATAGGAGGCGACCATGTCGTCGAGCGTGGCGACCTGGACGTTGACGTGCTGGACTCGGGTGCGAATCGGGTTGACCGGCAACTGCTTAGCCGAGGCGATCGCCACGGTGTGGTGGCGTTCGTTGACCCGCAGGAACCGGACCTTCAGCTTGAGGCCGTTGATCGTCTCGTCGATGTAGTCCGACAGGCGCGCGTCGAACACGTGGTTGTAGTAGCCGCGGACCAGCTGCGGCTTCTTGCTCGTCAGGGCGACGTGGCCCATTCCGCCTGCGCCGGTGAGGAATCCGCTGCCCGGTATGTCCAGGGGCAGCGGCGCGGTGCGCGCGGTCGTGTAGATCTCCTGGGACAGCCCGTTCGGGCCACGGAACCGCAGGAAACGCTCGACGCCGCGCAGCTTCGCCTCTTCGTCAGTGCCCTCGATGGCCGGCACGCCGTGGTCGACGACGCGGCGGTTGATCTCGTCGAACGTCGCATGGTCGTCGAGTTGCCAGCCGAGCGCGACGACGTCCTCGGCGGGGCCGCGCCGCACCAGCACGCGGCATTCGTTGTCATCGATGCGGAATCGGACGGTGTCGGGCGCCATCTCGTCGAGGTGCATGCCGATCGCATCGCGGCCGAACCGTTTCCAGTCGCCGATCTTGTCGCTTTCGACGACGACGTAACCCAGGTGCACACTGCCGAACACCGAGGGCTTCACTGTGGTTGTCATGTTGATCCTTGAATTCTCTTGCGGTGATTAGTTTTTCAGGAATGCGGCGGTGGCCGCGTTGAACAGGTCGGCCCGTTCCCACTGGACCCAGTGACCGGTGTTGGCGGTCATCAGCACGTCGGCGTTGGGCATCCGCTCGGCCAGCATCGCCGCGCCGCTCGGCTTGTTCACCTTGTCGTCTCGTCCCCAGACGACCAGGGTCGGCGTTGCCAGGCCCTGGAGCCTGCGGTCGCGGGTGAAGTCCATCCGCCACAGCGTGCCCAGACCCGCCGGCCGCTGCAGGGGCGGATTCGCGACGACCTCGGGGTCGATCGAAGCCCGGTACCGGGATTCGATGAGCGATTCCGGCACGCTGTCGCCGTCGTACACCAGGTACGAGCGGATGAACGTGCGCAGCTTTTCCAGGCTCGGGCCGTCGCCGCCGTAGTAGGAGAGCAGGCTCCGCAGCCCGGGGCTGGGCAGCCCCCGGCTGGTTCCCACGCCGCCGGGACCCATCAGCACCAGCTTGTCGACCCGATTGGGGGCGTCCAGGGCGAGCCGCAGTGCGCACGCCCCGCCGTAGGAGTTGCCGACCAGGTGCGCCCGGTCGATGCCGAGCGCGTCCAGCATGCCCTTGATGTGAACGGCGAGGTACCCGAATGGGTCTTGCCGGTCGACGCCCTTGGCGGAGCGGCCGTAGCCGGGCATGTCCGGGACGATGACCCGGAAGTGCTCGGCGAGCGGCTCGATGTTGCGGGAGTAGTTCGACACGCCCGAGGCGCCCGGCCCCCCGCCGTGCAGCAGCACCACTGGGGTCCCGCTGCCGGCTTCGGCCAGGAAGATCTCCTTTCCGTTGACGAGGACGGTGCGTTCGGTCATAGTTTCGGTTGCCATTTCGGTTGCCCTTTCGGTTGCCATAGTCGAGCCCTTACGACTTGAATCCGGCCGGCGGCGGGGGCAGGGGTTGCCCCTCGGCGGCGCCTGCGTAGACGAATCCGTCGGGCCGCACGGCCACTACGGAAGTGCCCTTTTTGTGTAGCCAGCTGGTCAGGGTGCCGTCGCTGTCGACGATGGTGTCGGCGCGCGGAACGCTTCCCGGCGGGGTGACCTGCAAGACCGGCACGCCTGCTGCCCGCCAGTCCGGCCAGTCGGCCGCGCGCCCGGTCTGGAGCACGGTCCAGCGGCCGCCGATCACGTCATCGAGGCGCACGCTGTCACCCTTTTCGTCGCGCACGTGCGGCTGGGGGACCAGCCAGCCGACGGCCCGGTTGCCGTTGCGGGCCAGCAGGCCTTCTTGGTAGTGCGCGTGGGGGATCCAGCGGTGGTTGCGCAGCCAGGCGAGGAAGCCCGGTACCTTGCTGGCGGTGCGGAAGATGTGATTGCGGGCCGCCGCGCGGAACCGGTTGCGCTGGATGATCAGCTTGCCGGTCTTGACCGCGCGGTTGGTGACCTCTTTGACGTGCGGCATCCGCTCGGTCTGGTAGGTGTCGAGCACGGATTCCGGCAGCGACCCGTTCAGCACGGCGCCGAGCTTCCAGCACAGGTTCGCCACGTCGCGCACGCCGGCGCACATGCCCTGGCCGATCCAGGGGGGCATCGCGTGGGCGGCGTCGCCGGCCAGGAAGACCCGGCCCACGCGCCAGCGGTCGGCGAAGCGGACGTGATGGCTGTAGCAGGCGAAGCCGAGGATCTGCACGTTGTCCGGCGATATTCCCTGGCCGCGCAGCACGTTCCAGATCGCGTCCTCGTGCAGGAGGTCCTTCTCGTCCTCCTCGTCACGCACCGGGAACTCCCAGCGGTGGTGGCCCAGCGGGGTGGGGCAGTCGACGGTGGGCCGTTCGGGGTTGCAGTGGAACCGCAGCCGGTCGTGGCCCGGCCATTCCTTGAGCACCTTGGTGTCGATGACGATCCAGCGCTCGCCGTAGGTGCGGCCGCCGAACCCGACACCCAGCTGCGCGCGGGTTGCGCTGGATCCGCCGTCCGCGGCGATCACGTAGGAGGTCCGGATCCGGCGGAACTCGTCGGCGTCGAGGTCGGCGAGCATCAGCTCGACGTGGTCGTCCTTCTGGACCACGCGCAGGCATTCGTGCTTGAGCAGGATGGACACGTTCGGGAAGCGATCGACGCCTTCACGGAGCACCTTTTCCAGCGCCGGCTGGTAGATGAACTGCTGCGGCGGGTGGCCGTTGCCGCGCGGAACCGGTAGCAGCTTGACGAACGGCACGCCATTGGCGTCGACGAAGTTGGCGCCGCGGCCGGGCTGCATGTCCGCGTTGAGGCGATCGGCCAGCCCGACCTGCTGCCAGATGCGGACGACCTCCTCGTCGGTCGAGATGGCGCGCGCTCGCGCGTAGATGTCGGGGTCACGTTCCACCACGACGACGTTGAGGCCCAATTGCCCCAGCAGGTTCGCCGCGGTGCAGCCGACCGGGCCGTAGCCGACGATCGCCACGTCATAGGTTTTCTGGTCTGTCATTTCCGGCCCCTTCGCCAGGCTTGTTAATGTAGCGATCCATACAGTAAGCTCTTGTAGCGTGAGCGTCAACACCCAAATAGGAGGGAACGTGACGGCAGAACCCGAAAAGACGGGCGCAACCGGACCTCGCGGCCGCAGGCGCACCCGGGCGAACGGGGAACAGTCGCGCGAGCGGATTCTCGATGCGGCGACCGAGGTCGCCACAGAACGCGGCTACGAAGGCACCACGATCTCCCTGGTCAGCAAGAAGAGTGGCCTGCCGCCGACGTCCATTTACTGGCACTTCGCCGACAAGGACGACCTGATCGCCGCCGTCATCGAGCGAAGTTTCGGGCGGTGGATGGCGGTGCTGGACCTGCCGGCCGGCGGGATCGACCAGGACCGGGTCACCGAGTTCGGCGCCCAGGTGGCCAAGGCGCTGCTGGATGCCCCTGACTTCCTCCGGCTGGGGTTGATGCTGGCGCTGGAGCGCCGCCCGGTCGAGCCGCGCGCCAGGGAGATGTTCCTCGAGGTCCGCGACCGCGCGTTTCACCGGTTCGAGGCGATCGTGCGCGACCTTGCCCCCGAGCTCGACGACGAAGGCGTGCGCCTGCTCACCACCTATGCGATCGCCGGCGCCGACGGCCTGTTCATCGCCAAGGAGGTCGGCGGCGACTCGGTGGATTTTCTCAAGCTGTTCGACCTGCATGTGCGCCTGGTCTTCCAGGCGGCGGCGAAACTAATGGGAGCCGGAGAACCGACATGATCGATGTGACCGCGCGGGACCCGCAACTCGACGAGGCCGCCCAGCGGCTGTATGCGGCACAGGTGGGCAGCAGTCCCATCCCGCCGCTGACTGAGACCTATCCGAATCTCGATGTGGTGCAAGCCTATTCGGTACAGCGCCGCAACCTGGCCCGTCGCCTGGCTGACGGCGCGCTGCTGTGCGGCCACAAGATCGGGCTGACCTCCGCGCCGATGCAAAGCCTGCTGGGTGTCAGCGAGCCCGACTTCGGCTATGTCCTCGACAGCATGGTGCTGACCAACGGGACTTCGGTGCCGAGGGCTGCGTTCTGTGCGCCCCGGGTGGAACCCGAAGTGGCGTTTCTCCTGCGGGCTCCGTTGCGCGGTCCGGGGGTGACCGTCGCCGAGGTGATGGCTGCCACCGAAGCGGTGGCCGCGGCGCTGGAGATCGTGGACAGCCGCATCGCCGACTGGCGGATCACGCTGGCGGACACCATTGCCGACAACGCAAGCTCCGGCGCGGTGGTGCTGGGCGAGTGGGTACCGATCTCCGACGCGCCGCCGCTGTCCGGCACCACCGCGGCGCTCTACCTGAACGACGCGCTGGTCGAAAAGGGGCAGGGCACCGCCGTCATGGGCGATCCGGCCGTGGCCGTCGCGTGGCTGGCGAACGCCCTGGCCGAGTACGGAACCGGGATCGACGCGGGGCAGTTCGTGATGTCCGGCTCTTACACCGGCGCCGCGTTTGTCGGGGCCGGCGACCGCGCCGCGGCCACGATCACCGCGCTGGGCGCCGTCAGCGTCACGTTTGAGTAGAGGAGAAACCCATGACCAGTCAACAATTCCCGGTGGCGATCATCGGGTCCGGCAACATCGGCACCGACCTGATGCTCAAGATCCTGCGCAGTGGCGGACCGCTGACGATGGCGGCGTTGATCGGCATCGACCCGACCTCTGACGGGCTGGCGCGGGCGAGGCGGGCCGGCGTGCCGACGTCTGCGCAGGGCGTCGACGGGCTGCTGGCGATGCCGGGCTTCGAGCAGGTCCGGTTGGTGTTCGACGCCACGTCGGCCGAGGCCCACGTCAAGCACTGGGAGGCCCTGCGCCACACCGGTGTACGTGTGCTCGACCTCACCCCCGCCGCCATCGGCCCGTTCTGTGTGCCGGTGGTCAACCTGGAGGACCACATCGACGAGCCCAACCTGAACATGGTGACCTGTGGCGGGCAGGCCACCGTTCCGATTGTGGCCGCGGTGAACCAGGTCGCGCCGGTGTCCTACGCCGAGATCGTGTCGGCGATCTCGTCGAAGTCCGCCGGCCCGGGCACCCGGGCCAACATCGACGAGTTCACCGAGACCACGGCCACCGCGCTGATGGTCGTCGGCGGCGCGCAGCGCGGCAAAGCGGTGATCGTCCTCAACCCGGCCGATCCGCCGGTCATCATGCGCAACACGGTGTACTGCCTGGTCGAAGGCGACTGCGACCAAACCGCCGTCGAGGCGTCCATCGCGGCGATGATCGAGCGGGTCCAGGACTACGTTCCCGGTTATCGGCTCAAGCAGCCGGTGCAGTTCGAGACCTTCGGTCCCGACAACCCGCTACATATTCCCGAGACCGGGAAGTTCATCGGCACCAGGGTCACCACGCTGCTGCAGGTGACGGGCGCCGCGGATTACCTTCCCGCGTACGCCGGCAACCTCGACATCATGACCTCCGCGGCGCTGGCAACCGCCAAAAGCATTGCCGCACACGAGATGACGAAAGTAGGAGCGCAGTCATGACCGAGCAGCTCTATATCAGCGACGTCACGCTGCGGGATGGGATGCACGCGGTTCGCCACCAATACACGCTGCGGCAGGTCGCCGACATCGCCGCGGCGCTGGACGCCGCGGGCGTCGATTCGATCGAGGTCGCCCATGGCGACGGGCTGGGCGGCTCAAGCTGCGTTTACGGCTTCGGCGGCCACACCGACCTGGAGTGGATCGAGGCGGTCGCCGGCGTGGTCCGCCGGGCGAAGATCGCGACCCTGATCCTGCCGGGAATCGGCACGATCCGGGACCTGGCCGCGGCGCATCGGGCCGGGGCCGGCGTGGTGCGGGTCGCCACCCACTGCACAGAGGCTGATATCTCCGCACACCACATCGCGGCGGCCCGCGAGATGGGCATGGACACCGTCGGATTCCTGATGATGAGCCACCTGACCACTCCGCAGGCGCTGGCCGAGCAGGCCAAGTTGATGGAGGGCTTCGGGGCCGGCTGCGTGTACGTCGTCGACTCCGGCGGCGCCATGACCATGCGCGACGTCGCCGAGCGGGTCGACGCTGTGCGCCAAAACCTTTGTCCGGAAACCGAAATAGGCATCCATGCCCACCACAACCTATCGTTGGGCGTGGCCAACTCGATGGTCGCCGTCGAGCACGGGTGTCGTCGCGTCGACGCGTCCCTGGCCGGCATGGGTGCCGGCGCGGGCAACGCCCCACTGGAGGTTTTCATCGCGGCCGCCACCCGCATGGGCTGGGAACACGGCTGCGACCTCAATGCTCTCGAGGATGCCGCCGACGACCTCGTCCGCCCTCTGCAGGAACGTCCGGTGCGCGTCGATCGCGAGACGCTGACGCTCGGCTACGCCGGGGTGTACTCGAGCTTCCTGCGCCATGCGGAGGCGGCGGCGGAGCGGTTCGGTGTCGACGCGCGAACGCTGCTGGTCGAGGCCGGGCGTCGCGGGATGGTCGGCGGCCAGGAAGACATGCTCGTCGACATCGCCCTGGACCTGTCGGGCGCGGCGCCGCGCTGACCGTTTCCCGAGAATATTCGGCGCAGCTCACGCCTCGTCGAGCACCGGAAACAGCAGCTGTTGCATGAGTAGCTGCACGGCCGCCGCGAGCGGGATCGCCACCAGCGCCCCGACCACGCCCAGCCACGCCGCGCCGAGGAGCACGGCGACCACGGTAACGCCGGCCGGCACTCGCACCGCGCGGCCGATGATCTTGGGCGTCAACAGATAATCCTCGCCCAACCGGAAGCCCATGTAGAAGAGAACGGTCACGATGGCGACGAGGATCGAGACGCTCAGCGCGACCGCGGCGACGATGAATCCGCCAACTGTCGAGCCGTAGGGGAAGAGGTCCAAGACGGCCACGACTACACCGAGCAGGACCGCGTATGGGACGTTCAGAACCAGACACCACACAAAGGTGGCGGCCCCCGCGATCACCGAAGTCAGCACGTTCCCAAACAGATACGCACCAAACTTGGCCACCACCTCGTCACCGATCAGTATGGCGCGCGGCCGTCGAGAGTTTGGCATGAGGCGGTAGAAGCCGGCGCGGATGCGGCGCATATCGGCGAGGAAGTAAACGGTGAGCATTGCCACGATGCCGACATGCGACATGACGCCGAACACCTCCGACCCGGTCCGGACGATTCCCGCGACCGTGAATCGGCCGGACCCGTTGACCAGGTCGGTGATTCGCTGTTGCACGTGGAGGCGTTCGTTGATCCTGCCGATGAGAGTCGAACGGTCCTGGGCGTGCTGCAGGTAATGGGGCAGTTGGTCGACGAGCTGGCGCGCCTCTTGCACCAGCGGGGGAATGGTCGCGGCCAATGTGCCGGCGATAAGCACGAACACGGCCGTCAGCACGATCGTGACCGCCGCCCAGCGCGGCACCCTGCGGTTGACGAGCCACGACACGGCGGTCTCGAGTCCCAGCGCGAAAAACATCGCCGCGCCGATCAACACCAGCACCGACGACATCGACCCGAGGACGAGCACCGCCCCATACGTCACGGCCACGCCGGCTGACGCGGTCAGCCCCACAACGAACGGGGAGCGCCGGTTGAACGGCTGCCCCCGCGGGCCGAGTTGATGTGCGTCGGAACGGAGTTGCGCGGCGCGCTGTTCGGCGTCGACGATCGGTCCTTCGTCGTCGTCGTGTGGGCGACCCACTAACCGGTGATGGCCCCGATCGGCAAGGTCTTGTTGTGGCTCCGGGTTGTCAACCACGTGCATGCCCCGTTCATCGGCCCGAGCCGGGCAGCTCCTGGCCCGACGTCTTTACAGCGTGACGGCCGCAGGGCCTATCCGGTCGCAATGACACGCGCCTACCGGCAGGCACGGACGTTCGGAACGCTCCTGTCGCCGTCCGGCCGAAGCGGTTGCCACACAGACCCTTCCGACCGCAGCGATTCGCCGCAGATCAGGGACTTTGTGCCCTAGGTGCGCGGTCCGCAAAGCCGCAGGATCTTGGAAGCGGATACCACAAGGCGTTAAGGAGCGTGCCATGACCGCAGTGCAGACACCGGAAATATTTCGCGATTTGTGGAAAACAGTCCTGGCGTCCGGGTTGATGGCCCTGGCGCTGGGCGTGGTGGTGCTGATCTGGCCCGGAAAGTCCATTCTCGTCGCGGCGGTGTTGTTCGGCGCGTATCTGGTGGTCTCGGGCATTGCGCAGGTCGCGTTCGCGCTGACGTTCGATGTGTCGGCCGGCAGCCGGGTGCTGTACTTCATCTCCGGAGCCCTCTCGGTCGTCCTGGGCGTGCTGGCTTTCCGCCATTTCGGCGGCGGTTACGCCGTTCTGCTGCTGGCGATCTGGATAGGGGTCGGCTTCATCTTCCAAGGCGTCACGGAGGCGGTGCTGGCGATAAGCCATCCGGAGCTGCCGGAGCGGCCATGGCACACTTTCCTTGGGATCCTCACAACCATCGCCGGTATGGTCATAATCACCTGGCCTTTCGACAGCATCGTCATGCTTGCGCTCGTCACCGGGGCGTGGCTTGTGATCATTGGAATCTGTCAAATCGTCTGGGCATTGCGGGCCCGCAGGACCGCCGACCACGCGGTGCAGGGAATGGGGCGTCTGGCCGGCGCCGCCAGCTGAGGTCGGCATGCCCGATTTGATCGCACCCATTCGCGAAGTCATCGAAAAGCACCGCGCGGTGCAGCATGTCGACGATTCGGGGGTGTCCTGCAGTTGCGGAGCGGAAGGGTTATCCGATCACTCGGGCCATGTTGCCGAGCAGATCCTCGATCGGTTGCGGCTCAAGCCCGAAGCCATCGATGACGCCAAGAAGAAGATCCGCTATGCGACGGCGTGGCTGGATTGGGAGCTGACCATAGCCGAGGGCGCACAATGCTGATCGGTCTCTGTCGTTGTCCATAACGAATCCATACCCTCCGAGCACCCGCGCTTGAGGGCGTCGCACCCCACTTCGTAGCGCGGGCCGGTGGTCGCGCTGTTAACATGCTGCCCTACACGAGAAGAGAGGCGGCGTGGCCGTGCGGTGGTTGCGGGGGTTGGGGCCGATAGGTGCCGTCGTCATAGCCGCGACGTGCTTGGCGAACCCGGTCTGGGCAAGTCCGGGTGTAGAGCCGGGCATCAAAGTCGAGGATGAAAGCAGCAGGTGCACAGCGGGTTTCGCGGCCCAAGGCGACGACGGTAGGTATTACCTGATGACCAGCGGGCACTGCGATGCGCACGACGGCTCGGCGTGGACCTACGGCGATAACGTGCCGCTGGGCCGGATCACGGCCAGCGAGCACGAAGCCGACACGAGGGACGCCGCGATCATCCGCCTTGATCCGAGCGTCGGCGCGCCGGTCGGCCATGTGGGTGGCCGGTATGTGGTCCGGGATGTGTTGAGCGCGAACCAGATTCAGGTCGGCATGCCGTTCTGCAAGGTCGGCGCGGTCACCGGTGAGACGTGTGGCGCGGTCAAGGGCATCGAGGGCGACGTCGTCGAAGCCAGCGTGTACAGTCTCAATGGCGACAGCGGCAGCCCCGGCTTCGTGAAGAACCCGGACGGCACCGTCAGCGCCGTCGGCCTGTTGATGTCGTCGCCCGACGACGACGACTACACGACGTACTTCGCGCTCGTGAATCCGCTGCTCGGCCGGTGGGGCTTGCACGTGCTGCCCT
>NZ_LZKK01000271.1 GCF_001672815.1 Mycobacterium sp. E796 | reverse complement strand
GACCCGAGCTGGTACGCATAGCTGGTGCGGCGCGGGAAGCGCTCCACCCGCTTGCCGTCGGCCGAGCGGATCGTGAGCCGGGGCAACAAGTGCGGAGCAGCCGGACTGAGGTAACGCAGCCGGCCGCGATCCCCAACCACCTTGGCGCTCGCCCAAAACAGGTTCGACGACCACAGCGCGCAGTGCAGGCGGCCCGTGTGCCCGCCGGCGAACCGCAATTCGGCCGTCATAGCCCGGTCCACTTCGGGACCGCCCAGTTTCGCACGAGCCGAAACGACTTCCGGGGTCGAACCGCCGAACGTACGGAGCATGTCGACCGTATAGCTTCCGTCGGTCATCAGCGCGCCACCGGCAAGGGAGTAGTCGTAGATGTTGCTATTTGAACGCTTCGGCAGCATGACGCACACCGCTACCTCCACTCGCTGCAATCTACCCAGCTCCCCCGAAGCGATGATCTGCTCGACGCGCGATGTCAACGGATGGTAGCGGTACTGGAGCGCCTCCATGACGACACGATCTGATTTCGCGGCTAACTCGGCGATCTCGCGGGCCTCGGCGGCGTTGGCAGTGAACGGCTTTTCGCACAGCACGTGCTTGCCCGC
>NZ_LZKK01000270.1 GCF_001672815.1 Mycobacterium sp. E796 | reverse complement strand
ATCGACAAATTCCGCCGTCGCGGCCGATCGCCGGCTGAGTCACATAGGCCCCATTAGTACCCGCGCGGAGGCCGCACCCTTTGTGCCCGCCTCACAGCGACAACTTGAGGCGATGTCGTACAGGTATGCGACCCTGCGGCAATGAACCTTCGAGGAATCGAACTGCGCTATGTGCTCGCGATGCACCTCGCTCATAATGGGCGGGCAACCGTCGCCGAAATGCTCCATGCGCTTGAAGCGCAAGGCTTTTGCGTCCCCGGGAGGGCATCGAAAGTCATTTCGGATGCCCTGCGTTGGGAGACGGAGCGGGACAGGGTGCGCCGGCTTCGGCGCGGGCTGTACGGGCCGGGCTATATCCCGCGCTCCACCGAACACCGAATACATAAACGGTTGCCCGCCCATTATGAGCGAGGTGCATCGCGAGCACATAGCGCAGTTCGATTCCTCGAAGGTTCATTGCCGCAGGGTCGCATACCTGTACGACATCGCCTCAAGTTGTCGCTGTGAGGCGGGCACAAAGGGTGCGGCCTCCGCGCGGGTACTAATGGGGCCTATGTGACTCAGCCGGCGATCGGCCGCGACGGCGGAATTTGTCGCT
>NZ_LZKK01000269.1 GCF_001672815.1 Mycobacterium sp. E796 | reverse complement strand
CGGGGCTACCGACACATCATCGTGAAAGCAACCCATTCAGAAACCACCGACCGACACACTGTCCACCAGTGAGCGACAGGCCCTCAACCGGAGTCGCTATGAGGCGGGCAGAAAGTGTGTCGCCGCCGGGAGAGATGAAAGTGGCAGATGTGACTCAAAGCCCGAAGCGCGCCTTGACGTCCTTCGTCTGGAAGTGCTCGACGATGATGCCGAGCAGCGGGATGGTCCCGGACAACAGCACGCCGATGGTCTTGCCGATCGGCCAGCGCACCTTGATCGCGAGGTTGAACGCCGCCAACACGTAGGCGAAATACACCCAGCCGTGTACCACTTCGATCCAGCGGATCTCGTGGTGGAACGCCAGGTGCGAGACGATCTCGTAGCACAGCGCGATGAGCCAGAGACCCGTCGTCCACGCCATTACCCGGTATGCGAGTAACGCGGTGCGGATCTTCTCGACGGGAAAGGCGGGCGCGGGTGTCTCGGGCGTGCTCATGCGGTGGTCCTGTTCTCCTTCTGGGCGTCTTTCTGGGCGAGCTCGGCGAGGTAGGCGTTGTACTCCCGCAGCGCGGGATCGTCGGTCGGTGGCGGTGCCGGCTTGGGCCGCTCGGGCAGCAGGCCCGCGGGGATCTCGGTCATCTCGGCGGTGTTGTGCGCTTGCGGCGGCTCCTCCTCGTAGCGCACGAACTTGCGGTAGGCGTAGACGCAGAACCAGGCGAACAGCGGCCACTGCAGCGCGTAGCCCAGGTTCTGAAATGTCCCCGAGACCGACTGAAACCTCGTCCACTGCCACCAGCCCAGGGCCAGGCAGCCACACGCCGCGACGATCACCAAAGCGATCAGCGCGGGCCTGCGACGACGGCTAGTGGACACCACTTGACCGTACCGCTCACGATTTCGACCCGACGAGTTCGTCGAAGCCACGCGGTACGATCGGCTCCGCCGCGGGCGTGGCGAAATTGGCAGACGCGATGGTTTTAGGTGCCATTGCTCGAAAGAGCTTGAGGGTTCGAGTCCCTCCGCCCGCACCGATGTTCACGCGCCAAATAACGGTTACTGGCTAGACGGGTTGGCTCAACTCCCTTAGCCGACCCAGGGCATAACACGCTCCCAATCTGGGTACCTCTTCTATCTAATTGGGCATCTGAGCGTGCCCGAGCATTTAGGTAAAAGGAGCCGCCCAAGTGGGCTGGCATCATGCAAACCAGGCCGGAGTGCCGGGCGGTGCGACCGGCACGTGAACCGCGACGACGACCGGAACCTCACTGAAGCAGCTGGCGAGACCACTGCGGACTTTGGCGACCAGTTCCTCGATGAATCTGATGACGGTTCGTCCGCTACCGTGGCGGAAACTGTCGAAGCATTGCCGAGCGGATCGGCACTGCTGGTCGTGAAGCGTGGCCCGAATGCAGGTTCTCGGTTCTTGCTCGATCAGCCAGTCACCTCGGCGGGACGCCATCCCGACAGCGAGATTCTGCTGGACGACATCACCGTGAGCCGTCGTCATGCCGAGTTTCGCCTCGCAGAGGACGGTAGCTGGACCGTCGCCGACGTCGGAAGCCTCAACGGCACATACGTTAACCGTCGGGCGGTGGACTCAGCGGTGCTGGCGAACAACGATCAAGTGCAGATCGGCAAATTCCGGCTCGTCTTCCTGACCGGATAAGTCGGAAGGGCGATGTCGATAATCCAGCCCGACACGGCATCGCGTCGGCGCCAAACGCCCCACGTTTCGTCGCCCACTTCGCGGGTAACCGCGTTGAACGGCAATTAGGAAGGCGCGTCATGGCCACCGCACAGGACCCACTCGAGCAAGCCATCGACCGCGCGGAAAGCCGGGCCGCCGCGGCTCGCGAACGGGCCGCCCTTGCAGGCCTGTCGGCGGCCCGCAGCTTCGAGGAGTCCGCGCTCCAGCACGAGCGAGTCGCGCAGGTGCAAGACGTGACCGTCGCACAAGGCGTGTCCGACTCGGAGCTGCACCGCAAATCCGCGTCCCGCCATCGCCAGGCGGCAGCCGAGGATCGAGAGCTGGCCCAGCTGAAGCGAAAAGAGTCCGAAGCCGACCTGGCCGTAGACGGCGACTGATCACCCGAACAGTTCGCGGTGCCGTTCGACGTAGTGCCGCACCGACTCCGCGGGACGGCCGATGAGGCGTTCGACATCATCGGTCGACCGGTTGTAGCGGTCCTCGCGGTGCAGTCGCGCCATGGTGGCGATGTGTTGCTCCACGTGCGGCGGCATCCCCAGTCCGCCGAGCTCGCGCAGCCACTCGTCGTCGGACGGCCGGACGGCGGTCACGGGCCGGCCCAGGGCCTCCGAATACTGCTCAGCAAGTTCCTCGACGGAAAGCGTTGCAGGGCCGGTCAATTCGTAGACCGCGCCAAGATGGTCCCGTGGTGCCTCCAGTACCGCGGTGATGACGTCGGCGACGTCACTGGAGGCGACGGGTGAGGTCCGCCCGCTTCCGAAGGGCAGCGACAGCTGGCCGGTTTCGCGGATCGAGCGGGCCGCCAACAGCCCGAAGAGCGGGTTTTCCAGCAGGACGGTCGGCCGGACGTGCACCGCCCGGACGCCCGACCAATTGATCACGCGCTCGGCGAGCCAATGCAGGCGTTGATGCTTGGATTCCGCCGTGCTGGTGGCGGTCATCTGCGAGACCGTCATCTGCGATATGTTGACCAACACTTCCAGGCCCCCGAGCTCCTCAGCCGCCGCGCACACCACCGTGGTGGCCTGCAGGTAATCCGGCGAGACGCTCATGTTGAAGAACATCCGGGTGACGCCCGACATCGCGGCGAAGACGTCGACCGGATTCGTTAGGTCCCCGGCGATCACCTCGGCGCCCTGCGCGCGCAGCGCGTCGTCGCGGTGCACCATGGCGCGAACCGACTCGCCCCGGCCGAGCAGCCTGGCCACCACCTGCGGGCTGATGCCCGCCACCCCGCCGCCGGCGCCCGTGATGAGGTAGGTCGGTGGCTCCGCCATGAAAACACCTTTGTTCCAACGGATTTGGAGCTGATCGTAACCCCGTGACGGGACTTACGCGCGTTCACAAATTGACCCTGTGTTCAATGGCGCGCAGATCCATGCGCGATACCTTGAATGCGCAGCTAGAACGCCATTTTCGAGGTACATCGGGACTCGGCCGCAAATCGGTTCAGCGAACACGTGTTTATCGAACGCGCCGGGCGGGAAGCCGATGGGGAGCGTGAGCCGACCGGCCCACGGAAACCTCGATCAGACCGCTGGGATGACTTATGGTTTCTCCGCTTCGCAGCCTCACTCGATGGAGCACGGCGCCCGCGAAGGGCGTCCAGACCGCCAGATCCTGGGTCAATGTGCCGCGCGGGCTGGCCGCCCGGGCGACCACCCCGCTACTGCCTGACGATTACCTCAAGCTGCTCAACCCGCTGTGGTCGGCGCGCGAGTTGCGCGGCCTCATCGTTGACGTTCGACCCGAGACCGCCGACTCGGCGACCGTCACGATCAAGCCCGGCTGGGGATTTTCGGGGCGGTACAAGCCCGGCCAGTATGTCGGCATCGGCCTGCGGATCGACGGCCGATGGCACTGGCGCTCCTATTCGTTGACGTCGATCCCGCGCCGCGACAACAAGAACATCACCATCACCGTCAAGGCCACCCCCGAGGGCTTTCTGTCGACGCACCTGGTCAATGGCGTCAAGCCGGGCACCATCGTGCGCCTGGCCTCACCCAAGGGAGACTTCGCGCTGCCCGACCCGGCGCCGGCCAAGATCCTGTTCATCACCGCCGGCAGTGGCATCACCCCGGTGATGGCCATGCTGCGCACGCTCAAGTCGCGCGGACAGCAGGCGGACATCGTGCACATCCACTCGGCGCCGAGCGCCGACGACGTGATCTTCCATGACGAGCTGCGCGAGCTGGAAAAGGCGCAGCCGGGATATCGACTTCACCTGCAGCTCACCAAAACTCAGGGTCACTTCGAATTCGGCGACCTCGCCGACATCGTGCCCGACTGGCAGGACCGCCCGGCCTGGGTGTGTGGCCCGAACTCCTTGTTGGACGCCGCCGAAGAGACGTGGAAAGGCGCTGGCTGCAGCGGTCAGCTGCACATGGAGCGCTTCACTATCGCCGCCACGGACAAGGGCGGCGAAGGCGGAACGGTCACCTTCGCCATCTCCGACAAGACGGTCGAAATCGACGGCGCCACATCGATTATGGAGGCCGGCGAACGGGTGGGCATCCAAATGCCGTTCGGGTGCCGGATGGGCATCTGCCAGACGTGTGTGTTGCCACTGGAGGCCGGGCACGTGCGCGACTTTCGGTCGGGGACCGAACACGGCGCGGGCGACCGCATTCAAACCTGCATCTCCACGGCATCCGGAGACTGCACCATCAAGATCTAGGGGGACTCATGGCAATCACCGACATCAAGGAATACGCGCACCTGACCGCCGAGGACGTCGAACAGCTCGCGCAGGAACTGGACGCCATCCGCGCCGACATCGAGGAGTCCCGCGGTGAGCGCGACGCCCGATACATTCGCCGGTCAATTCAGTTGCAGCGGGTCTTGGCCGCCGGCGGTCGAATCGTGTTGTTCGCCAGCCACAACAAGCTCGCCTGGCTCAGCGGCACCGCCATGCTCGCCATGGCCAAAATCATCGAGAACATGGAGTTGGGCCACAACATCATCCACGGCCAGTGGGATTGGATGAACGATCCGGAGATCCACTCGACGGAGTGGGAGTGGGACACCACCTGCCCGAGCGTCCAGTGGAAGCATTCCCACAACTTCGTCCACCACAAGTACACGAACGTCGTCGGCCTCGACGCCGACGTCGGCTACGGCATCATGCGCGTCACCCGCGACGAGCCCTGGGAACCCTGGATGCTCGGCAACCCGATCTACAACATGCTGCTGGGCACGTTCTTCCAGTACGGCGTCGCATTGCACCACATCGAGACCGCGAAGCTGCGCAAGAAGGAGAAGAGCTGGGCCGAGGCGGCCAAGGATCTGCGGGTGATCATGAAGAAGCTCGTCCGGCAGGAGGGCAAGGACTATCTCATCTTTCCCGCGCTGACCGGGCGCAACTGGAAGCGCACCATCAAGGCCAACATGACCGCCAACCTGATCCGCAATATCTGGGCCTACATGGTCATCTTCTGTGGCCACTTCCCCGACGGCGCGGAGAAATTCACCGTCGACGAGTTCGAGAACGAAACCCAGGGCGAGTGGTACCTGCGCCAGATGCTGGGATCTGCGAACTTCAACGCCGGCCCGCTGATGGCCTTCATTAGTGGAAACCTGTGCTACCAAATCGAGCACCACCTGTTTCCCGACCTGCCCAGCAACCGCTATGCGGAGATCGCCGTGCGGGTGCGTGAGCTGTGCGACAAATACGACCTGCCGTACACCACGGGATCCCTTGGCCGCCAATATCTGCAAACGTTCTGGACGATCCTCAAGCTCGCCCTGCCCGACAAACTTCTGCAGGCGACGCCCGACGACGCACGCGAGACGCGCTCGGAGCTGAAGTTCCGCGTCCGCGAGGGACTGCGGGAAAGCTTCGTCGATCCGCAGACGGGGAAACGGCGCGGCCTGCGCACCGCCCTGCGCGAGTTGCGGGGGTCGGGGCAGGCGGCGTAGCCGGACCTCGACCCAGGCTACGGGGCCCGGGCGGGCGACGTAGCCGGCACCCCCCAGGTTGACCTTTGGTAAGGCAACCCTTAGTTTGTGGTTACTTACCTACTCGGAGGGTCGCTGAATGCAGTCGGTTGCGTCTTGTCGGGGCGGCCGGCCGCCGCTGATCGCTGAGACAGAGGTTGTCGGGGCGGACCGCTGATGGCGCGCGGATTCCAGGGAGTGATGCTGCGCACCTTCGGTGCCCGCGACCACACCGCGACGGTCATCGAAACCGTCCGCATCGCACCGCATTTCGTGCGGGTGCGAATGCAATCACCGACGCTGTTCGACGAGGTCGAGGCCGAACCCGCGGCGTGGCTGCGGTTCTGGTTCCCGGACCCCGACGGATCGAGCACCGAGTTCCAGCGCGCGTACACGATCTCGGAGGCGGACGTCGCCGCCGGCCGCTTCGCCGTCGACGTCGTCCTGCACGAGCCGGCGGGACCGGCGTCGTCGTGGGCGCGAACCGTGCAACCCGGCGCGACGATCGCGGTCATGTCGTTGATGGGCTCGTCGCGCTTCGACGCGCCCGACGAGCAGCCGGCCGGCTACCTGCTGATCGGCGACTCGGCATCCATCCCGGGGATCAACGGAATCGTCGGAACCGTCCCCGACGGTGTCCCGATCGAGGTGTACCTCGAGCAGCACGACGACAATGACACGCTGATCCCGCTCGCGAAACACCCCCGGCTGCGGGTGCATTGGGTGGCTCGCCATGACGAGAAGTCGCTGGCCGCGGCGATCGAGAGCCGGGACTGGTCGAACTGGTACGCGTGGGCCACGCCCGAGGCGACGACGCTCAAGCACGTCCGCACGCGGTTGCGCGACGAGTTCGGATTTCCCAAGTCCGAGGTTCACGCCCAGGCCTACTGGAGTGCCGGGCGGGCCATGGGCACCACCCGCGGCGACCAACCGGAAACCGCAGAAACCCCAGTGCCCCAACCGGAACCGTCGATACCTTCGCCGGCACCCCGTGGCAGCTGGCGCGCCCAGGGCGCGGGTCGGTTGCTCGCGCCGCTGCGATCGGCGCTCATCCTCTCCGGCGTGCTGCAGGCGGTGATCACGCTGGTGCAGCTGGCGCCGTTCGTTCTCCTGGTCGAGTTGGCGCGGCTGCTGGTGTCCGGCGCCGGCGAGCAGCGGCTGTGGACGCTGGGCGTCGCGGCGGTTTCGCTGCTGGGACTCGGCACCGTGCTGGGGGCCGCGCTCACGCTGTGGCTGCACGTCCTCGACGCGCGCTTCGCCGGCGAGTTGCGCTCGCGGCTGATGACCAAGTTGTCCCGGCTGCCGCTGGGCTGGTTCACGACGCGCGGATCGGGTTCGATCAAGCAGCTGGTGCAGGACGACACGCTGGCGCTGCACTATCTGGTCACCCACGCCATCCCGGACGCGGTCGCCGCCGTCGTCGCGCCGGTGGCGGTGCTCATCTATCTGTTCGTCGTCGATTGGCGGGTGGCGTTGGTGCTGTTCGTGCCCGTCCTGGTCTATCTGGTGCTGACGTCGTCGATCACGATTCAGTCCGGCCCACGCATTCCCCAGTCGCAGCGCTGGGCGGAGCGGATGAGCGGGGAGGCCGGCGCGTATCTCGAGGGGCAGCCGGTGATTCGCGTCTTCGGCGGCGCCGCGGCCTCGAGCTTCCGGCGCCGCCTCGACGAGTACGTCGCGTTCCTGGCGGCCTGGCAGCGTCCCCTGGCCGGCAAGAAGACGCTGATGGATCTGGCCACCCGTCCCTCGACGTTCCTGTGGCTCATCGCGGCGGCCGGCACCCTGCTCATCGCGGGCGGGCGGATGGATCCGGTCGACCTGTTGCCGTTCCTGTTGCTGGGCACCACCTTCGGGGCGCGCCTGCTCGGCATCGCCTACGGGCTCGGTGGCATCCGCGCCGGGATGCTGGCGGCCCGGCGGCTGCAGAACGCGTTCGACGAGCCCGAACTCGAGGTGCGACGGCTGGGTGGGCCTCACGGCGACCCACCGGCGACCGTGGTGTTCGATCGCGTCGGCTTCGGCTATCGCCCCGGCGTTCCGGTGATCCGGGACGTGTCGCTGACGCTGCGCCCCGGCACCGTGACCGCGCTGGTCGGCCCGTCGGGTTCGGGGAAGTCGACGCTGGCCGCGCTGCTGGCCCGATTCCACGACGTCGAGCAGGGTGCGATACGCATTGGGGGACAGGATATTCGGTCGCTGAGCGCCGATGAGCTCTACGCGCGCGTCGGCTTCGTGCTGCAGGAAACCCAGCTCGTGCACGGCACGGTCGCGCAGAACATCGCGCTGGCCGTCCCCGACGCCACCGCCGCGCAGATCGAGGCCGCGGCGCGCGAGGCCCAAATCCACGACCGCATCATGCGACTGCCGCAGGGCTACGACACGATGCTGGGCGCGGGCAGCGGGCTGTCGGGCGGGGAACGTCAACGGCTGACAATTGCTCGTGCCATCCTCGCCGACACCCCGGTGCTGATCCTCGACGAGGCCACGGCGTTCGCTGACCCGGAATCGGAATACCTTGTGCAGCAAGCGCTTAACCGGCTCACCCGGGAGCGGACGGTGCTGGTGATCGCCCACCGGCTGCACACCATCACCCGCGCCGACCAGATCGTCGTTCTCGATGAGGGCCGGATCGCCGAACGCGGCACCCATGACGAGCTGCTCGCCGCGGACGGACGCTATCGCCGGCTGTGGGACACGGGCCACGGCAGCGCGGTGCCGGCGGCCGCGGCCGGGGAGTCGGTGCGATGATCCGCACCTGGATCGCCCTGGTTCCCAAAGAGCGCCGCGCCAAGGTGTTTTCGTACGCCGCGCTCGCCCTGATCTCCGTCGCGGTGCGGGCGGTGGCCACGGCGCTGCTGGTCCCACTGGTGGGCGCGCTGTTCGGCGGCGAGCCGCGCCGCGCGCTGGTGTGGCTGGGCTGGCTCACCGCCGCGACCGTGGCCGGCTGGGTGATCGACACCGCGACCGCGCGCATCGGCCTGGATCTTGGCTTCGCCGTGCTCGACCACAGCCAGCACGACGTGGCGGACCGGCTTCCGGAAGTGCGGCTGGACTGGTTCACCGCCGAAAACACCGCGACCGCGCGGCAGGCCATCGCGGCGACGGGCCCGGAACTCGTGGGCCTGGTGGTCAACCTGCTGACGCCGCTCGTCACGGCGATCCTGCTGCCGGCGGCCATCGCGCTGGCGCTGCTGCCGGTGTCCTGGCAGCTGGGCCTGGCCGCGCTGGGCGGCGTGCCGCTGCTGCTGGGCGCGTTGTGGGGCTCCACGCGGCTGGCGCGCCGCGCCGACGCCGCGGCCGCCGCGGCCAACACCGCGCTCACCGAACGGATCATCGAGTTCGCGCGAACCCAGCAGGCGTTGCGGGCCGCGCGGCGCGCCGAGCCCGCCCGAAGCCTGGTCGGCGAGGCGCTGGCCGCCCAGCGCGGGGCGACGATGCGGCTGCTGGCCATGCAGGTTCCGGGTCAGCTGCTGTTCAGCATCGCCAGCCAGTTGGCCCTCATCCTGCTCGCGGCCACAACGACGGCACTGGCGCTGAGCGGGACCCTCAGCGTGCCGGAGGCCGTCGCGCTGATCGTCGTGATCGCCCGCTACCTCGAGCCGTTCACCACCCTCAGCGAGCTGGCCCCCGCGCTCGAGGGCACCCGCGCCACCCTGGACCGCATCCGGTCCGTGCTCACCGCGCCCGTCATGCAGGCCGGAGCCGCCACGCTGCCCGGGCTCGCCCCGGCCCCGCAAATCGAGTTCGACGACGTCAGTTTCGGCTATGACGGGGCGAGCGCGCCGGCCCTCGACGGGCTCAGCTTCTCGCTGCGGCCGGGCACCACGACGGCGATCGTCGGCCCGTCCGGATCGGGCAAGAGCACCATCCTGGCGCTGATCGCCGGCCTGCACGAGCCGACCCGGGGCCGCGTGCTCATCGACGGTGTCGACGCGGCGACGCTGGACGCCGAGACCCGGCGCGCGACCAGCAGCGTCGTGTTCCAACATCCGTACCTGTTCCACGGCACGATCCGCGAGAACGTCCTCGCCGGAAACCCGGCCGCCGGAGACGAGCAGTTCGCGCGCGCCGTCGCCCTGGCGCGCGTCGACGAACTCACCGGCCGGCTGCCCGACGGCGCGGACACGGTCGTGGGCGAGGCCGGGTCGGCGCTCTCCGGCGGCGAGCGGCAACGTGTGAGCATCGCGCGTGCCCTGCTCAAGGACGCGCCGTTGCTCCTGGTCGACGAGGCGACCAGCGCCCTGGACACCGAAAACGAGGCCGCGGTGGTCGACGCGCTCAGCGCCGATCGGGGTTCGCGCACGCGGGTGATCGTCGCGCACCGCCTGGCGAGCATTCGCCACGCCGACCGGGTCCTCTTCGTCGACAACGGCCAAATAATCGAGGACGGCACGGTCGACGAACTGCTTTGCGCGGGAGGACGTTTCGAGGAATTCTGGCGCCAGCAGCGCGAGGCCGCGGAGTGGCACATCGCGGTCGATCACGGCGGTTGACCGCGGCTCTTGCCGTATGCCTTACAGTTGATCGGTCAATTGACCGTCGGAGCGCTGGAGGCCTGCTCATGGATGCGGTGGTGTCGATCCCCCGGTACCCCGGCGACGTGACCCCGGAGTGGCTGTCGGGCGTGCTCAGCGAACGGCGCGCGCCCGTCGCGGTGTCGGGCGTCGATGTGGTTGCCATCGGCACCGGCCAGACCGGCGCCACCTACCGGGTCACGGCCAGCTACGCGACGGATCCCGGTGACCTGCCGCAGACCTTCGTCATCAAGCTGCCCGCCCAGGACGACACCGTGCGCGACCGAGTCGTCATCGGATATCGCAGCGAGTGCGCGTTTTACTCATCCGTGGCCGATCGCGTGCAGGTGCCGACGCCGGAGTGTTTCTATTGCGAGATCACCGAGGACGCAATGGGTTTCGCTCTGCTGCTGGCCGATCAGGCGCCGGCGGTGCAGGGCGACCAGCTTGCGGGCTGCGGCGAAGCCGAAGCGCGCCTTGCGGTGACCGCCCTGGCCGGCCTGCACGCCCCCACTTGGTGCGATCCGGTCTGGCTGGACTTCGAAGGCATCGCATTCGGGCGACCGGACGGAGCCGGTGCCAACGGCATGGGCGAGGTGGCCAAGATGAGCGCCGACATCACGCTCGAGAAGCTGGGCGATCGGATGAGCGCCGAAGACCGGGACACCTTCACGGCGGCAATGGGTTTGGTGGCCCCGTGGCTGCTGGCCGAATATGACCGGTTCGCCTTGCTGCACGGCGACTATCGGCTGGACAACATGCTGTTCGACCCCGACCGGACCCGGGTCAGCGTGGTCGACTGGCAAACGCTCGGCGTCGGCCTGCCGGCCAGAGATCTCGCCTACTTCACCGCGACCAGCCTGGATCCCCAACTGCGCGCCGGCCTCGAGGAAGGCCTCGTCGCCGACTATCACCGAGCGCTGACGACTTCCGGGGTCACCGGCTACGACCGCGAAACGTGCTGGCGCGACTACCGGCTCGGCGTGCTGCAGGCACCGCTGATCTCCGCGCTGGGATTCGCGTTCGCCGCCGCAACCGAGCGCGGCGACGACATGGTGCTCGCGATGCTGACCCGCGGCTGCCGGGCGATCCGCGAGTTGGAGACGCTTGAGCTGCTCGGCTAGAGGTCGCCGGTGAAATCAGCGGACAGCCACCGGTCCGGGCGGATGGTGTACAGCACCTCCTCGACGCCCTCCATGCTGGCGAGGAATGCGCGCGCGCCCTCCTCGCCGAGGTACCGGATCGCGATGGCTTCCTGCACGTCGGCCGGAGCCGGCTTGGTGGTGTCGACGACGGTGCCCTCCACCACCACATACTGGTACGGCAACTCCTCGCGCTGCACCACCAGCGTCACCGCGCCCGCGCGCTCGATCAGCCGCGCCTTGCGGGTCGACGCGCCCGTCATGATCCGGATGTCGCCCCCGGGCGTGTAGTCGTACCAGATCGGGACGCTGGCCGGCGGCCGGCCGTCGGCGGCGACGGACAGGACGCCAACGTGGGTATCGGCGAGGAACTCCTGGCGTTCGGTTTCGCTGAAGGCTTTCATGCCGCCTAGCAACGCCGATCCGTGTTGGCTATTCCCCGCGAGGGCCGATCAGTATTGCGTCGAACCCTGGTCGACCGGGATCTGCGCGGCGGTGATGTTGCGCGATTCGTCGCTGGCCAGCCAGCAGACGGCGTCGGCGACGTCTTCGGGCTCGGCCGCCCAGGCGGGCAGGAAGGGCGTGAGCATGTTGGCGAGCTGCGGGTTGGTTTCCATGGCCTTGGCCATCGCCGCGATCATGTCGCCGGATCCCATCGGGGTGTTCACCGGACCCGGGTGCACGCTGTTGACCCGGATCGAATGCTTGCCCAACTCGGCGGCGAACGCGCGCGCCATCCCGGCGACCGCGTGCTTGCTGGTGGTGTAGTGCACCATGAACGGCTGCAACTTCATGCCGGCGGCGGAACTGATCAGGATGATCGAGCCGCCGCGGCCCCCTTCGATGATCTTGTCGGCGCCCGCCATCACGGTGTTCCAGGTGCCGGTCACGTTGATCTCCATGACGTCGCGGAACGATTCGGGGGTGATGTCGTTCCACGCCTGCGGCGCCGAGATGCCGGCATTGGCGACGATGATGTCGAGGCGCCCGAAGGCGGCAACACCGTCCTCGACGACCCGGCGGAGTTCGTCGAAGTCGCGAACGTCGGTGGGGGTGGCCAAGATTCGACGGTCCTCTTGTTCGACCAGGCGGACGGTTTCGGCGAGGTCGTCGGGAGTGGCGGAATCGTAGGGCACGCAGGACGGGAGCTTGCCGGCGATGTCGACGGCGATGATGTGGGCGCCCTCCCGGGCCATGCGAACGGCGTGGGCCCGGCCCTGGCCGCGCGCCGCCCCGGTGATGAGGGCCACCCGCCCCGCCAACCTGCCGCTCACCGCTGCGCCGCCTTGACGAGGTTCGAACCGATGATCAGGCGCTGGATCTCGCTGGTGCCCTCATAGAGCCGCAACAGGCGCACGTCGCGGTAGATGCGCTCGACGGGAACGCCGTGCATGTAGCCGCTGCCGCCGTGCACCTGCACCGCGAGATCGGCTACCTTTCCGGCCATTTCGGTGCAGAACAGCTTGGCCGCCGACGGCGCGATCCGGCGGTCTTCGTTGTTGACCCACAGCCGCGCGGCCTCGCGGACCAGCGCGCGCCCGGCCAGCACGCCGGCCTGCTGGTCGGCGAGCATCGCCTGCACCAGCTGAAAGTTCCCGATCGGCGTCCCGCCCTGCGTCGCCGTGGCCGCATACGCCACGGATTCATCGAGCGCGCGTTGTGCTGCGCCCACCGCGATTGCCGCGATGTGCACGCGGCCGCGCGCCAACGACGTCATCGCGGCCCGGTAGCCGATGTCCTCGCTGCCCCCGATCAGCGCGTCGCCGCCGACGCGGACGTCGCCGAAGCTGACGTCGGCGGTCCAGGCTCCCTCCTGGCCCATCTTCGCGTCCTTGGCGCCCACCTGGACGCCGGCCGCGTCCGCGGGAACCAGGAACACGGCGATCCCCGGTCCCCGGTCGTCGGCCGGTCTGGTGCGCGCGAACACCACGAACAGGTCGGCGACGGGCGCGTTGGTGATGAAGCGCTTGTCACCGGAGATCACCCACTCGTCACCGTCGCGAACGGCCTTGGTCCGCAGGCCGGCCGGGTTGGAGCCGGCGCCGGGCTCGGTCAGCGCGAAGGAGGCGACGACGTCACCGGAGGCCATCGACTCCAGCCAGCGGCGCTTCTGTTCGTCGGTGCCGAAGCCGACCAGAACCTGTCCGGCGATGCCGTTGTTGGTGCCGAACATCGACCGCACCGCGAGCGAGGTGTAGCCCAATTCCATTGCCAGCTCGACGTCTTGGACGAGGTTCAGGCCCAGGCCGCCCCAACGCTGGGGGATCGCATACCCGAACAGGCCCATCTTCTTGGCGTGGTCGCGCAGGTCGTCCGGCACCCGGTCGTCGGTCAGGATTTCCTGCTCGCGCGGGACGACGGCGCTGCGGACGAAGTGCCGGGTCTGGGCGAGGATCTCCCGGAAGTCCTCGTCGGGCACTTCCTGAACTTCGGCAGTCGTCATAGGCGGGCGCTCCTCTTTCGAAGTTTGTCGCTTTGCCGCGGCGCACCCGGCGCCGAGCGTGATCCTATATGAAATATGATATTCGACCGACGGGTACCCACGGCGGGGCCAAAGCGAGGGAGGCAGGATTCACGTGTCGTTGCTGGACGGTCAGACTGCAGTCGTCACAGGTGGTGCGCAAGGGCTGGGCTTCGCGATTGCGGAGAGATTCGTCGCCGAGGGCGCGCGGGTCGTGCTCGGGGACGTCAACCTCGAGGCCACCCAGGCCGCGGCCGACAAACTCGGTGGCGACCAGGTGGCGCTGGCCGTCCGCTGTGATGTGACCCGGGCGCCCGAGGTCGAGGCGCTGATTCAGACCGCCGTCGAGCGCTTCGGCGGCCTGGACATCATGGTCAACAACGCCGGCATCACCCGCGACGCGACGATGCGCAAGATGACCGAAGAGCAGTTCGATCAGGTCATCGACGTGCACCTGAAGGGGACGTGGAACGGCATCCGGCTGGCGGCGGCGATCATGCGGGAAAACAAGCGCGGCGCCATCGTGAACATGTCGTCGGTGTCGGGCAAGGTCGGCATGATCGGCCAGACCAACTATTCGGCGGCCAAGGCCGGGATCGTCGGCATGACCAAAGCCGCGGCCAAAGAGCTTGCCTACTTGGGGGTTCGGGTCAACGCGATCGCTCCCGGCCTGATTCGCTCGGCCATGACGGAGGCTATGCCGCAACGCATTTGGGACGAGAAGGTGGCCGAGATCCCGATGGGCCGCGCCGGCGAGCCCAGCGAGGTCGCGACCGTCGCGTTGTTCCTGGCCTCCGATCTGTCCTCCTACATGACCGGCACCGTGATGGAAGTCACGGGCGGCCGGCACATCTGAGCGGAGCAACGACCATGCGTCAGACCGTCATTTGTGAGCCCGTGCGCACGCCCATCGGCCGCTACGGCGGAATGTTCAAGTCGCTGACCGCCGTCGACCTGGGCGTGGCCGCCCTCAAAGGGCTACTCGAGCGGACCGGAATCGCCCCCGACTCCGTGCAGGACGTCATTCTCGGGCACTGCTATCCCAGCAGCGAAGCCCCGGCGATCGGGCGGGTCGTGGCGCTGGATTCCGGCCTGCCCGTGACGGTTCCGGGGATGCAGGTCGACCGGCGCTGCGGGTCGGGACTGCAGGCGGTGATCCAGGCGTGTCTGCAAGTGGGCAACGGCGACCACGATCTCGTTATCGCCGGCGGCTGCGAAAGCATGAGCAACGTGGCCTTCTACTCGACCGACATGCGTTGGGGCGGCGCCCGCGGCGGGATCCGGGTGCACGACGGGCTGGCGCGGGGACGCACCACCGCCGGTGGCCGGCACTACCCGGTGCCGGGCGGGATGCTGGAAACCGCCGAGAACCTGCGCCGCCAGTACGGCATTTCGCGCCAGGAGCAAGACGAGCTCGCGGTGCGCTCGCACCAGCGCGCGGTTGCCGCACAGAAGGACGGCGTCATGGCCGAGGAGATCATTCCGGTCTCCGTCCGCACGCGCCACGGTGAGGAACTGATCGACACCGACGAGCATCCGCGCGCCGACACCTCGGTGGAGTCGTTGAGCAAGCTCAAACCCGTTCTGCTGGGCGAGGATCCGGAGGCCACCGTGACGGCCGGCAACGCCAGCGGGCAGAACGACGCGGCGTCGATGTGTGTCGTGACCACGCCGGAGAAGGCGGCCGAATGCGGCCTGACGCCGTTGGTCCGTCTGGTGTCGTGGGGATCGGCGGGCGTGGCGCCCAACATCATGGGCATCGGCCCGGTGCCGGCCACCGAGGTCGCCCTCGCCAAGGCGGGCCTGCGGCTGTCCGACATCGACGTCATCGAGCTCAACGAGGCGTTTGCCGCGCAGGCGCTTGCGGTGATGCGCGAATGGAATTTCGGCGCCGCCGACCACGACCGGACCAACGTGCACGGGTCGGGAATCTCGCTGGGCCACCCCGTCGGCGCGACCGGAGGCCGGATGCTGGCGACCCTGGCGCGCGAACTGGGCCGCCGCCAGGCACGCTACGGGTTGGAGACCATGTGCATCGGCGGGGGCCAGGGCCTGGCCGCGGTCTTCGAGCGGGTCGCCCCGTCGTGAACGCTCCGCTGAGCGGCCTCACCATCGTTGAGGTGTCCAGTTTCGTCGCCGCACCGCTGTGCGGGATGACGCTCGGCCAGCTTGGCGCGCAGGTGATCCGCGTCGACCCGATCGGCGGCGCCTCCGACGTCCAGCGCTGGCCACTGGCCGCCGACGGCACGTCGATCTACTGGACCGGCCTGAACAAGGGAAAGCGTTCGGCCACCATCGATCTGCGCTCGGCCGAGGGCCAGGAGCTGGTCCAGCGGCTGATCGTCGAGGGCGACGGCATCGTGGTCACCAACGCCGCCGGGCTGTCCTGGCTCGGCCACGATGTGTTGGCCGCCAAGCGTTCCGACGTCATCCACGTCCAGCTGCTCGGACGCGGCGACGGGTCCACCGCGGTGGACTACACCGTCAACGCGGGCATCGGGTACCCGCTCGTCACGGGCCCGGCCGAGCACGCCGGCCCGATCAACCACGTACTGCCGGCCTGGGACGTGTGCTGCGGCCTGTACGCCGCGCTGGCCGTCGTCACCGCCGTTCGGCGCCGCGACAACAGTGGGGCGGGCGCGCGCATCAGCCTGGCGCTGGAGGACGTCGCGCTGGCCACGGCCGGCAACCTCGGGCTGCTCACCGAACCACAGGTCAACGGGACACAGCGCCAACGGCTCGGCAACGCGATCTACGGCCAGTACGGGCAGGACTTCACCACCCGCGACGGGGTCGGCTTCATGCTGGTTACCTTGACGCGCAGGCACTTTCGCGACCTCGTGGAGGTGACCGGCACGGCTGCCGCGGTGTCGGCGCTCGAGGAGGCGCTGGGCGTGGACTTCGGCTCGGAGGGCGACCGCTATCGCTACCGCGACGCCCTCTCCGGGCTGTTCGGCACATGGTTCGCCGACCACACGGCCGACGAGGTCGCCGCCGCGCTGTCGGGGACCACGGTGCTGTTCGAGCGGTACCGCACCTTCGCCGAGGCCGCCGCCGACGCCAAGGTGACGGCCAACCCGCTGTTTTCCCGGCTGCACCAACCGGGCGTCGGGGAGTACCTCGCCCCCGGCCTGCCGGCCGCGTTCGACGGCACCCATCCCTCGAGCGCGGCGGCTCCGGCGCTGGGACAAGACACCGCCGACGTGCTCGCTGAGCGTTTGGGGTTGACGACCGCGGACATCGCGCGCCTGACGTGCGCCAAAACGATAGGGACGGAAAGCGCATGACCAAGCTCGCCCAAACCCTCGGCCTCACCGAGTTCCAGACCGAAATCATCGCCACGGTCCGCCAATTCGTCGAGAAGGAAGTCATTCCCAACGCGCCGCAGCTCGAGCGCGACGATGCCTACCCCCAGGCCATCGTCGATCAGATGCGCGAGATGGGCCTGTTCGGGCTGATGATTCCCGAGGAATACGGCGGGCTGGGGGAGTCGCTGCTGACCTATGCGCTGTGCGTCGAGGAACTTGCCCGTGGCTGGATGAGCGTGTCGGGGGTGCTCAACACGCACTTCATCGTGGCCTACATGCTGCGCCAGCACGGTACCGACGCCCAGAAGCAACGGTTCCTGCCGCGCATGGCGACCGGCGAGTCGCGCGGCGCGTTTTCGATGTCGGAACCCGAGCTCGGCTCCGACGTCGCCGCGATCCGCACCCGGGCCCAGCGCGACGCGGCCGGCGACTACATCATCAACGGCCAGAAGATGTGGCTTACCAACGGGGGCAGCTCGACCCTGATCGCAGTGTTGGTGCGCACCGACGAAGGCGCGGACAAGCCGCACCGCAACCTCACCGCGTTCCTCGTCGAAAAGCCAACGGGCTTCGGCGAGGTCGTGCCCGGCCTGGTGATACCCGGCAAGATCGACAAGCTGGGCTACAAGGGCATCGACACCACCGAGCTCATCTTCGACGGCTACCGGGCAAGCGCCGACGACATCCTCGGCGGGACCCCCGGGCAGGGCTTCTTCCAGATGATGGACGGCATCGAAGTCGGCCGGGTCAACGTGTCGGCGCGCGCATGTGGCATTGGCCTTCGCGCCTTCGAACTCGCGGTGCGCTACGCCCAGCAGCGACACACCTTCGGCAAGCCGATCGCCGAACACCAGGCCATCGCCTTCCAGCTGGCCGAGATGGCAACCAAAGTCGAAGCCGCGCACCTGATGATGGTCAACGCGGCCAGGCTGAAGGATTCCGGCGAGCGCAACGACGTCGCCGCGGGCATGGCCAAATACCTTGCCAGCGAATACTGTTCGGAAGTCACCCAGCAGAGCTTCCGGATCCACGGCGGCTACGGCTATTCCAAGGAATACGAGATCGAGCGGCTGATGCGCGACGCCCCGTTCCTCCTCATCGGCGAGGGAACCAGCGAGATCCAAAAATCCATCATCAGCAAGCGGCTACTCGCCGAGTATCAGGTGTGACGCGATGACCACCCCGGAATTCGGTGCGCGGCCACAACTTTCCGACGTCGTCGCGCGCTTCGTGCGCAGAAGGATCTTCGACGGCACCTACGCGAGCGGAACGTATGTGCGCCTCGATCAGTTGGCCGCCGAGCTGGGGATCAGCGTCACGCCGGTGCGCGAGGCGCTGTTCGCGCTCCGCGCGGAAGGGTTGGTCGCCCAGCAGCCGCACCGCGGCTTTGTGGTGTTACCGGTGACCAGGCGCGACGTCACCGACGTCGCCAACGTGCAGGGCTACGTCGGCGGGGAGCTGGCTGCCCGGGCCGCGGCCAACATCACCGACGAGCAGCTGGGCGAACTCAAGCAGATACAGGCCGAGCTCGAAGAGGCCTACGCCGGTGACGACACCGAGCGGACCGTGCGCCTCAACCACGAGTTTCACCGCGCCATCAACGTTGCCGCGGATTCGCCGAAGCTCGCCCAGTTGATGTCGCAGATCACCCGCTACGCACCGGAATCGGTGTTCCCCGCCATCGAGGGGTGGTCAGAGCAGTCGATCAAGGATCATCGCCGGATCTTGTCCGCCCTGAAAAAGCATGACCAGGAGCTCGCGCGGGCGGCGATGTCGGAACATCTTGCCGCGGGCGCCGTCCCGCTCATCGATCACCTCACCGCGCGGGGGGTCGTGGCGAATGGGAGTCACCCGGCACCTGGGTGAGCCGGGACAGCTGTTGTTGCCGACCCACGCCTGGCCTAGGCTGCCACGAAGGGGGCAAACAATACAGAGCGAGGAACAATGCCCCGAACGCATCGCGCAGCGGCCGTATTCGTCGCATGTGTGGCCGCGATTCCGCTCGCGGCGCCCGCCGTCGCCGACCCGATGGATCCGATCCCCGGCAACGGTGTCTTTGTCGTGGGGCCCGACATCGCGCCCGGCCTTTACCGAACGGCCGGTTCGGCCTCGGCCTTCGGGGTCTGGATAAACAACGTGCCGACCCAGGACTCGATGTGCGCGTGGTTCACCTACGGCACCCCCGATGCGAACAAGGACCACGTGCTCCAGACGAACATGTCCGTCGGCCCGATGTTCGCGAACATCAACACCTCGGTCAAGGCCTTCGAGTCGCAGAACTGCCAGCCCTGGACGCGGGTTCCCTAGCGCACATTCGCCTCGATCAACATCTCCCGCAACCGGCGAACGTCGACCTTGCCGGTGCCCCCGCGCGGGATCTCTCCGTCGGACCCCAGTAACAGCCACACCGTCGGAACCTTGAACGCGCTCAACAGCTTTCGCGCCGACGCGCGCAGCTGCTCGGCCGTCAGCGGGCGCGCGCACACCACCGCGGCGCCGACCCGTTCGCCCGCGTCGCCGGCCACGTTGATGACGTAGGCAGTCTGGACGCCGTCGATCGCTCGCAGCGCCCGCTCCACCTCGCTGGGATAGACGGTCGCCCCGCTGACCTTGAACATGTCGTCGGACCGGCCGTGGTAGAACAGGAACCCGTCCTCGTCGAAGCGGCCGAGGTCACCGGTGGGGTAGAAGCCGTCGCGGCTGAACAGCTCCTCTCGGCTGCGACGGCAGATGCCGCGCAACGTGTGTGGCCCCCGGATCTGGATCTCCCCAACGGATCCCGCTGCAACCGGCTCACCGCTGTTCGTGTCGACGATGCGGACCTCCATGCCGGGGAATGGCTTGCCGCAGCTGCCCCAGGCCGAGGGCGGCATGTCGGTGTCGGCCGGGTAACCGCAATAGGGACCGAACGCCTCCGTCATGCCGAACAGCGTCGCCCGCGCGCCGCGTTGGGCCCGCCGCTCGGGCGGCAGCAGGGCTTCCAGGCTGCCGGCACGCAGCGCCGACAGGTCGGCACCGACCCGGTCGGCGTGCCGCGCCAGCGCCTCGGCCTGATCGGGCCACCCGCGAAACAGAGTGACCCGTTCGGATTCCAGCAGCCGCAGGGTGGTTTGGGGCCGCGGTATTTCCTCGGTCACCAGGGTCGCGCCGGCCAGCAGCGTGGACAGGATGCCGCTGCCGAATCCGCCCACCCAGAAGAACGGCATCGGAAGATACAGCCGGGTGTCGGACGTGACGCAGCGCGCCGCCAAGCCCGACCGCACGGCGGACAACGCGTTGCCGTGGGAGTGGATGACGCCCTTGGGTGTTCCGCTGCTGCCCGAGGTGAACATGATGACCATCGGGTCGGCGGCGGCGACCGTCTCGGTCATCGCGCCGACGATCCGGCGGGCGGGCTCGCTCGAAGCGGCGTGGTCGAGCCGGTCGGCCGGCCAAACCTGGCGCAGGGCGGGAAGTTCCAGTCGCGGCACCGCCTCGATGTCATCGAGGTACCGGTGGCCACGGAACTCTTCCACGCTCACCAGGAATTGAACCGACGCGGCCCGCAGCTGCGCGACCAGTTCGCCGGGCCGTAGCAGGGTGCTGAGCGGGACCAGCACGGCGCCGAGGCGCGTCAGGGCGATCGCCACCTGCACCCAACGGACGCTGTTCGGCATGATCAGCCCGACGCGGGTGCCCTTGCCGACGCCGGCGTCGACGAATACCGCGGCGAGATCGTTTGTGGTGGAGTCGAGTTCCCGGTAGCTCAGCCGCGCCGTCGGGTCGATCACCGCCGGCTTGGCGCCGTGCCGTGCGGCGCGAGACCGCACCAGTTGGTCGATGGTGCGCTCAGGCATCGAACAGCTTCCGCAACCGTTGGGTGTCGACCTTTCCGCTCGACAGCCGCGGAATATCGTTGCGCGGCAGGGCGATGAACCGCTTCGGGATCTTGTACGCTGACAATTCCGTCTTGAGCCGCTCCCGCAGCGCGGCTTCGTCGAGACCCGGACGGGCGACGACGGCGGCGACGAGTTCTCCCCGTCGTTTGTCCGGAATGCCCACGACGTGAGCCTCGGCGCCGGTGACCTTGGCGATCGCCGCCTCAACCTCGGCCGCCGAGACGTTGGCCCCCGCCGTCTTGATCATCGCGCCGAGCCGGCCGGCGAAATAGAAAAAACCGTCGGCGTCGACGCGCACCAAATCGCCCGTGTGGAACCACCCGTCGGCGTCGAAGCACTCCTCGCGGCTGCGCTTGTAATACCCCTGCATCACGTAGGGCCCGCGGATGCACAGCTCCCCGATGCCCGAGGCATCCGGTTCGATGATCTTGGTGTCGAATCCGGGCGCCGGCTTGCCAAAGGATCCGCGGCGGTGTTCGGGTTGGTCGGATTCGTCTCCACTGATCAACACCACGCTGCCGGCCTCGGTCAGGCCCAGCATGTTGTGCCGCAGTTCCGGGTCGGCCGGCCGGGCCTCGGGCGCCATGATCGGATACAGGTTGCCCCGGCGCATCGACGACAGGTCACGCCCGGGAAAACTCGAATGATCCGCGATGTGCCCGATCCCAGCGATGAAACCATTGCTGACGGTGGGCCTTTCGGCCTCGAGCAGGTCGAGGGTCGCGCCCGGGTCGGTGGCATTCGAGCACACCAGGGTGGACCCGGCGACCAGCGTGGCGAGCAGGCCGAACGCGAACCCGCCGATCCAGAAGAACGGCGAGTTGCAAAACAGCCGGTCCGCCACGGTCAGGCCGCGGATTTCGTTGAGGTTCCGCTGGTGGGCGAGCAGGCCGGCGTGCGTGTGCACCACGCCCTTCGGGGAGCTGGTGGAGCCCGACGTGTACACGATGGCCAGCGGATCGCAGCCGTCGACGTCGTCCTCCATCGCCGCGAGCAGTCCGGGTGCGACGGTGCGGGCTATCCGGTACGCATGGTCGGAATTGACGATGACGTGACGCAATTGCGGCGCGGCGCCGGCGAACAGCCGCTCATCGGTGACCGGCTCGGGGCGCGACAGCGCCTCGGCCAGCCGTTGCGCGTAGTCGTGGGAGCGAAAAGAGCCGGCGGACAGCAAGATCTCGGTGTCGCTGTCGACGAGCTGCTCGCGCAGCTCGCGAGCGGTGGCGAACGTGGAGAACGGGATCACGACCGCGCCGATTCGCGCGGCCGCAAGCATTCCGACGACGAATTCGATGCCGTTCGGGTAGAGCAGCCCCACGTGGGTGCCCTTGCCCGCCCCCAGCGCGATCAGCCCGCGGGCGAGCTCCGCCGAGCGCCGCTCTGCCTCCGCGTAGCCGATGCGGTCGCCGTCGCACACGAGAAGCGTGTGCTCCGCGCGGGACTGGGCCTGTTGCCGCAGGACTTCGGCGACCGTGGGGGAATCACCGGGCATGGTCGCGATGGGCGGCGGCGTCGCTGAAGTACAGCCTGATCTGACTGAGATCGGCCTTGCCCGAAGGCGTTCGCGGGATCGTGTCGACGATCGCGATCTCGGTGGGGATTTCATAGCGCGCCAGCCGCGTTCGCAGATACTGCACCAGCGTGTCGGAGTCGGCGGACGCGGGCTGGCGCAGTTGCACCATCGCGACGGGCGTCTCCCCGAGGCGTTCGTCGGACTGCGCGACCACGGCGGCGCCCGCCACCGCGGGATGGTCTTCCAGCGCGGCGCGTACGTCGTCGGGCATCACCTTGAACCCGCCGCGGATGATCGCCTGGTCGGCCCGCCCGACGATCCAGACGAAGCCGTCCGCGTCGATGCGGGCCAGATCGGTGGTTCGCATCCATTTCGCCGATGGGCCCAGTTGCCCGGGCTTGACCTCCAGCAGGCCGACCCGGTCGGGCCCGAGCGGTGCGCCCTCGTCGTCGACCACCCGCAGGTGTGCGCCCGGGTTGGCTCGTCCGACGCTGCCGCGCTTGGCTTGCCAGTGCTTTTCGTAGTCGGCGAGGGTCCAGCCGGCGACACCGCCGCCGAATTCCGTTGCCGCATAGGAGGTGAGGACCGGGATGCCGTACTTCTCGGTGAAGGCGTCGGCGTCATCGGCCGACAGCGGGGCGGTGCCGCAGGTGACGGCGCGAATGCTCTCCAGGTCGGCGCGCGTCAGGTCGGAGTGCAGCACCGTCCGCAGCGCGGCCGGCACCAGCGACACCGTGCGGGGCCGGTGGGTGCGCACCGCCTCGGCCCACGCCTGCAGCTCGAAGCGTTCCAGCAGCACAAAGGGTCTGGCCTCGGCGATGCACTGCAGCACCCGGAACACCCCGCCGATGTGCACCAGCGGCGAGTTGACGATCGCGACACCGCGGCGCAGCTGCGTTGGCGCCGGGGCGGCTTCCGGGTCGGGGCCCATCACGCTGCGCGCCAGCATGTCGTAGCTGAGGTCAATTCGCTTGGGCGGCCCCGTCGTCCCGCTCGTCAGCATCCGCACCGCCACGCCGGGCTGGGCGGCGGAACGGTGGTTACCATCAACCCCGGCCGCGGTGACGACCGCACCAGAGCCGACATCGCCGCCCTGC
>NZ_LZKK01000268.1 GCF_001672815.1 Mycobacterium sp. E796 | reverse complement strand
CTGCGGGTGCGGCGAACGCCCTTGGCCACCGCGCGAACCAGTCCGTGATCGCGGGTCAGCAGGGTGACGATCCGGTCGGCCTCGCCGAGCTTGTGCTGGCGCAGCACAACGGCCCGGTCTCGATATAGCCGCATCACAATAGTTTTGCACCCCGCCGCGACAATCCGGGTATCCGCGCCGTTAGTCTCGTACCCCGTGATTGGCGCTTCCGGGTCCGCCTTCGGGGCCTTTTCTGGCCCGGGTTCGGGATCCGGCGGCCAGCGCCTGCCCACGCTGACCGACCTGCTCTATCAGCTGGCCAGCCGCGCGGTGACGTCCACCACCCTGGTCAGCCGCTCCCTGCACGCCATTCACACCAGCCAGTCGACGCTCAATGCCTTTCGGGTCGTGCTGACCGAATCGGCGCTGGCCGACGCGGCGGAGGCCGACCGGCGCCGCGCGGCCGGCGACACCGCCCCGCTGCTGGGCATCCCGATCGCGGTCAAAGACGACGTCGACGTCAAAGGGGTGCCGACCGCGTTCGGCACCGAGGGTTACGTCGCGCCCGCCACCCAGGACGCCGAGGTAGTCCGCCGCCTGAAAGCCGCCGGCGCGGTGATCGTGGGCAAAACGAACACCTGCGAACTGGGGCAATGGCCGTTCACCAGCGGCCCCGGCTTCGGACACACTCGCAATCCCTGGTCGCGCCGGCACACGCCGGGCGGATCGTCGGGGGGCAGCGCGGCCGCGGTGGCCGCCGGCCTGGTTACCGCCGCGATCGGGTCCGACGGCGCCGGCAGCGTGCGCGTCCCCGCGGCGTGGACGCACCTGGTGGGCATCAAGCCGCAGCGCGGCCGCATCTCCACCTGGCCCCTGCCGGAGGCGTTCAACGGGATCACGGTCAACGGCGTGTTGGCGCGCACCGTGGAGGACGCCGCGTTGGTGCTGGACGCCGCGTCGGGCAACGTCGAGGGCGACCGGCACAAACCGCCACCAATCACGGCCTCCGACTATGTCGGGAAGGCGCCCGGGCCGCTCAACATCGCGCTGTCGACGCGGTTCCCCTACACCGGTTTCCGGGCCAAGCTGCACCCGGAGATCCTGGCCGCGACCCGGGCCGTCGGCAAGCAACTGCAGCTCCTGGGCCACACCGTCGTGCCCGGCAACCCCGACTACGGCCTGCGGTTGTCGTGGAACTTCCTGGCCCGATCGACCGCGGGGCTGCGGGAGTGGGAGGAGCGGCTGGGCGACGGCGTCATCTGGGACCCCCGCACGCTGTCCAATCTGCGGGTGGGCCACGTGATGGGCGAGGCGATCCTGCGCAGCGCGCGCCGCCACGAAGCCGCC
>NZ_LZKK01000267.1 GCF_001672815.1 Mycobacterium sp. E796 | reverse complement strand
CGGCCGCGGTGAGGATCGACTCGACCTCGGCCCGGTCTTTGGCGACGGACACCACCGCTTCGGTGGTCGACGACTGCGCCACCGCGGCCGCGCGCCTGTTCGCCGCCGGGGTGGGCGTGGACTGGGCCGCGACGTTCGCCGGCCTCGACCCCCAACGCGTCGACCTGCCCACGTATCCCTTCCAGCGCCGCAGGTTTTGGCTGTCGGCGGAGATGGTGGGCTCACGCGATGTCGACGGCCTGGGCCTGACCGGGTCCGACCATCCCCTGCTGGGCGCGGTCGTGGAACGGCCCGACTCGGGAGAGGTGGTGCTGGCGGGCCGGTTGTCGCTCGCCGCGCAACCGTGGCTGGCCGATCACGCGGTGGGTGGGGTGGTGCTGTTTCCCGGGGCCGGCTTTGTGGAGCTGGCGCTGCGCGCCGGTGACGAAGTCGGCTGTTCGGCAATCGAGGAGCTCACGTTGTCGGCGCCGCTGGTGTTGCCGGCAACCGGCGGCGTCCAGGTGCAGGTGCTGGTGGGTGTCGCCAACGACGCGGGCGCTCGGGCCGTGTCGGTGTATTCCTCAGGCGCGCAGTCGGATTCGGGATGGGTGCTGCACGCCGAGGGCGTGTTGACTGCGCGGGCGGTGGCGCCGATCGCGGATTCCTCGGCATGGCCGCCCGTGGGTGCGGTCGCCGTCGACGTCAGCGGCGCCTACGAGAGCATGGCCGACCGCGGCTACGGCTACGGCCCGGCGTTCCGGGGGCTACGGAGCGTGTGGCGGCGGGGAACGGAGATATTCGCGGAAGCCACCGTCCCGCAGGACGCGGGGGTCGCGTTGGGCGGGTTCGGGATTCACCCGGTGCTGCTCGACGCGAGCCTGCATGCCCTGGGGGTGGGCGGCGAGCAGGATCAGATCCTGCTGCCCTTCTCCTGGCAGGGTGTGACGTTGCACGCCGCGGGCGCAGCGCACGTGCGGGTTCGGATTGCGCCGACGGGGTCGGGGGCGATGTCGCTGGAGATCGCCGACGCGGCGGGGCTGCCGGTGTTGTCGGTGGGGGAGTTGGTGGTTCGCCCGGTGTCGCCCGAGCAGCTGGCAGCGGCGAGTCGTCCCGGCGGGGGCCTGCTCGAGGTCAGCTGGTCTCCAATTTCGCTGAACGGCGATGCGCCGGCCGAGCCCGCGGAGGTGTGGGAATGCGCCCCCAGTGCGGGCAACCCGGTCGAGTCGGTGCACGCGGCCACCGCGGACGCGCTGGAACTGCTGCAGTCGTCGCTGACCGAGGATCGAAGCGGTCCGTTGGTGGTGGTGACCCGCGGCGCGGTGGGGCTGGCCGGCGAGGACGTCACGGATCTGGCCGGCGCGGCGGTGTGGGGGCTGGTGCGTTCGGCGCAGGCCGAGCATCCGGGCCGGGTGGTTTTGGTCGATTCCGACGGGTCGCTCGACGCCGAGTCGGTAATCGGCTGTGGTGAACCGCAATTGGTGGTGCGCGAGGGCGTGGCCTACAAGGCGCGGCTGACCCCCGCGCAGTCGGGCCCGGCGCTGGAGCTGCCGGCGGGCGAGTGGCGACTGGCCGCCGGTAGCGGGGGAACGCTCGAAGACCTGGTGGCCCAGCCGTGCCCCCGGGCGGACGTGGCCGCCGGCCAGGTGCGGGTGGCGGTCGCCGCGGTCGGCGTGAACTTCCGGGATGTGCTGGTGGCCCTCGGGATGTACCCGGGCGCGGCGCAATTGGGCGCCGAGGGCGCCGGCATCGTCGTCGAGGTCGGCCCCGAGGTGACGGGCCTGGCCGTCGGTGATGCGGTGATGGGGATCCTGGGCCTGGCGGGTTCCGAAGCGGTCGTCGATCAGCGGTACGTGGTGCGGGTGCCGCAGGGGTGGTCGTTGACCGAGGCCGCGGGTGTGCCGGTGGTGTTCTTGACGGCCTTGTACGGGTTGTCGGTGCTGGCCGGGGTACGGGCCGGGCAGCGGGTTCTGGTGCACGCCGCGGCCGGCGGGGTCGGCATGGCCGCCGTCCAGCTGGCCCGGCACTGGGGCGCGGAAGTGTTCGTCACCGCGAGTCGCGGCAAGTGGGACACGCTGCGCGCCATGGGATTTGACGAAAACCATATCGGTGACTCGCGGTCGCTGGAATTCGAGCAGAAGTTCTTGGCGGCCACCGACGGGGCCGGCGTGGACGTGGTGCTCAACTCGCTGGCCGGGGAGTTCACCGACGCGTCGTTGCGGTTGCTCGCATCCGGCGGGCGCTTCATCGAGATGGGCAAGACCGATCTGCGTGACCCGCAGGCGATCGCCGCGACCTATCCCGGTGTGCAGTATCGGGCGTTCGACCTGATGGAGGCCGGGCCCCGGCACATCCAGGAGATGTTGGTCGAGCTGATCGGGCTGTTTGAGGGCGGCGCCCTGCGGCGACTGCCGTTGCGGGCCTGGGACGTGCGCCGCGCCGTCGAGGCATACCGGTTCGTCAGCCAGGCCCGGCACATCGGCAAAGTGGTTCTGACGCTGCCGAACCGGCCCGGCGTCGGGCTGGCCGGCGGCACGGTGTTGATCACCGGCGGCACCGGGATGGTCGGCGGTCTGGTGGCACGTCACGTGGTCAGCCGGTACGGGGTTCGCCACGTCGTCTTGGCCAGCCGCCGCGGCCAAACCGCCGACGGCGCCGACGAACTGGTGGCCGACCTGACGCGGGCGGGTGCCACGGTCCAGGTGGTGTCCTGCGACGTGAGCGACCGCGCTGCGGCCGCGGACCTGTTGGCGGGGCTCCCCGAACAGCATCCGTTGAGCGCGGTGATTCACGCCGCCGGAGTGCTCGACGACGCGGTGATCGCCTCGCTGACGCCCGAGCGCCTCGACACGGTGCTGCGGGCCAAAGCCGACGCCGCCTGGAACCTGCATGAGCTGACCCGGGACCTGAATCTCGCAGCATTCGTGGTCTTTTCATCGATGGCCGGCGTGGTGGGCGCACCCGGTCAGGGCAACTACGCGGCGGCCAACAGCTTCCTCGACGCGCTCGCCGTCCACCGACGCGCGAATGGCCTTCCCGCACTGTCGGTCGCCTGGGGACTCTGGGAACAGGATTCCGGAATGACGCAGCATCTCGGCGATCGCGACAAGGCCCGGATAAGCCGCGTCGGGCTGGCCCCGCTGTCCGGCGAGCAGGCGCTCGATCTCTTCGATACCGCACTGCTGAGCGAGCAACCCATCGTCGTGGCCACCCGCCTCGACCGGGACGCGCTCGCCCGCAACAGCGCGGCGCTGCCCCCGCTGTTGAGCGGCTTGGCCAACCGTCCCGCCCGACGCGTGGTCGACCACGTCGAGATCGCGATGGCGTCGACGGGTTTGCGGGCGCGGCTGGCCGGCCTGACCCCCGAGCAGCGGCACCGCGAACTGGTGGATCTGGTGTGCGGCAACGCCGCCACGGTGCTCGGTCACAGCAACACGGACGTCGAGGCCGAACAGCCCTTCCAAGATCTCGGCTTCGATTCGCTGACCGCCGTCGAACTACGCAACCGGCTGAAAAATGCTACCGGCCTTACCCTTTCGCCGACGCTGATCTTCGATTACCCGTCCCCCGCCGCGCTCGCCGAGCATCTGGACGGCCAGCTCGCCGCGGGCCCGGGCGCCGAAAAGCCCGACCCGATGTCCCGCTTTGGCGACGTTGTCCGCGAACTCCAGACGCTGATCGGCCAACCCGGCTTGGACCCCGACGACAAGAAGCGCATGACGGCACGCATCGAGATGCTGCTGACCCTGAGCACCGCTCAATCCGATCCCGCCGCCCATGACGAGCTTTTCGACGACGACATCAAGAACGCCACCGAGAGCGAACTGTTCGCCATCCTCGACGAAGAATCCGGACCCTGACCGTGCGCCCGGCAGACGTAGCGATCATCGGGATCGCCTGCAGGTTCCCGGGCGCCGCCAACCCCGCCGAATTCTGGCGCGTGCTCCGCGACGGAAAAGAAGTCACTCGTGTCGCCGATGGGAAGACCCGCCGAGAGGGGCTGCTGGACAACGTTGCCGAGTTCGACGCGGACTTCTTCAACATCTCGCCGCGCGAGGCCGGCGCGATGGATCCCCGCCAGCGGCTGGCGCTGGAGCTCGCCTGGGAGCTTCTCGAGGACGCGTTCCTGTTGCCGGAAAGCCTGCGCGGAGAACAGGTCGCCGTTTACCTCGGCGCGATGAGCGACGACTACGCGGTGCTGACGCTCGACACCGTGGAACACGTCGACCATCACTCCTTCGCCGGAATCAGCCGGGCGATGATCGCGAACAGGATTTCCTACGCCTTGGGCGTGCACGGCCCGAGCATGACGATCGATTCCGGTCAGTCATCGTCGTTGGTGGCCGTTCACGCCGCGGCGGAGAGCCTGCGCTCGGGCGAATCGAAGCTGGCCATCGCGGGCGGTGTCCACCTGAACCTGGCCAGCGAGACATCCTTGCTGGAAAGGGAATTCGGGGCGCTATCGGCGTCAGGCCACACCTATGCCTTCGACGCCCGCGCCGACGGTTACGTGCGCAGCGAGGGCGCCGGGCTGGTGCTGCTGAAGCCGTTGCGGGCCGCCCTCGAGGACGGGGACCGCGTCCGGGCGGTCATCCGCGGCAGCGCGGTCGGCAACGCCGGGCACACTGCCGCCGGGCAGACGGCGCCCTCGGTCGCGGGACAGGCCGACGTCATCCGACGCGCCCTTGGCGACGCGGGCCTCGAACCGGGCGAGTTGGAGTATGTCGAGGCGCACGGCACCGGCACCCCGATCGGCGACCCGGTGGAGGCGAATGCGCTGGGGGAGGCGATCGGCAGGCTCGGACAGCGCCCGCTGACCGTGGGATCGGTGAAGACCAACATCGGCCACGCGGGCGGCGCCGCGGGCATCGCGGGTTTGCTCAAGGCCGTGCTGTCGATCGAGAACGGCGCCATTCCCGCGAGCCTCAACTACGCCGGGCCGGCGATCGATCTGGACGGCCGCGGGCTGCGCGTCAACACCGAGCTGACCCCCTGGCCGCCGCGGGAGGGTCCGCGCCGGGCGGGGGTGTCGTCGTTCGGCATGGGCGGCACCAACGCCCACGTGATCGTCGAGCAGGGGCCCGCGCGCCCGGAAACGCCCGTGACCGAACGGGAGAACGGGCCGACCGTGTGGGTGCTGTCCGGCCGCTCGCAGCGCGCGTTGGCCAATCAGGCCGCGCGACTGCGCGCGCGTGTGGCCGGCGACCCGGGGCTGGATGCGAGCGACGTGGCGTGGTCGTTGGCGACGACGCGCTCGGTGTTCGAGCATCGCGCGGCGCTGGTGGGCGCCGATCGCGAGGCGCTGACCGAGGCATTGGCCGGTTTGGCGCGCGGCGAGCCGCGTACCGACACCGTCCTCGGCCGGGCGCACGCGCCGGGCACGACGGCGTTCGTCTTCCCCGGGCAGGGCGCGCAGTCGCTGGGGATGGGTGCCGAACTGTACGGCCGGTTCCCGGTGTTCGCGAAGGCTTTCGACGAGGCCACCGCCGCGCTGGATGACCGGCTGCGCGGCGTGATGTGGGGGAGCGACCCAAACCTGTTGGATAACACCGAGTTTGCACAGCAGGCGTTGTTTGCTGTCCAGGTGGGGCTGGCGGCGCTGCTGCGGCACTGGGGGGTGGTCCCCGGCGTGGTGATGGGGCATTCCGTCGGCGAGATCACCGCCGCCCATGTCGCGGGCGTGTTGTCGCTGTCCGACGCGGCCAAGGTGGTCGCGGCGCGGGGCAGGTTGATGGCGGGGTTGCCCGCCGGCGGCGCGATGGTTGCGGTCGGCGCCGGCGAGGGCGAGGTGGGGCCGCTGCTCACCGACGGGGTGGCCATCGCGGCGATCAACGGCCCCGAAGCGGTGGTGATCTCCGGCGCGGAAGCCGCCGTCGGCGCCATCGCCCAAACCCTGGCGGACCGGGGCAGGCGCTTCCATCGGTTGGCGGTCTCGCACGCGTTCCACTCGCCGCTGATGGAGCCCATGATCGAAACCTTCGAAACCGCGGTGTCCGACATCTCGCCAGAAGAGCCTCGAATACCGTTGGTGTCCAACGTGTCTGGGCAGCTCGTCGGACCCGGCTACGGATCCGCGCGGTACTGGGCCGAGCATGTGCGCCGTCCGGTTCGCTTCGCCGACGGGGTGCGGGCCGCCGAGGCGTCCGGGGCCGGCGTGTTCGTCGAAGTCGGTCCCGGCGGCGGGCTTAGCGCCGCGGCGGAGCAGTCTCTGGTAACCGAGCACTCCGTCGCGACGGTCACGCTGGCCAAGGATCGCCCGGAGGTCGAGTCGCTGCTCATGGCGGCCGCTCGGTTGTTCACCACCGGCGTGGCGGTCGACTGGAGCGCGGTCCTGCGGGCCGGCCGGCGGGTCGAGTTGCCGACGTATGGCTTTGTGCGCCAGAGGTTTTGGCTGGGCACCGGTACAGATGCGCCGACACCGGACGCCCAGCACGAGACGGCCGAGCGCCTACGCCAACTGCCGCCCCGCGAGCGCCGCCGCCGCCTGATCGAGCTGGTGTGCGCCCACGCCGCAGCGGTGTTGGGACATCCGGACGGCCACGCCGTCGACCCGGACCGCGCCTTCCAGGATCTCGGATTCGACTCCCTGACCGGGGTGGAACTGCGCAACCGGCTCAAAGCCGATACCGGGCTGGCCTTGTCGCGCACGCTCATCTTCGACTATCCCAACCCCGCGGCGCTGGCCGACCATCTCGGTCAACAATTGCTGAGCGGCGAATCCGAAGAGTCCGACGAGGAAAAGGTGTGGTCGGTGCTGAGAAAGATTCCGCTTCAGGAACTTCGCAGAACCGGATTGCTGGACAAATTGTTGCTGTTGGCCGGCGACCCGGAAACGTCGCTCGACGATTCGACGGTTACCGATGACGCCATCGATTCCTTGAGCCCTGACGCGCTAATTGCGCTTGCCCTTGACGCGGCAGAAGGCGACGACGTTCAATAGTCAAACTGCTACTGGCGGAATTGATTACGCGTCGCGTGCCCACCTTAATTTGACACACGTTGAATATCAACCGAATTGCGATGCTGCGCGAAAACTCTTAAACTTCCCACGATACGGAGCGGTTCTCAGCCTCGGGTGAAAGTCTTCGCTTTCATCCGCCCATAACCAACAAGGTGGGCGCATGAGCGTCATCGCAGGTGTGTTCGGCGCGTTGCCGCCGTATCGGTATAGCCAGAGCGAGATCACGGACCAATTCGTCGAGTTTCCGGGGCTGAAGGAACACGAAGAGATCGTGCGACGTCTCCACGCCGCCGCGAAGGTGGACAGCCGCCACTTCGTGCTGCCGTTGGAGCGCTACCCCACGCTGACCGACTTCGGGGAGGCCAACGCGATCTTCATCGACGCCGCCGTCGACCTTGGTTGCGAGGCGCTGTTGGGCGCGCTCGACGAGGCCGGCCTGGAGCCGAAAGACATCGACATGATCGCGACCACCACGGTCACGGGAATCGCGGTGCCATCGCTGGACGCCCGCATCGCCGGGCGGCTCGGCCTGCGTCCCGACGTGCGCCGGGTGCCGCTGTTCGGATTGGGTTGCGTGGCCGGCGCCGCCGGGGTGGCCCGGCTGCACGACTACCTGCGCGGCGCGCCCGACGGCGTCGCGGTCCTGGTTTCGGTCGAGCTGTGTTCGCTCACCTACCCGGCCGTCAAGCCGACGGTGTCCGGCCTGGTCGGCAGCGCGCTGTTCGGCGACGGCGCGGCCGCGGTGGTGGCGGTCGGCGACCGGCGCGCCGACCAGGTTCGCGCGAGCGGGCCCGACATCCTCGATTCGCGCAGCCGCCTCTACCCCGACTCGCTGAACATCATGGGCTGGAACGTCAGCTCCTCGGGGCTGCAGCTGGTGCTGTCGCCGGACTTGACGACGTTGATCGATCGCTACCTGGCCGACGACGTCAACGGCTTCCTCGCCACCCACGGGCTCAGCAGGGACGACATCGGCGCATGGGTCAGCCATCCGGGTGGCCCCAAGGTGATCGACGCCATCACCCGAGCCCTGGAATTGGCCCCCGACGCGCTCGAGCTGACGTGGCGCTCGCTGGGCGAAATCGCCAACCTCTCGTCGGCCTCGGTGCTGCACATCCTGCGCGACACCATCGCCAAGCCGCCACCCAGTGGTAGTCCCGGGCTGATGCTCGCGATGGGTCCCGGCTTCTGCTCGGAATTGGTCCTACTGCGCTGGCACTGAGCGAAGCACTTCCACCGTCAGTCCCGGCTTGGGCGACAGCGCCGCGAGGTTGTGCGCGCGGATGCGCTGCGGGGGCAGCCGCAACGTGGTCCGCGCCACGAGGCGGGCGAGCATGACGGTCATCTCGGTGGTGGCCATGACCGCCCCGATGCACCGGTGCAGGCCCCCGCTGAACGGAATGAATTCGTGGGGAGCGGGTTTGCGGTAGCCCGGTGCGCCGACGTCCCAGCGTGACGGCCGGAATTCCGTTGGCTGCGGCCACAGCTCGGGCAGGCGGTGCGTGACGTACGGGCTGAAGATCAGCAACCGGCCCGCCGGGATGCGATGCCCGTCGAACCTGAGGTCGCGCATCACCTTGCGCGCCGAGATGACCCCGGGCGGGTAGAGCCGCAGCGTCTCGTGCACGACGCCGTTAAGGTAGACCAGCTTGTCGAGGTCGGCGGCTGCGGGAGACCGGTCGCCGAGCACCCGGCGCACTTCGTCGACGGCGGTGTCCCAGGCGCCAGGCACGGAGAGCAGCGAATAGATGGCCCAGGCCAACGCGCCGCTGGTGGTCTCGTAGCCGGCGGTGATCAACGAAATCACCGCATCGCGAATCTCGTCATCGCTCAACGCGTAGCCCTCGTCGCCGCGCCCGTCGATCAGCATCGTCAGCATGTGGTCGTCGGGCCTGGGATCCGCACGGGCGGCGGCGATCTGGGCGTCGACGAGGTCGTCGATGCGTCTCCGCGCCACCTCCGCCCGCCGCCAGCCCGGCGCCCGGAACCGTCGCTGCAAAGTCACCGCCTGCGGAAGCATGTGGGTCAGGTCCAGCAGGGGCTGCAGTTGTTCGCCGAGGAAATCGGAGTGCACGGCCATGCGCTGGCCGAACAGGCTTTCGGCGGTGCTGCGCCGCACCGCCGAGCGGCAGTGGCGATAGATGTCCAGCCGCTGCCCGGCCCGCCATTCGTCGATGACGGCGTCGACGTTGGCGACCATGGTCTGGACGTAGTCCTGGATCTGCCGATGCCGCAGACCGGGCGCGACGACGCTGCGCCGGCGCCGGTGGTCGTCGCCGTCGCTGACGATCAACGCGGTGGGCCCGTCGACGATGGCGAGGTTCTCGAACGTCTCCCGCCAGCTGAACGCGTCGGCGTTGGCGAACACGAACTTGTTTGCCTCGGGGCCAAGCAGGTAGGTGTAGCCGTGGCGACCGACGCCGGAATTGACCATCGGGCCCCGCCAGCGGTACAGCGCCAGCAACGCCTCGCCGGGCGGGTACCGTACCGGCCGATACGTCTCGCGCCTGACCGCGAACATGACCCAATTATTCGAGTAGCTCAGATAGCTCCAGCCAGCGGCTCTCCGCCGCGGCGACCTCGCTTTCCAGACCGCGCAACTCGCCCGTCAGCCGCGCCAGGCCGACGTGATCGGACTGGTCGTGCTCGGCGAGCTCGTGATGTTTGGCCGCGATCCGCTCGGCGAGGCGCGCGAGCTGACGGTCCGTCGCGGCCAGCTCCTTCTCGGCGGTGCGGCGCTCCGCGCCCGACATGCCCGAAACGGACGCCGGCGCAGCCGAGGCCGACGCCGCAACCGGCCGGCGGGCCGACAGCCGCAGATACTCGTCGACGCCGCCGGGCAGATGCCGCAGCCGGCCGTCGAGGATCGCGTACTGCTGATCGGTGACCCGCTCGAGCAGGTACCGGTCGTGCGACACGACGATCAGGGTGCCCGGCCACGAGTCGAGCAGGTCCTCGACCGCGGTGAGCATGTCGGTGTCGACGTCGTTGGTGGGCTCGTCGAGCAGCAACACGTTCGGTTCGGACAGCAGCGTCAGCATCAGCTGCAGCCGCCGTCGCTGGCCGCCGGACAGGTCGCCGACGCGCGCGGACAGCTGCCCGCGGCCGAAGCCGAGCCGCTCCAGGAGCTGGGCCGGGGTGACCTCCTTGCCCTCGACCTCGTAGCCGCCGCGCAGGCCGCCCAGCACGTCGGCGATCCGGTCGCCGGCCAGCGCGTCCAGCTCCTCGCCCCGCTGATCCAGCACGGCGAGCCGCACGGTCTTGCCGCGCTTGACGCGCCCGCTGTCCGGTAACACCGTGCCGGCGATCAATCCCAGCAGCGTCGACTTCCCGGCACCGTTGGCCCCGACGATGCCGGTGCGCTCGCCGGGCGCGATCCGCCATTCGACGTCGCGCAGCACCGGCCGCCCCTCATACGCCACCGACACGTCGAGCAGATCGACGACGACCTTGCCCAGCCGCGCGGTCGCCAGCTTGGCCAGCTCGACGTTGTTGCGCAGCGGCGGCACGTCGGCGATCAGCTGGTTGGCGGCCTCGATGCGGAACTTGGGCTTGCTCGTCCGCGCCGGCGGGCCCCGACGCAACCACGCCAGCTCCTTGCGCATCAGGTTCTGCCGCTTGGCCTCGGCAGCCGCGGCCAGCCGGTCGCGTTCGACCCGCTGCAGCACGTAGGCGGCGTAGCCGCCCTCGAACGGCTCGACGATCCCGTCGTGCACCTCCCACGTCGCGGTGGCGACTTCGTCGAGGAACCAGCGGTCGTGGGTGACCACCAGCAGCCCGCCGGTGCTGCGCGCCCAGCGCTCGCGCAGATGGGCGGCCAGCCAGGTGATGCCCTCGATGTCCAGGTGGTTGGTGGGCTCGTCGAGGGCGATCACGTCCCACTCGCCAATCAGCAGCCGCGCCAGCTGCACCCGTCGTCGTTGCCCGCCGCTGAGCGTGGAAACCGTTGCATCCCAGGCGATGTCGGATACCAGCCCGCCGACCACGTCGCGCACCCGGGCGTCGCCGGCCCACTGATGCTCCGGTTGCTCGCCGACCAACGTCCAGCCCACCGTGCGGTCCGCGTCCAGGGTGTCGGCCTGGCTCAGCTCGCCGACCCGCAGCCCGCTGCGGCGGGTGACCCGCCCGGCGTCGGGCCGCAGCCTGCCGGTCAGCAGGCCCAGCAGGCTGGACTTGCCGTCGCCGTTTCGCCCGACGATGCCGATGCGCGCGCCGTCGTTGACCCCCAGCGTCACCGACTCGAACACGACCTGCGTCGGATATTCCAGGCGTATGCCCTCGGCTCCCAGTAGGTGCGCCACCGGGCAATTATTCGAGGGTCAGCAGCGCGTGGTCGACGTGGGTCCGGGTGTCGGGCGACGCCTTGCCGGCGACGGCCTCCAGGAAGCGGGCCGCGAGGTCGCGGACCTTGAGATTGGTTTCCTGGGACCGCCAGGCCAGGATGTCGAAGGCGCGTTCGGCGGAGATGCCGTAGGCGCTCATCAGCACGCCCTTGGCCTGCTCGATCCGGGCGCGCGCGTCGGCCACCGCCTCCAGGACGTTGGTGATGTCGGAGTGCAGCGAATCGGTGACGTCGACGTAGAACCCGGACGTGCCGATCAGCGCGCCGGTGTCATCGAGCATGCGGTCTCCCGCGACGACGACGCAGCGGGTGTGCCCGGCGGTGTCGATGATGCGGTGCCTGCTGCTGAACGGCTTGCCGTTGACCACGCGGTCCAGCACGGCGGCGACGCGCTCGCGGTCCTCGGGGTGCTTGTGGCGCAGCAACAGCTCGGTGGTGGGTTCGGCCTGGCCGGGCTCGTAGCCATGCATGCGTGCGACGGCGTCCGACCATTCCCAGCGCTGGCCGTCCAGGAAGAACCGGAACCTGCCCACCCGCTGCGGCTCGCCCAGGCCCAGCACCAGGTCGAGCGCGCCCAGCTCGCGCCCCCCGACTCCGTCGGACAGCGCCCGCGGTCTGTCTGCGGCTGCATCTTCGAAGTTCACAGCCATCGCGTCTCTCCCGGAATGCTTGCGCTTTTGCCTTATCAATGCCCGTTTTCGGGAACGTTCAAGCACGCCGGGGCCGCGCCAAATCCGTGGATCAACTCACGCGGTACTGCTCGGCGTCGGCGTGCTTGAATTCCAGCCCGAGCCCGGGCCGGTGCTGATCGGGCCGCAAGGACCCGCCGTTGGGGGGCAGGGCGCCTTCGAACAACATGTGCTCGATGCGGTGGTGGTCGTGGAAGTACTCCAGGTGCCGCAGGTTGGGAATCGCGGCGGCGACGTGGGCATGCAGGTTGGGTGCGCAGTGTCCCGACACGTCGACGTGATAGGCGGCGGCGACGGCCGCGGCACGGTGGAAGTCGGTGATGCCGCCGCAGCGGGTGACGTCGATTTGCAGGCAGTCGACCGCGTCGGCCGCCAGCATCCGGCGGAAATACGTAATGTCGTAGCCGTATTCGCCGGCGGTGACGTCCGGCGGCACCTGGTCGCGCACCTCCCGAAGCCCGGCGAGGTCGTCGGAGGAGACGGGTTCCTCGAACCAGGTGACATCGTGCTCGGCCATGGCGTGCGCGACCCGGATCGCCTGCTTGCGCCCGTAGCCGCCATTGGCGTCGACATACAGTTCGACGTCGGGCCCGATCACCGTGCGCGCGAAAGCGATTCGGTCCAGGTCGCGGCGCTCGTCGGAACCCGACGACTCGCCGATCTTGATCTTCACGCGGGGGATTTTCCAATCGTCGACCCAGCGCTCGAGCTGTGCGCGGGTCGCGGTGTCGTCGTAGGTGGTGAAGCCGCCGCTACCGTAGATCGGCACCTCGGGATGCGCCACGCCGAGCAGTCGGCACACCGGGATGTCGAGCAGCTTGCCCTTGAGGTCCCACAGCGCAGTGTCGACCGCCGAGATCGCGCAGGACGCCAGGCCCGGGCGCCCGCTGTTACGGACCCCTTTGACCATCGACTCCCAGGCGCCGGGGATGTCGAGGGCGCTGTGACCCTTGACCGCGCCGGCGAGCGGACCGGTGATCAGCTCGCGGCAGGCGCCGGCGGCGTAGGTGTAGCCCAACCCGCGGCGGCCGCCCGCGACCACCTCGGCCAGGATCAGCGTCGTCGACGACCACGCGAACGTGCCGTCGGCTTCCGGCGCGTCGGTGGGGATTTCGTACGCCTGCCCGGTGACCTCGTCGATGCAAGCATCCAGCATGCGGTCCTCCTAAGTTTTCAGGGTCGCGCGAACGCCGCCCGGCAGGGTGTATCGGGCGACCGCTTCCGCGATCCGGTGGCGCAGCCGGACGAGCGTGGCCAGCACGTCGCCGGTCGGCGCGTCCGCCACCGCCGGCGTCCGCCGCGCCTGGGCGGCGCCGGCGACCGCGAACAGGCCGGCGGTCGCGGCGCTCAGCAGCGTCAGCCGCCGGGCGCCGCGGTCCACGGCCGCCCAGCCGAGCATGGTGATCGCGTGTACGAAGTCGACCTCGGCACCCAGCGCCACGCTCACCGCGTCGGGCCTGATGTCGGTCGCCGCCGCCTGCGTCAGCAGCCGCGCCCCCAGGATGCGGGTCACCGCGCGCTCCCGACCGGTCGCCGGCTTGCCGGACGCCAGCCGCAGCAGCGAACTCGGCGCGGCGAGGAGCACCAAGCCGTAAGCGATTCGCGCCCAGGCCGTCATCGCGCCCGCCGCATCGCCAGCATCGCACCCAGCCCGAGCCCCAGCGCGCCGGTGCCGCCGACGAGCAAATGCTGGGACATCCACACCTGCGGGCTATGGGAGTGAGCCTTGCCGTCGAACTCGCCGTGCGCGCCGTGGTCGCTGCCGGGCTCCTCGTCGACCGGCTGCCAAAGATTGTGTGGCCGTTGCCCGTTCGTGCGTTCATCGGTCTGTTGCGAGTCGTATCCGGTGCGGCCGAGGTAGCGATCCAGCAGCGGCGCGACAAACTTCTGCGCGAGGAGGGTGACCGCGGTGCTGTCGCCGACCCAATACTGTTTGCGCCCAGGATGATCCGCCGCATACACGACACCCCGAGCCGCGACCTCCGGCTGGTAGATCGGCGGCACCGGCTGCGGGTGCCGGGGCAGCCGGGACAGCACCCAGGAGAACTGCGGGGTGTTGACCGCCGGCATCTGCACCACGGTGATCCGCACGTTCGAGCCCTCGTGCAGCAGCTCGCAGCGCACCGATTCGGTGAACCCGTTGGTGGCGTGCTTGGCGCCGCAGTAGGCCGACTGCAGGGGGATCGACCGCTCGCTGAGCGCCGAGCCGACCTGCACGATGGCGCCGCGATCGCGCGGCCGCATCTTCGCCAGCGCCACCATGGTGCCGTGCACGTAGCCGAGGTAAGTCACCTCGGTGACGCGTTTGAACTCGTCGGGCGTGATCTCGTGAAACGGCGCGAACACGGACGTGAACGCGACGTTGATCCAGGTGTCGATAGGGCCGAAGGTCAATTCGGCCTCGTCGGCGGCGGCAGCGACGGCCGAATAGTCGGCCACATCCGTCTGGATTGCCAGCGCCTTCCCTCCGCCGGCCTCGACGTCGCGCGCCGCGCCCTCCAGCCCGGCCGCGCCGCGGGCGAGCAGCGTGACATTGGCGCCGCGCTGCCCGAACAATTGGGCAGTCGCGCGGCCGATGCCGGCGCTGGCCCCGGTGATCACCACGTTTTGTGTCATAGCGTCTGCCTTTCGTCTTGGCGGGTCAGTCGTGATGGACGGCGTCGTCGGCGAGGGTGGCCGTGCATTCCAGCAGCAGGGCGTGCGCGAATGCCTGCGGCAGGTTGCCGCGCAGCTGTCGCTGCCTGACGTCGTATTCCTCGCAGAAGAGTCCGGGCGGCCCGCAGGCGGCGCGGTTGCGTTCGAACCAGCGCATCGCGCAGTGGGCATGGCCCAGTTGGTGTTCCGCCAGGGCCATCATGAATCCGCAGAGCAGGAAGGCTCCCTCGGCGTCGCCGAGGTCGCGCTCGTCGTGCCGGAAGCGGTACACGAACCCGTCGTCGGTGAGTTGTGCGCGGACGGCGTCCAGTGTGGCGCGGGTGCGCGGGTCGTCAGCAGGCAGGGCGCCGCGTACCGGGGGCAGCAGCAGCGACGCATCGACTCCCGAAATCCCGGGACTGCGTTGCCAGTATCCGTCCTGTGGGTGCAGGCTCTTGCCCGCGGTGTCGGCGAGGATGGCGTCGGCCAATGAGGCGGAGGAGGAAACCTCCGCACCACCGCCGGCCACCTTGGCGATGGCGCGTAGCCCGGCCACACATGCCAGGCGCGACTGCGTCCAGTACTCGTCTTCGAGCTCCCAGATTCCCGCATCCGGTTCGCCCCAACGCTTTTCGATCGCGACGATGGCCGTCTGGGCGGCGCGCCAGCCGTCCGCGTCGAGCCGATCGGCGGCGGCGGCCCTGGCCAGTAGCTGCAGCGCCTCGCCGAAGACATCGAGCTGGAACTGTTGGTTGACCCAGTTGCCCATCTTGTCCGTGCCGCCCGGGTAGCCGGGCAGGTCGAGCGTTTGTTCGCTGGGAACGGGGGCGCCGCTGACGGTGTAGGCGGGCTTGAGCTTCGGGCCCTCGTCGAGCAGCCGGCCACCGACGAATTCGACCGCTCGGTCGAGCAGCTCGGTTGCGCCCACGGCCGCCGCGCCCATGCCGGCGTACACCTGGTCGCGGATCCAGGCGTAGCGGTAGTCGTAGTTCTGGTTGGTGTGCGCACGTTCGGGCAGGCTCATCGTTGCGGCCGCGACCATGCCGCCACCGCTGCTGGTCAGCCCGCGCAGCACCGCATACGAATGCCGCCCGTCGCGCGGCGCGATGGTGCAGCTGAGCGCGGGCATGCTGCGCTGCCAGGCGGCCGCGGTGGCGTCCCAGGTGGTGTCGGGGTCGGGCGGCCGGTCGGGCAGTTCGTGCTCGGACAACTCCAGCACGAAGTCGTGGTGCCGGCCCTCGCCGATGGTGCTCTCGCAGGTGAGTAGCTCGTTGCGGTCATAAGAGGAACGCGCGGCGCGCGCGTCAGCGCCGCCCGACCACCGCCAGCGCAGCCGCCCCGATCGCCCGCTCCATACCCCGTCGTCGAGGCTGAGCTTCCCCGCGCCGTGCCGACCGAATTCCGCGCTCGGCCGCAGCAGCACGCGCACGCGCGCGGTCCCCTGGCAGCCAATCAGCCGACGCAACAGCACCACCCGATCGAGGTCGCCCGGAAAGGCCAGCGCCTCACGGCATTCCACGATGCCGCCGCGGGTGATCCAGCGGTTGCGCCAGATCAGGCTGCCCGGCTCGTAGTAGCCGCCCCATACGTGCCGCGCATCGGTCGGGGTGATCGCATACACCCCGTCGCCGCCGATGAGGTCGGAGAAGACGGCGTCGGAGTCCCAGCGCGGCGCGCACAGCCACGCAACGTCGCCCTGCGGACCGATCAACGCGCCCCGTTCGCCGTCGGCGAGTAGCGCGTACTCGCGCAGCACCCGCGGGGAAAACTCCGCATCGACGACGGTCGTCCGCTCAGCCACGGGCCGCCGCCTCGGACCGGACCGGGCGGCTGCCGCCGGGCGCCGCGGCGCTGATCTTTCCGGTCGCCAAGCGCTCGGCCAGCCGCGAGGCCAGCGCCATGATCGTCAGGGCCGGGTTGGCCGAGCCCTGTGTCGGGCAGACCGACCCGTCGGCGAGGAACAGGTTCGGCATGCCCCACACCCGGTGGTCGGAGTCGACCACCGAATTCTGCGGGCCGGTCCCCATGCGGGCGCCACCGATCAGGTGGGCGTAGCGCTCGACGGTCACCACGTCCTGGGCGTCCCCCGCGCGCAGGATGTCCTTGATCACCTTGGTGGAGTAGGCCATGTTGGCCCTGTCGTTGTCGCACAGCGAGTAGTCGAACCGGGCCACCGGGATGCCGTACGGGTCGGTCTCGTCCGCGAGGGTGACCCGATTGTCCGGCCGAGGCAACAGCTCGTTGAGCACCCCGATGGTGGCCCAGTGGTTGTAGTCGCGCATGTACTCGCGTAGCGCGCGGCCCCAGTGCCCGTCGGCCATCACGTGTTCGGCCCAGCCGATGGGCATGGGCGACACGGTCTGGATGGAAAAGCCGCGGGCGAAGCCGCGATCGGGGTCGGTTTCGTAGAACTGCTCGGAGGACACCTCGGGGGGAGGCGCCTTGTACATGCGCAGCTCCTCAGGCCACCGGCCTGCGGACTGCGTGGCGCCCTGCACCATCACGTACCGCCCGACCTGATCGTCGTTGTTACCCAGCCCGTTCGGGAAGCGGTCGCTGGCCGAGTTCAGCAGCAGGCGCGGGGTTTCGATCGAGTATCCCGCCACGGCAACGGCTTTGGCGCGCTGCAGGCGCTCGGCGCCGCCCACCTCGTCGTAGTACACCACCCCGCGCGCCGCGCCGTTCTCGTCGAGTTCGACGCGGGCGGCCATGCAGTTGGCGCGGATCTCCACGCCGTGGGCCAGCGCGTCGGGCAGGTGCGTGACGTACGGGCTGGCCTTGGCGTTGACCTTGCAGCCCTGCAGGCAGTAGCCGCGGTAGATGCAGTGCGGGCGGTTGCCGAAGGTGCCGTTGACGATGCCGACGGGCCCGACACGCATCTCGATGCCGAGTTTCATCGCGCCGCGCCACAATTTGGCGGCCGCCCCCGAAATAGGATGGGGGGCAAAGGAATAGCGGTGTTTGTGGCCCCATGGCCAGTCCTGGCCGGCGACCGGCAACTCGAGCTCGACGCGCTCGTAGTGGGGCAGCACGTCTTCGTAGCGGATGGGCCAGTCGGCCCCGACCCCGTCGAGGGTGCGGGTGGCGAAGTCGCTGGGGTGGAACCTCGGACAGTAGCCGGCGTAGTGCACCATCGAGCCGCCCACCCCGCGCCCGGAGTTGTTCTTGCCCAGCTCGATCGGGTCGTCGCCACCGATGATGCGCTTCTGCGTCCAATACAGTGAATGGGAGCCGGCCTCGTCGGACACCCAGTCCTCGTCGGGGTGCCAGAACGGGCCGGCCTCGAGGATGACGATCCGCCACCCGGCGCGCGCCAGCCGTTGCGCCAGCACCGAGCCGCCGGCGCCGGCGCCGACGACGACCAGGTCCACCTCGTCGTCGTCGCGGAAGCGCCGCATGGTCTTCTCGCCGGGCAAGTCGCGGGAGTGCACGTCGAGCAGGAAACGCGAATCGTTGTCCTTGGGACCGACCGCCCCCTTGAACAGGCCTCGCCAGAAGTCACCCATCAGATCTCGCCGTTCTGTACGACTTCGACCGGGTCCTCGTCGGTGGCGCCCGGGGTTTCGAAGGGCTCGCGCGCCGCGGCCGGCCCGGTCGCACCGCCAAGACGCATGAACCCGCGCGGGTAGGCCGGCCCGCCGAAGCCGATCTCGTTCCAGGCCCAGGGATGGGAGTAGAAGCCCGACAGTGTCATTCGCATGCACACCGACCAGGCGCGGTTGACGTTCAGGCGCTCCCACGCCCCGCCCTCCAGCTGGCCCTGCGAGAACTGCTCGATGATCGCTTCGCGGGCGTGGGGCTCGGCTTCGGCGAAGGTCTTGCCGTAGCGGCGGGCCGCCGTCTCGTCGAGTGCGCGCAGGACCAGTCGCCAGGTGTCTCGGTCGTCGGGCATGTCGGCGTACTGGTAGCCGTCCAGGCGCCCGTCGGCGAGCTTGCCGTCGACCGACTCGGCCACCGGCACCCGCGGCTCGCCGTCCTGTGCCAGCACCGTGTCACAAAACGCACGCAGGCAGGGTTCCTGCTCGGCGGTGAAAAACCGGAGGGGACCGGGCGGTTCCAGCCGGGCCAGCACCACCTTGCGGGTGGCGTCGTCCCACGAGTCGGCGGTCTGAAGAACGTCGAAATCGGGGTAGCGCCCGATCATTTGGGGCGTGGTGCCGCGGCGTTGTTTCGGAAGCCACGACGGGTGCGGCGGCTGGCGGTCGGGGCGCAGGTTGGGCAGGTGGTCGGGGAGAGAGATATCGGCCATAGTCAAAGTCCCTCGCAATCCGTCGTTATCGCCGGAACCGTTCCCGGCGCAGGATCGAGGCCAGCAGTCCCATCCCGCCGACCATGCACATCAATCCGGGCGCAGCGATCGGCGGGCCCATCGGCACGTTGTAGGACGCGTTCTTCCACCCGCCCGGTTTGCGCGCAACGCCGCGAGCGTGCAGGTATTCACCCATCAGGCCGTTGGCCGTGTAGATGCCCGCGGTGATCGGGAGCCAGAGCTTGGCCCAGCGTCGCGAGAAAACCCCGCCGATTCCGGCGACGACCACCGGCGGGGTGACGACGATCGGGCTCCACATCCATTTGTTGCCGAAGCTGGCCTTGTAATGCTCGAAATAGATTTCCGCCGTGGTGACCACTGCCGCGATTGCCGTCAGTCCCGACAGGGAACGTTCGAAGCGACCGTGCGCGACGTCGTACAAGGCGAGCTCGGCCACCTGCCCCGCTCCGCCGCCCCGGCGCCGTCCGGCGTTGTCCAGCAACATCATTTGACTTTCCCTTCGTGCCGTCGGCCGGGCCTGGGCGGCCCGGGCCGAATCCGGTGGCGAGCTGTCTGGTGGCGAACGCGGGTACAGCGTCCTGAACCGGTGAGTCGTGTCGACGTTCCGCGCCAAGAGGCCCTCGTGGGGGAAACCCGCCGTCTGCCCATCGGGGCACCTCACTCCCGCAGGGAAACACGCTCGGACGGCTACCCCTACGACGCCGCTCAGAGTCGAGTCGAGGTAGCTGCCCAGAGGACCAGTTAGCGCCCAGCTGCGTGTTTCAACCGAAGTGGTCGTGACGGCATGCAGGCATGCGTCGCAAACCCTGCGCTCGGGTGTAATACCCGGATTCGTGGGGGCTAACCATCCAATTCCGCGCCGGGCCAGGGGTGGCGCTAAGCCATGGGCGGCAACGCAAGTCATCCTTCGCCGATTCGTCGGCTCGGATCGGTTTCAGCCGCGACGACCGGGTCAATCCTGCGCTCAAGGAAGGACCGGATGATGGTCAGCGCACACGATGGACTCCAGGCCGAATCTGGTCCCGGGGCATGGGGCCTCGCGGACGCGTTGCGCGCGAGCCAGCGGGCCGAGCAGGCGCGGCGGCTGGCGAGGGCGGCGCAGCGATCCGCGGCGAACAGCCTGGATAATTCGGCGGACAGTCACGAGCGAACCGCGAACGCGTATGACGACGCGGCCCAGCGCGGCGATCTGCGCGCGGACGAGTACCGCGAACATGCGGCTCGCCACCGTGAGTATGCGGCGGAGGACCGCAGCATGGCGCAGCGCCTGCGGCGCATGGCCGACAGCGACCCGTTGGGATTCGGCGCCTAAGAAGCGGCGCGGAGCGGCCGAAGAATTTACGGGCTCGACTAATTCGATGCCCCCATCGAGCCGCGCTGGGCCGCCCCCGGGCAAACAGCCTGACCAGAACCGCCGGGAACGCCGGTGTGCCATGATGGCGGAGCTGTCAAGAGTCAGGGAGCAGCGGTGGATCTCAATTTTTCGATGGTCACGCGTCCGGTCGAACGGCTGGTCGCCACGGCACAAAACGGGTTAGAGGTCTTGCGGCTGGGGGGCTTGGAAACCGGCACGGTGCCGTCGCCGTCCCAGATCGTCGAGAGCGTCCCGATGTACAAGCTGCGCCGGTATTTTCCCCCGGACAGCCGGCCCGGGCAGCCGCCGGTGGGCCCGCCCGTCCTGATGGTCCACCCGATGATGATGTCGGCGGACATGTGGGACGTCACGAAAGAAGACGGCGCGGTCGGGATCCTGCACGCCGGGGGGCTGGATCCCTGGGTCATCGACTTCGGTTCGCCGGACAAGGTCGAGGGTGGCATGCGCCGCAACTTGGCCGACCACATCGTCGCGCTCAGTCAGGCCGTCGACACCGTCAAGGACGTCACCGGCAGCGATGTGCATCTGGTGGGCTATTCGCAGGGCGGGATGTGGTGCTATCAGGCCGCGGCGTACCGCCGTTCGAAGAATATCGCCAGCATCGTCGCCTTCGGGTCGCCGGTGGACACCCTGGCCGCCCTGCCCATGGGCATCCCGGCAAACTTCGCCGCGCCGGCCGCGAACTTCATGGCCGACCACGTCTTCAGCCGGATGGCCATCCCAAGCTGGATGGCGCGCGCCGGCTTCCAGATGATGGACCCGCTCAAGACGGCCAAGGCCCGGGTGGACTTCGTGCGCCAGCTGCACGACCGCGAGGCGCTGCTGCCGCGCGAACAACAGCGCCGGTTCCTCGAGCGTGAAGGCTGGATCGCGTGGTCGGGCCCGGCGATCTCCGAGCTGCTCAAGCAGTTCATCGCGCACAACCGCATGATGACCGGTGGCTTCGCGATCAACGGCCAGATGGTCACGCTCACCGACATCACCTGCCCGGTGCTGGCCTTCGTCGGCGAGGTGGACGACATCGGGCAGCCGGCCTCGGTGCGTGGCATCCGGCGGGCGGCGCCGAACGCCGAGGTCTACGAACGCCTCATCCGCACAGGGCATTTCGGTCTGGTGGTCGGATCCCGGGCGGCGCGCGAGAGCTGGCCCACCGTCGCCGAGTGGGTGCGCTGGCTGTCGACGGGCGGGGACAAGCCGAGCGGCATCGACCTGATGGCCGATCAGCCGATCGAGCACACCGACAGCGGTGTCGCGATGAGTTCGAGGATCACGCACGGCATCGGTGAGGTCTCCGAGGCGGCGATCGGGGCGGTGCGCGGAGCGGCCAGCACCGTCGTCGCGGCCAACAAGTCGATGCGCACGCTGGCCGTCGAGACCATCCGCACGCTGCCCCGGCTGGTGCGGCTCGGGCAGATCAACGACCACACCCGGATCTCGCTGGGCCGCATCATCGAAGAGCAGGCGCGCAACGCCCCGCAGGGCGAATTCCTGCTGTTCGACGGGCGCGTGCACACCTACGAGGCCGTCAACCGGCGCATCAACAACGTCGTCCGCGGCCTGATCGAGGTGGGGGTGCGCCAGGGCGATCGGGTCGGCGTGCTGATGGAGACCCGCCCCAGCGCCCTGGTGGCCATCGCCGCGCTGTCTCGGCTGGGCGCCGTCGCCGTGGTGATGCGGCCTGACGCCGACCTGGTTGCGTCAGTGCGGCTCGGGGGAGTCAGCGAGATCCTCACCGACCCGAGCAACCTCGACGCGGCGCGCGACCTGCCGGGTCAGATCCTGGTGCTCGGTGGCGGTGAGTCGCGCGATCTGCACCTGCCGCATGACAGCGACGTCATCGACATGGAACAGATCGACCCGGACGCGGTCGCGCTGCCGGCGTGGTACCGGCCCAACCCGGGATTGGCGCGCGACCTGGCGTTCATCGCGTTCACCGCCGCCGGCGGCGAGCTGGTGGCCAAGCAGATCACCAACTACCGGTGGGCGCTGTCTGCGTTCGGGACCGCTTCGACGGCCGCCCTGGATCGCAGCGACACCGTGTACTGCCTCACGCCGCTGCACCACGAGTCGGCCCTGCTGGTCAGCCTCGGCGGCGCGGTGGTCGGCGGCACCCGCATCGCGCTGTCGCGCGGTCTGGACTCGAAGCGCTTCGTCCAGGAGATCCGCCAGTACGGCGTGACGGTCGTGTCCTATACCTGGGCGATGCTGCGCGACGTGGTCGACGATCCGGCGTTCGTGCTGCACGGCAACCATCCGGTGCGGCTGTTCATTGGCTCGGGCATGCCGACCGGTTTGTGGCAGCGGGTGCTCGACGCGTTCACGCCCGCCAACGTCGTGGAATTCTTCGCCACCACCGACGGACAGGCCGTGCTGGCCAACGTGTCCGGCGCCAAGATAGGCAGCAAGGGCCGCCCCCTGCCCGGCGTCGGGCGCGTCGAGCTCGCGGCCTACGACGCGGAGCACGACCTGATCCTGGAGGACGACCGCGGCTTCGTGCAGCGCGCCGAGCCCCTGCAGGTGGGGGTCCTGCTCGCCCAGTCCCGCGGGCCGATCGATCCGAGCGCGTCGGTCAAGCGGGGGGTCTTCGCCCCCGCCGACACCTGGATCTCCACCGAGTACCTGTTCTACCGCGACGGGGACGGCGACTACTGGCTGGCGGGCCGGCGCGGCTCGGTCGTCCACACCGCGCGCGGGCTGGTGTTCGCCGAGCCGGTCACCGACGCGCTGAGCTGCATCAACGGGGTCGACCTCGCGGTGACCTACAACGTCCCGGTGGGTGACCGCCAGTTGGCGGTCGCTGCCCTGACGCTGTTGCCCGGGGCCAGCATCACCGCAGCGGATTTGACTGAGGCTGTCGGCGACCTGCCCATCGGGGTGGGGCCCGACATCGTGCAGGTGTGCCCAGAGCTGACGCTCAGCGCCACCTACCGTCCCACCGTCAGCGCGCTGCGCGCGGCCGGGATCCCGAAGGCGGGGCGCCAGGCGTGGTACTTCGACGCGACCAGCGAGCAGTTCCGCAAGCTGACGCCGGCCGCGCGGTCCGAACTGAGCGGTGGGCAGTGATGCTCGACGATGCCCTGCTCGCCATCCTGGTGTGTCCGGCCGACCGGGGACCATTGGTGCTCATCGGGGACGAGCTGCTCTACAACCCGCGGCTGCGCCGCGCCTACCGCATCGAGGACGGCATCCCGGTGCTGCTGATCGACGAGGCGCGCGACGTCGACGACGACGAGCACGAACGGCTCATGGCGCGATCCCGTCCGGCAGATCCCCGGTAAGGTAGCGCTGCAGATTCGGCGCGATGGTTGCGGCGATCTGATCGGCCGGTAGCGACGCGAACGGCTCGAATTCAAGGATGTAGCGCGCCATCACGACGCCGACCAGTTGCGAGGCGACGAACTGGATGCGGATTTGACCGGTGCCCGGCGGATTGTCGACGCGGGGACCCATTTCGACCGCGATCACGTCTTCTATGAACGAACGAAACAGGTTGGTCTGCGAGCCGGCCAGGATCGACCGCAGCGCGGCGACGAACGCCGTACCGATCTCGGAGTCCCACAGCGGCAACAACATTGACGGTAAGGTGTGGCCGAGCTCCTCGACGGGCACCTCGCGCAGTGCGCCGATGACCTCCATCGGGTCGATCGGGATGTGCACGGCGGCGGCGAACAGCTTTTCCTTGGTGCCGAAGTAGTGATGCACCAGCGCCGAATCGACGCCGGCCGAAGCGGCCACCGCGCGAATCGACGTGTTACGGATACCGTTGCGGGCAAACAGCTCTCGGGCGCTGGTCAGGATCCGCTCGCGGGTATCCGAGCTGCCCGCCGGTCGCCCGGGCCGCCTCCGGCCCGTGTTGATAGCCGTCATGCTATGGCCCTCCGTGGCGACCCGCTGCGCCCGGCTCCGCCGCGCTTGCGATCGCCACTAGGGCGTCCGTGGCGACCCGCTGCGCCCGGCTCGGCCGCGCTTGCGATCGCCACTAGGGCGTCCGCCGGTGCAGTGTCGCCGCCGCCAGGCACAGCGCCGCGAGCGCGAAACCCATCACAACAACGATGTCGCGCACGGCGATGTAGGTGAGTTCGCTGTGCGTGCCCACCTGCTGCAGCGCCTCCAGCGCGTAGCTCGCCGGAAGCACATTGCTGATCCACTGCAGCCAGTGCGCCATCAATGCCCGGGGCACGATGATGCCGGCCAAAAGCAGCTGCGGGACCATCACCAGCGGGATGAACTGCACGGCCTGAAACTCGGTGCGCGCGAAGGCGCTACACAGCAGGCCCAGCCCGACACCCAGCACGGCGTTGACGATGGCGATCACGAACACCCACACCGGGCTACCCGCGGTGTCGAAACCCAGCAACCAGAACGACACGATGCAGGCCAGGATCGCTTGCGCCGCAGCGGCTATGGAGAACGCGGTGCCGTAGGCGATGAGCAGATCCAGCCGGCGCAGCGGCGTGGTCAGGATGCGCTCCAGCGTCCCGGAGGCCCGCTCGCGCTGCATGGTGATCGACGTGATGATGAACATCACGAAGAGCGGGAACAGGCCCAGCAGGATCAGGCAGGCGTTGTTGAACGGGGACGGGGTGCCGGGGCGGTGCGGGGCGTTCTCGAACATGAAGTACATCAGCGTGATCACCAGGATCGGCACGAGCAGGATCAGCGCGACGCTGCGGTGGTCGGCGGCCAGCTGACGCAGGATGCGCGTCGTGGTGGCCGCGTAGGCCTTCAGCCCTAACCGGCCCGGAGCTTCGTGCTGCGCTTGATGATGGACAGGAACGCGTCCTCCAGTGACGGACATCCGGTGTCCTCTCGTAGTCGGGTCGGGGTGGTGTGGGCGACGAGGTGGCCCTCGCGCATCAGCAACAAGTCGCCGCAGTGGTCGGCCTCGTCCATCACGTGGCTCGAGACCAACAGTGTGGTGCCGCCGCGGGCGAGCTCGGTGAACTGCTCCCACAGGTCGACCCGCAGCACCGGGTCCAGACCTACGGTCGGCTCGTCGAGCACGAGCAGTTCGGGCCGGCAGACCAGCGCGCACGCCAACGACGCCCGGGTGCGCTGACCGCCGGACAGGTTGCCGCAGAAGGCGGTTCGATGGTCGGTCAACCCGACCCGCTCGATGGCCGCGTCGGCGGCGGAGTTGTCGAAGCCGTACAACGAGGCGAAGTAGCGGACGTTGTCCACGATCCGCAGGTCGTTGTAGATCGTCGGGTCCTGCGGCATGTATCCCACTCGGCGGCGCAGCGCCGGGCTTCCGGCCGGCCGGCCCAGCACGGTGACGGTGCCCGACTTCACGATCTGGGTGCCGACGATGCAGCGCATCAGGGTCGTCTTGCCGCAGCCGGACGGGCCGAGCAGCCCGGTGATCGTGCCCTTGGCGATGGTTACCGAAAAGTCATGCAGCGCAGGGCGTTTACCCCGGACGACGCGCAGATGCTCGATGCTGACCGCGGGGGCGTGTCCCCTCGCCAATAATTCATCACTCGATGAACTCATCATGTGATGAATACTCCGCCCCTGCCCGGACGATGTCAAGACCCGCTTCCCGCGAGCGTGAAATCCATGACGTGACACGCCGCGGCGTCGTGGATTTCACGCTGGGCGGCGCCCGTCCGCACTTCCTCTCGGCGCTTAACCAGCACGCAGCCCGGCCGCGGCCGATAAGATCACCGCGACGTACCGGACCCACTGCAGGCCTGGCTTTTACACTGCCGTTGGGAAGGCCGACCGACCCCGAGCCGCACATCGACAGGACCACTGACAGGTCCAGGGAAAGGCAACACGTCATGGCTGAGGAGCTGACACCGCATTTCGAGGATGTGCAGGCGCACTACGACCTATCGGACGACTTCTTCCGCCTGTTCCTCGACCGCACCCAGATGTATACGTGCGCGTACTGGCTCGGCGGCGACGACATGACACTGGAACAGGCGCAGATCGCCAAGATCGACCTGTCGCTGAGCAAGCTGGGCTTGCAGCCGGGCATGACGATGCTGGACCTGGGCTGCGGCTGGGGCGCCGCCATGATGCGCGCCATCGAGAAATACGACGTCAACGTCGTCGGCATCACGCTGTCCAAGAACCAGGTCGCCCACGTCGAGCAGCTGTTCGCCGAGTCGGACAGCCCGCGTTCCAAACGGGTGCTACTCGAGGGCTGGGAGCGGTTTCACGAGCCGGTGGACCGGATCCTGGCGATCGGCCCGTTCGAACACGTCGGTTACGACCGCTACGACGCGTTCTTCAAACGGACGTATGAGCTGTTGCCGAGCGGCGGCACGATGCTGCTGCACACGATCACCGTCCTCTCGGAGAAGGAGATCATCGAGTCCGGCTTGCCGCTCACCCCGGCGATCGTCGAGTTCAGCGACTTCATGAAGACCGAGATCTTCCCGGGCGGCTTCCTGCCGACCATCGACATGGTCAAGGAGTTCTCGGCGAAGGCCGGCTTCAAGCTGAAGCGTCGCCAATCGCTGCAGCGCCATTACGCGAAGACCCTGGACGTCTGGGCCGCGGGCCTGGAGGCGCACAAAGAAGAGGCGATCGCGATCCAGTCCGAAGAGGTCTACGAGATGTATATGAAGTACCTCACCGGCTGCGCGAACCTCTTCCGTAAGGGTTACACCGACCTCAACCAATTCACGCTACGCAAGTAGCGATCGGCTCATCGTCCTCCCGGGCGGCGTAGCGGCTGATGACCGTGCACGCCTTCGGCGTAAGCGGGTTCGGCGTGCTCGGTGAGGTCGACGGCGGTGGTGTCGTCTTCGGCGCTGAGCCGAAAGCCCATCACACGATCGATCCTGCCGTGTCGGTAGGTTCGGTGGGTGGTTGCAGGGGAGCTGGTGGTGGATCCGGTCGCCGCGGCGCACCGGCTGCTCGGCGCCACCCTCAACGGCAGGGGCGTGCGGGCCGTCGTCGTCGAGGTCGAGGCCTACGGCGGGGTTCCCGACGGTCCCTGGCCGGACGCCGCGGCCCACTCGTACCGCGGCCGGTCCGGCCGCAACGCGGTCATGTTCGGCCCGCCCGGGCGCCTCTACACCTACCGCAGCCACGGGATCCACGTCTGCGCGAACGTCTCGTGCGGGCCCGACGGGACCGCCGCGGCCGTCCTGCTGCGCGCCGCCGCCGTCGAGGAGGGCACCGACGTTGCGCGCGCCCGGCGCGGCGAGCTGGTCCGCACCGCCGCGCTGGCGCGTGGCCCGGGCAACCTGTGCTCGGCGTTGGGAATCACCATGGACGACAACGGGATCGACCTGTTCGATCCCGACGGCCCGGTGACCCTGGAACTGAACGCCCCGCTGACCGGCACGGCGGGACCCCGCGTCGGCGTCAGTCAGGCGGCGGACCGGCCGTGGCGACTGTGGCTCGCCGGGCGCCCGGAGGTGTCGGCCTACCGGCGAAGCCCGCGCGCACCGGCGCCGGGCGAGAGCAACTAGCACGCGCGTCGGCGTTCGCTGCCGGCCCGTAACATTGGTCTGCGAAATGGTGAGCCTGACTCAGCTCGAGGTGCTGATCGCCGTCGTGGAGGCGGGAGGGTTTTCCGGAGCGGCGAAGAAGCTTTATATGAGCCAGCCGTCGGTGTCCAACCACATCCGTAATCTCGAGATCTCACTCGGCGTGCCGTTGGTTCAACGCAGCACGAAGGGCGCGCGCACCACACCGGCCGGCGATGTCGCGGTCGCGCACGCCCGCAAGGTGTTCGAGTTACTGGAAAGCCTGCGACATGGGGCCGCCGGCTTCCAGGGGCTGGAGGCGGGTCGGCTGTCGATCGCGGGCACGACCACATTGGGGACGTATTTGTTGCCAAGGCTGCTGGCCGATTTCGCCGGACGGGCGCCCAGGGTCGAGTGTCAGGTTCGGGTGGGCAATGAGGACACTGTGGAAAACTGGCTGCTGGACGGCGAGGTAGCCCTGGGCTTGTGCGCAGACACCCCGCGCGAGGAGCAGTTGATCGCGCAGCCGATGTTCTCCGAAGCGATGTTGTTGGTGGCGCCCGCCGGAACGTCGCTTGGCGGTCGAATCGTTCGACCCAAAGACCTTGCGGGTCAACGCTTCCTGCTGCGCGAGATGGGTTCGGCGACCCGGCGGCAGCAGGAGGCGGCGCTTCGGTCGTGGGGTTTGGACGCCGCCGAACAGTGGGATCTGTGGGGGCCCGACACACTCAAGGAAGCGGTCCATGCCGGGCTGGGTCTGACGTTGCTTTCCGAGCACGTGACAGCGCGGGAGCGCGCATCGGGAACCCTGGTCGGGTTGCAGGTCGATCCGCCGGCGCCGAGACGAACGGTGTATCTGGTGCGGCGGGCCGACCGGGTTTTGACTCCGCCAGAGCAGGCCTTCGTCGCGCTGATCGGCGGCATCGGCTCCTGGCCCGGCTAATCCATCAGTACTTGATGCAGGCCGAACGCAGTTCGGTGTAAAAGTCCCACATGTCGGGCGAACACTCTGGCGGGCCGAGCTGGGATGCCTTGGCGCCGACGTGCGGAAGGTGGGCGTACGCACCGACGCCCGGTCGGTTTACGTGCAGCATGCCCGCCTGAAAGTCGTGCAACGCCTTAAAAATCAGCGCAGGATCTCGCGTGAAGATGGTGCCCGACATGCCGTAACGCACCGAGTTCGAGATCCGCATCGCGTCGTCATACCCGTCGCAGACGATTACCGACAGCACCGGGCCGAACACTTCTTCCTGGGCCACTTCGCTGTTCCAGCCGACGTTCGTCAAAACCGTCGGCTCGACAAAGTACCCTGGGGGGTCCAAGGTGAGAGTGTTTCCGCCGCAGGCGATCTCGGCCCCGTCGGCGACCGCCTTGTCGACCGCGTCAAGGCATGCACGCTGGCGTTCGGCGTTCACGACGGGGCCGATGTCAACGTGGTCCTCGTCGCCACGACCGACCCGCATCGCGCGCACGCGCGGGACCAGTCGGGCCAGCAGGGCGTCGTGCACCGTGCGGTCCACGATGACGCGGCTGGTGGCGCTGCACCGCTGACCGCTTTGGCCGAACGCGCCGTAGAGGATCGCGTCAACGGCGGCGTCGAGGTCCGCGTCGCCTAGGACGATCAACGCGTTCTTGCCGCCGAGCTCCAGTTGGGTTCGCATCAGCCGGCCGGCGCCGGCCCGGTTGATGGACTGTCCGACCGGCAGCGAGCCTGTGAACGAGATGCCCGAAACGCGGGTATCCGCAACGAGGGCCTCGCCGGCATCCCGGTCGCCCTGAATCAAATTCAGCACACCGGCCGGTGCGCCGGCGTCAGCAAACGCCTGCACCAGCAAGGCCGACGTGTGCGGCGTCAGCGGCGAGGGTTTGAGCACGGCGCTGCACCCCGCCAACAGTGCGGGGGCAACTTTCCACGTCGGGATGGTCAGCGGGAAGTTCCACGGGGTGATCAGCCCGACGACCCCAAGCGGGCGGCGAAACGTCATCGCGATGGTGCGTGGTTCCTCGGCCGGCGTGGTCACGCCGTTGATACGGCGCGCCTCACCGATGGTGAAGTCGAGGATGGCCAGCGAGCGGTGCACCTCGCCCTTCGCCTCGGTGAGCCGCTTGCCCTGCTCCCGAGTGATGGCGGCGGCGAATTCGTCGGCGCGCTGTTCGACCAGGCGTCGGGCGCGGCCGAGCACCTCGGCGCGGGCGATCGGCCCGGCGGCGTCCCACGCCGGTTGGGCCGCGACGGCTGCGTCGATCGCGGCGACGACGTCGGCGGCGCCCGATTCTGTGAACTCCCCGATGACGTCGTCGGTGTTGGCCGGGTTGATGTTGCTCCGCAGCCGCCCGCCCGCGCTCGGCTTCCACGCGCCGCCGACGTAGTTCAGCAGATGGTCGGGATGGGGCTGGGTCACTGTGGCTCCTGTGGGGCGCGCGTAATCAGCGCATCCGGACGGCGATGCGTAGGGACGCGCCGCTGCTGGCGGCGGCGACTGCGGCGTCGATGTCGTGCAAGGGGTAGGGCTGCGGGACGAGGGCGGCGAGGAATTCCTGCGAGTCGGTGCGGACAAGGAAGTCGACGGCCTCAGCGAGATCGTCGAGCCGGTAGTTGTGGCTGCCTACGACGGTCGTCAGGTTCTTGACGTAACTGCTGGGTTCGAAGCCGATCTCCGGCGCCGGCGACACCGAACCTACCAGGGCGATCCTCCCACCCACATCGATGATGTCGAACGCCCCCCGTATGGCGGCGTTGTCGCCCGACATCTCGAAAATGACGTCCGCTCCGTATTTACTTGCTGCACAGGCGATTTGATCCGGATCACAGGCCACGGTGGCGCCAAACCGGCCGGCCATCTCCCGGCGCGCTGCATCGACGTCGCAGGCGATGATGTGCTTGACTCCCAGGTCACGGGCATATGCGATGGAGGTAAGGCCCAGCATGCCGCAGCCCAAGACCACGACGGTGTCCTCGCCGCTGAGCCCCACGCGTCGGGCCGCGCACACCACCGTCGCGGTGGCGCAGTTGGCCGGCGCCGCCAAGGCGGACGGGAGATGGCGCGGCACCCGAACCAAGCCGGTGCCGGCGAGGAGGTGGCAGTGCGTCGCCAGCCCGCCGTTGAGTCGCCAGTGCGGCTCGATCGCCTCGTGTCCGTACTTGCGGACGCTCACGCATTTCTGCGGAAGGCCCCGCCGACACCGGCGACACTCCCCGCACGCGGTGCCGATGGTCCAGGTGACCCGGTCACCGGTGGCGAGTGCCCGTCCGTCGTGCCCGTAGGCCGCCGCGCCCATCGCCGCGATCGAACCGACGGCCTCGTGGCCGAGCACGGTCGGCGCGGGCGTGGGCCGGTCGCCGGCGATGGTGTGCAAATCGCTACCGCAGATGGTGGCCTGCTCGACCGCGATGAGCAGCTCACCGGGGCTCAGCCGGGGGAGCGGTTGGCTTTGCAGCGAGAATCCCTCCTCGACGCCAGACCACACCGCCGCGGTGGCGGTGTCGGAACTCAACGCCGGATCGTCAGCGCAACCAGAGCGCTGAGCACGCACGACGTGGCGACGATCGGAAAAACCAGGGCGGTATTACCTGTGTGGTCCATGACTCGGCCGATCAGCGGCTCGGCCGCCCCGGCGAACAAGTAGGAGAAGAAATCCACCACCCCGGTTGCGGTTCCGGCCATCCTCTTGCCCGCGATATCGGGACAGAGCGCCCAGAACGACGACTGCGGGCCGTACACGAAGAACCCGGTCAAGAACAGCACCACGATGCCGGCGCCGGTCCCGAGATGCCCGAGATACATGGCCATCGCAAAGACGGCACCGAGCAGCATGAACAGGATGATCGGTCGGTCGCGACGAGATCCGAAGATGCGATCGGACACTTCGCCGTTGGTCAGCGCGCCGAACGCCATGCCCACCGGAAGCGCGACGGAGATCCACAGCGGGCTGATGGCACCGCCCCCCTTGGTCCAGTTCTTGCCCAGGAAGTACACCGGCACCCAGATCAGCAACCCGTACCGCGCGGCGTTCTGAAAACCGATCGCGATTCCGGTCGACCAGATCTTGGGGTTGCGCAGCACCGCCTTGTACCGATCCAGCGACCGCCCGCCGTCCCCGTCCGCGGCGGACGGCTCGACGTGCTCGGCGTCGCCGACATAGGACGCCGGCGGCTTGACGCGGGCATTCTTGGGGTTCTCCCGGGAAAGCAGGTAGAAGGTGATCCCACCGAAGAGCATGAGCAACACCGGGATTCGGAAGATCCACTGCCAATGCAGGTGCAGCGTGTCGACCACGATCGTCGACGTCACGAACGCCACGACCGATGCCATCCCGGCCGCGAAAGTGTAGAAACCGAAGCTCTTGCCGCGTTCGTGCGGACCCCACCAGTTCGAGATCACCCGACTGCCCGACGGCCAGCCCATGGCCTGGGCGAAGCCATTGGCGCACCAGAAGAACGCCAGCGACTTGGTGCCCACCGCAAAGCTGGTGCACCAGTTGAGGATTGTGGACAGCACCGCGCCCAGGGTCATCAGCCGCCGGCCGCCGAACTTGTCGGCCACATTGCCATTGAGCATTTGGCCGGCGGCGTAACACCACAGCATCGCGCCGCTGATGGCACCTAGCGTGCCCTTGCTCAGCCCTAGATCGGCCTGGATGCCGGGGATCGCAAAGCCGAAGGTCTGCCTGCCGGTGTAGAAAAATAGGTAACAGAACATCGTCGCGAGCAGCATCCGCCACTTGAGCCTCGCGAATTTCGCCTCCGACACCGCCACCGGATCCAAAGTGGCCGTTTGCTTTTGGTAGGTGCTAGACATCGTCTTCCGCCGATCTTGGGTTGGTCACACCGCCGAAGCGGCGTCGGAATGGTGCTGTGCTACGAAAGTCGTTGCCACCCAGAAGGCGTCGTAGTTGTGCACGGACGCCGGCAGGCCGTAGGGCTCGTCGACGAGTTCGGGCGGGGGCAGACAACGGTTGATGATGAACGGGACCTGAAGCTCGCCCAGCGCGCCGTGGGAGCGCAGCGGGGCGTCGAGGCCGGTGAGGTCGTGCCAAGCCGCGAACCGGCCGAGCGCGGTGTCGGCCTCGGCGAGCACCACCACATCGCCGATCCGGTCGGGGGGCAGGCCATAGATCCGGGCGGCGTCCTCCCGACCATGGGCCGTCTCAATCCCGTCGAGCTGGCGCAGCCGCGCGATGACACGATCGCGGTCGGCACCGGCGGGGAGGTAGACGCTGGCGAACGAACCCAGCGCCCCGTGGTGGACGGTGTAGGGATCGGTGATCGGCAGGATGACCCGCACGTCGTCGCCGCCCTCAGCCCCGTCGGCGTCAGGAAGGCCGAGGATGCCCCGCACCGCGTCCTCGACGTAGAGCACCTTGGCCGTGCCGGTTTCGTCCGTCTTGGCGCTCATGCCGTGGTCGGCGGTGAGCACCACGATCGCGCCGAGGGCGTCGATTTGTGCTGCGTAGGAATCGATCATCTCGTAAAACGCGTTGGCGGCCGCGGCGCCCGGCGGGTGTTTGTGCTGGATGTAATCGGTCAGCGAGAGGTACATCAGATCGGCCCCGCGAGCCTTGAGGATCGCGACGCCCGCAGCCAGGGTGAACTCGCTGAGGTCCGCCGAATAGACCTGCGGGAGCGGCATGCCGACGAGATCGAGGACATCGCCGATGCCGTTGCCGATGATGGTGGCTTCATCGGCCTTCTCGGCGGAAAAACAGATGCCACTGCGGGCGGGGGAGACGAACTTCTCGCTGCCATCGAGGCTCGGCCCCTGATCGACGAGGCCGGCGCCGAGCAGCCGGCGCAGTTTGTCCTTGGCCGTGACGACCACAACGTCCAGGCCGGCGTGATTGGCCGCGGCGAAGATGGTCGGCGCGCGCAGGAACCGGCTGTCGTTCATCAACACCTCTTCGCTGCGCTCGGCGTCGAAAAGGTAATTGCCGCAGATGCCGTGGACGGCTGGCGGCTGACCGGTCGCGATGGAAAGGTTGTTCGGGTTGGTCAATGCGGGCATCGCGCAGTGCGCCGGCCATGTGCTGCCCCGACCGGCCAGCACCGCGCTCAGCCACGGCATCCGACGGGCCTTCATCGCTTCCACGTGATAGTCCGGTTCGCTCCCGTCGATGCAAATGACGACGACGGGGGCGTCGGTCATCAGGTACGCCCGGTTGTTGACGGAGAAATTGGTCGACCGCACTGCCGCTCCTTGTTCGGTGGCTTGCCGGGGAAAAGAGTGCCTGCGGTCGACGCCGGGCAGAACCCCGAATTGCCCTATGGGAGCCATAGCCCGCGCGATGAAACGTCGACAACATTTAGGCCGAACGTTTTCTGGTTGAACGGCGGGTGAGCACAACGTAGCGAGTTCAAGCTCTCTCGCATACGCGATGCTCAGCCGGCGCTAACCCATGCCGACCCTCATCCGAAACGGCTTCTGGCCCAAGCGCTTAATGGGCTTCGCGCTTGCGCCCGGCTAGGCAGCAGCGGGAGTGTCCGGGCGCGATACGACCCGAAACGCCGGGTCCAGGCGGCGCGCGATCAACACGAACGTCACGGCCAGCAGCGGCGCGATGGCGCTGTAGACCGCGGCGGGCGTGGCCATCACGGCGCTGTTCAGCAACTGCGGGCTCAGCGCGATGCCCATCGCCACGACGGCGTTGTGCATCCCGACCTCCAGGCTGACAGCGACGGCCTGCCGCGGGGCCAGGCGCATCAGGCGTGGCGCGAGGTAGCCGACCATCAGGCTCACGGCGCAGAAAACCACGACGGCCCCGGTCAGCAGGCCGATGTTGTGCCAGAGCGTTGTTCGTCCGCCGGCGATGGCCGCAACGATCGCCAGCACCAGCAGCGTGAGCGCCGCGATCCGGACCGGCTTCTGCATTCGCCGGGCCAGCTCGGGGAAGCGGTGACGAATGGCAACCCCGATCGCGATGGGAACCAGCACCAGGCCGATCACCGCCAGGAACTTGTCCAGCTGCAGCGGCAGAAACCGCCCTTCACCGAGAAACCACGTCATCGCCACCGCCAGAATCGTGGGCAGGGCAACGATTGACAGCACCGCGTTGATTGCGGTCAGGGTGAGGTTTAGCGCCAGATCGCCGTTGAACAAATGGCTCAGGATGTTCGACATCGTCCCGCCGGGGGTCGCCGACATCAGCATGAGCCCGACCGCCAGGTGCGGTTCGAGATGGAAGACCTCGGCGATCACCAGGCACAGGGTCGGCAGCAGCAACGCCTGACAGATGAGCGCCACCGTGAGTGGTTTGCGCAGGCCCGCGGCCCGCTTGAAATCGTCGACGGTGAGGGTCAGCCCCAGCGCGAGCATGATGATCGCGACGACCAACGGCCAGTATCGGTTGTCCATGACGCTCCGCGTTGTTGGTGCGCGTACCGGGAAAAGCGGGGGCGCGACGATGCGCCACGTAGTTAGCTTGCCTTATATCACGGCGCGTGGGCGAATCGACCGCGTCACAGCGACTAAAGTCGTGCGCGATGAATTCCGGGATCCTTGACGAGCTGGGGTGGCGCGGGCTGATCGCGCAGTCCACCGACCTTGACGCGCTGGCCGCCGAGGCGGAGCGCGGTCCGATGACCGTCTACGCCGGATTCGACCCGACCGCGCCGAGCCTGCACGCCGGGCACCTGGTTCCGCTGCTGGCGCTGCGCCGCTTCCAGCGGGCCGGCCACCGGCCGATCGTGCTCGCCGGCGGCGCCACCGGAATGATCGGCGACCCGCGCGACGTCGGCGAGCGCAGCCTCAACGAGGCGGACACCGTCGCCGCGTGGACCGAGCGCATCCGCGGGCAGCTGGAGCGCTTCGTCGACTTCGACAACTCGCCCACGGGAGCCGTCGTCGTCAACAACCTGGACTGGACGGGCCCGCTGTCGGCCATCGAGTTCCTGCGCGACATCGGCAAGCACTTCTCGGTCAACGTGATGCTGGACCGCGACACCATCCGGCGGCGCCTCGACGGCGAGGGCATCTCCTACACGGAGTTCAGCTACATGCTGTTGCAGGCCAACGACTACGTCGAGCTGCACCAGCGCCTCGGCTGCACGCTGCAGATCGGCGGCTCGGATCAGTGGGGCAACATCATCGCCGGGGTACGCCTGGTCCGCCAGAAGCTCGGCGCGACGGTGCACGCGCTGACGGTCCCGCTGGTGACCGCGGCCGACGGCACCAAGTTCGGCAAGTCCACCGGCGGCGGCAGCCTGTGGCTGGACCCCGAGATGACCAGCCCGTACGCCTGGTACCAGTACTTCATCAACACCGCCGACGCCGACGTGATCCGCTACTTGCGCTGGTTCACCTTCCTGTCCGCCGACGAGCTGGCCGAGCTGGAGCGGGCCACCGCCGAGCGCCCGCAGCAGCGCGCCGCGCAGCGGCGACTGGCCCGCGAGCTGACCGTGCTGGTGCACGGCGAGGCGGCCACCGAGGCCGTCGAGCACGCCAGCCGGGCGCTGTTCGGGCAGGGCGAACTGGACCGGTTGGACGAGGCGACGCTGGCCGCGGCGCTGCGCGAGACGTCGGTCGCCGAGCTCAAGCCCGGCAGTCCCGACGGGATCGTCGACCTGCTGGTGGCCAGCGGCCTCTCGGCGAGCAAGGGCGCCGCGCGGCGCACGATCGGCGAGGGCGGTGTTTCGGTCAACAACGTGCGCGTCGACAGCGAGGAATGGGCGCCCCGGCCCTCGGACTTCCTGCACGGCCGATGGCTGGTGCTGCGGCGCGGCAAGCGCAACGTCGCGGGCATCGAACGCGTCGCCTAGTCGTTACCGTGTCGTATCGCCGACGTGACCTCGGCTGACCAGGGTGGTCACGGTGACTAGCGCGACGCGGATGCTGCGGGTGATGGTGCTGAGCGCGGGCCTGGCCGGCCTGACCGCCGTACTGGCCGCACCCGTGCACGCCGACTGGATGGGCAACGCGTTTCTGCGGGCCCTCACCAACGCCGGCGTCCCGGTGTCGCAGCCCGACAGCGCGACGGCGCTCGGTAGGTCGGTGTGCCCGATGCTCGTGGAACCCGGCGGGTCGTTTGACTCGGTGATCAGCACGGTCGCCGATGGCCACGGAATGTCGCACGACGCGGCGGGCGTTTTCACCATCGTCGCGATCGCGACCTACTGCCCCGCGGTGCTGGCGCCGCTGCTGACGGACCGCCCGCCCGCGTAGTCGGCCTCGCGCCGCCCGCCGTGTGTACTCACGGCTTTCGGTGTGTACACGGGGCGCGATCTGGGCACTTTTCCCGCCCTGGCCGCACACTCAAGGCCATCACCGCACACTCGTCAAAGGCCCCGCCGCCGCGCCCGTATCCTTTGCAGAGTGGTCGACGACAGGCAGGGGCACAGCGGTAGGCGGGGACCGCGCAAGGCATCCGGCTCCTGGTCGGGTCCCGGCCGCGCCCGGCCGGCGCAGCCGCGCACCGCTGACAAGGACCATCGCGCGCCGAACGACGGGCCCCCGATACCGCCCGGCGTGGAAGCCAAACAACTGGCGCCCGAAATCCGCCGCGAGCTGAGCACGCTGGACCGTGCCACGGCCGACGCGGTGGCGCGGCACCTGGTCGCCGCCGGTGAGCTGATCGACGAGGACCCCGAGGCCGCGCTGAAACACGCCCGTGCGGCGCGGGCCCGGTCCAGCCGGATCGCCGCGGTCCGCGAGGCCGTCGGAATCGCCGCCTACCACTGCGGCGACTGGGCCCAGGCGCTCGCCGAATTGCGAGCCGCCCGCAGGATGGGCAGCAAGTCGCCGCTGCTCGCGCTGATCGCCGATTGCGAACGCGGCCTTGGCCGTCCGGAGCGGGCGATCGAATTGGCGCGCGGCGAGGAGGCGGCCCAGCTGTCCGGCGACGACGCCGACGAGCTGCGGATCGTCGCCGCCGGCGCCCGCGCGGATCTCGGGCAGCTCGAGCAGGCGCTGACCGTCCTGTCCACCCCCCAGCTCGACACGAGCCGCAGCGGCTCGACGGCGGCCCGGCTGTTCTACGCCTACGCCGACACGCTGCTGGCGCTCGGCCGCAATGACGAGGCGCTGGAATGGTTCCTGCGCTCGGCGGCCGCCGATATCGACGGCGTCACCGACGCCGAAGAGCGCGTCGGCGAGCTCGCCTGAGATGAAAACCATTGCGCAGCAATACGATTGCCTGCTCGTCGACCTGGACGGCACCGTCTTCCGCGGCGCCCAGCCCACCGAGGGCGCCGTGCGGTCGCTTGACGAAGTCGAAAGCCGCAAGCTCTTTGTGACCAACAACGCCTCCCGCAGCGCCGACGAGGTGGCGCTGCACCTGCGCGAGCTCGGCTTCACCGCGACCGCGACCGACGTCGTCACCAGCGCCCAGAGCGCGGCCCGGCTGCTGGCCGACGAGCTCGCCCAGGAATCGCGGGTGCTGATCGTCGGCACCGACGCGCTGGCCAACGAGATCGCCGCCGTCGGGCTGCGCCCGGTGCGCCGCTACGACGACGACCCCGTCGCCGTCGTGCAGGGCCTCTCCACCACCATCGGCTGGCCCGACCTCGCCGAGGCCGCCCTGGCCATCCGGGCGGGCGCGCTGTGGGTGGCCGCCAACGTCGACCCGACCCTGCCCACCGAGCGCGGCCTGCTGCCGGGAAACGGATCGTTCGTCGCCGCGCTGCGGGCCGCCACCGGCGCCGAACCGCGGGTCGCGGGCAAGCCGGCGCCCCGGCTGCTGCAGGACGCGGTGGCCCGCGGCGACTTCCGCGCGCCCCTGGTGGTCGGCGACCGGCTGGACACCGACATCGAGGGCGCCAACGCCGCTGACCTGCCCAGCCTGATGGTGCTCACCGGGGTCAGCACCGCCCGCGACGCCGTGTTCGCAGCGCCGGAGCTCCGGCCGACCTACATCGCCCACGACCTGCGCTCGCTGCACTCCGAGGGCGAGCGGCTCGCGGTGAAGCCGCAGCCCGGCTGGCACGTCGAGGTCGGGGACCGGGTGGTGACGGTCACCGCCAACGGCGCCGACGAGGGCGACGGGCTCTCGGTCGTCCGGGCCGTCGCGCACGCGGTGTGGGGCGCCGCGGCGGCCGGGCCCGTGCGCATCGAGGCGGCCGACGCGCGCGCCCGGGACGCGCTGCAGCGCTGGTCTCTGGACTAGCGTGGGTACCCGATGAATATCGATCCCGATCAGCTTCGCGCTGAAATAGATGCCCTGGTCGCCCAGCTGTCGGATATCGGGGATCCGGAAAACCCCGAACACGAGCCGTCCCTCGCCGAGCTCGAAGAGATAGCGCGCCGCCTCTCCGAGGCGCACGACGTGCTGCTGGCCGCGCTGGAGTCGGCGGAGAAGGGCTGAGTACCGCCGTGGCACGACGTGCCCGCGTCGACGCCGAGCTCGTCCGCCGCGGGCTCGCCCGATCCCGCCAGCAGGCCGCGGAGTTGATCGGCGCCGGCAAGGTGAGCATCGACGGCATGCCCGCGCGCAAGCCCGGCACCGCGGTCGACATCACCGCCGCCCTGACCGTCACTGACGAGAACGAGCGCGCCTGGGTGTCGCGAGGGGCGCACAAGCTCATCGGCGCCCTGGACGCCTTCGGCGTTGCGGTCGCGGGCCGCCGCTGCCTGGACGCGGGCGCGTCGACGGGCGGGTTCACCGAGGTGCTGCTGGATCGCGGGGCGACCGAGGTGGTGGCCGCCGACGTCGGCTATGGCCAGCTGGCCTGGTCGCTGCGGTCCGATCCCCGGGTAATCGTCGTCGAGCGCACCAACGCCCGCGCACTGACGCCGGAGGCCATCGGCGGCCCGGTCGACCTGGTGGTGGCCGACCTGTCGTTCATCTCGCTGGCCACCGTGTTGCCCGCGCTGATTGGATGCGCTTGGCCCAGCGCGGATATCGTTCCCATGGTGAAGCCGCAGTTTGAGGTGGGCAAAGGCCAGGTCGGCGCCGGTGGGGTCGTCCAGGATCCCGGCCTGCGCGCCGACGCGGTTTTGCGGGTCGCGCGGCGCGCGGGGGAGCTGGGCTGGCAAGCCGTCGACGTCACCGCCAGCCCGCTGCCGGGCCCGTCGGGCAATGTCGAATACTTCTTGTGGCTGCGTGCCGAGACCGATCGGGGGCTATCTGCTGATGGGCTGGTGGACGCGGTGCGGCGCGCCGTGGAAGAGGGCCCGCAATGAACACTGAGCGCACCGTGCTGCTGGTGGTGCACACCGGCCGTGAGGAAGCGACCGAGACCGCGCGCCGGGTTCAGAAGGTGCTGGGCGACAATGGGATTGGGCTGCGGGTGCTGTCCGCCGAGGCGGTCGACCGCGGACCGCTGAACCTGGCCCCCGACGACATGCGGGCCATGGGCGTGGAAATCGAGGTGGTCGACGCCGAGCCGTCGGCGGCCGAGGGCTGCGAACTGGTGCTGGTGCTCGGCGGCGACGGTACCTTCCTGCGCGCGGCCGAATTGGCCCGCAACGCCGGGATTCCGGTGCTCGGCGTCAACCTGGGCCGGATCGGCTTCCTCGCCGAGGCCGAAGCCGAGGCGATCGACCGGGTGCTCGATCACGTGGTGGCCCGCGACTACCGGGTGGAGAACCGCCTGACGCTGGACGTCGCGGTGCTGCACAAGGGCCACGTCGAACACGGCTGGGCGCTTAACGAGGTCAGCCTGGAAAAGGGTCCCCGGCTGGGCGTGCTCGGCGTGGTCGTCGAGGTTGACGGCCGCCCGGTGTCCGCGTTCGGCTGCGACGGGGTGCTGGTGTCGACGCCGACCGGCTCCACCGCCTACGCGTTCTCAGCCGGCGGCCCGGTGCTCTGGCCCGACCTGGAGGCAATCCTGGTGGTGCCCAACAACGCTCACGCGCTGTTCGGCCGGCCCATGGTCACCAGCCCCGAGGCCACCATCGCGATCGAGACCGAGGCGGACGGGCACGACGCCCTGGTGTTCTGCGACGGGCGCCGCGAAATGAGGATCCCGGCCGGCAGCCGGATCGAGGTGACCCGCTGCGACACCCCGGTCAAGTGGGCGCGGCTGGACAGCGCGCCGTTCACCGACCGCTTGGTGCGCAAGTTCCGGTTGCCGGTGACCGGTTGGCGCGGAAAGTAATGACCGGGTGCTTACCGAAATACGCATCGAGTCGCTGGGTGCCATCAGCGCCGCGGTCGGGGAGTTCGGCCACGGCCTGACGGTGCTGACCGGCGAGACCGGCACCGGCAAGACCATGGTGGTGACCGGGCTGCACCTGCTCGGCGGGGGCCGGGCCGACCCGAACCGGGTCCGCTCGGGGGCCGACCGCGCCGTCGTCGAAGGCCGTTTCACCACAACCGATCTCGACGACGAGACGGCGGCGCAACTGGACGCGATCCTGGAAGACTTGGGCGCCGAGCGTGACGAGGACGGCAGCGTGATCGCGCTGCGCTCGGTCAGCCGCGACGGACCGTCGCGAGCTTCCCTTGGCGGGCGCAGCGTGCCCGCCAAGTCGTTGGGCGACTTCACCACCGAGCTGCTCACCCTGCATGGGCAGAACGACCAGCTGCGCCTGATGCGGGCCGAAGAGCAACGCGGCGCGCTGGACCGCTTCGCCGAGGCCGGTCCCGCCCTCGAGCGATACCGCAAGCTCCGCGAGGCGTGGCTGACGGCGCGCCGCGACCTGATCGACCGCCGCGAGCGAGCCCGCGAGCTCGCGCAGGAGGCCGACCGATTGCAGTTCGCGCTGAACGAGATCGACACCGTCGACCCGCAACCCGGGGAAGACGACGCGCTCGTCGCCGACGTCCTGCGCCTCTCGGAGCTGGACACGCTGCGCGAGGCCGCCGCCACGGCGCGCGCCGCGTTGTCGGCCGACGACGGCGACGGGCTCGGCGGGGGCGCGATCGACTGTCTCGGAAAGGCAAGGGCCGCACTCGAATCCACCGACGACGCCACGCTGCAGGCATTGGCCGGCCAGATCGCCGAGGCGCTGACGGTGGTCGACGACGCGGCTCACGAACTGGGCGGCTTCCTCGACGAGCTGCCCGTCGATGCGAGCGCGCTGGAATCCAAGCTGGCTCGCCAGGCCCAGCTGCGCACGCTGACCCGCAAGTACGCCGCCGACATCGACGGGGTGCTGCGGTGGGCGGGCGAATCGCGGGAGCGGCTGGCGCAACTCGACGTGTCCGAAGAGGCGATCACCGCGCTGCAACGCCGTGTCGACGAGCTGGCGCGCGAATTGGGCGACGCCGCAGTCGATCTCGGTAAGGTTCGGCGCAAGGCCGCCAAGCGGCTGGCCAAGGCGGTGACCGCGGAACTGTCCGGGCTGGCGATGGCCGACGCCGAGTTCACCATCGACGTGGCCATCGATGTGGCAACTGACCCGGACGATCCCGCCACCCTGACGCTGCCCTCGGGCGAGACGGTTCGCGCCGGCAGTGACGGCATCGACCAGGTCGAGTTCGGCTTCGCGGCGCATCGCGGCATGACCGTGCTGCCGCTGGCCAAGAGCGCCTCCGGCGGCGAGCTGTCCCGCGTCATGCTGGCGTTAGAGGTTGTCTTGGCGGCCTCGGCCGCCGGCACCACGATGGTGTTCGACGAGGTGGACGCCGGCGTCGGCGGCCGCGCCGCGGTCCAGATTGGCCGGCGGCTCGCGCGGCTGGCCCGCACGCATCAGGTCATCGTGGTCACGCACCTGCCGCAGGTCGCCGCCTACGGCGACGTGCACCTGGTGGTGCACAGCGCCGGACCCAAGGGCACCAGCGTGGTGCGCCGGGCGAGCGGCGACGAGCGGGTCGCCGAGCTGGCGCGGATGCTCGCGGGCCTCGGCGACTCCGACAGCGCCCGCGCGCACGCCCGGGAACTGCTCGAGACCGCCCAGGCCGACGCCGACTAGTCCCCCTCCACGCGTGCGTCCGCGTTTGTACGCCGACACGCCGCAAACTGCGTACAGATGCGCGCCCTCGCCTCCAGAATCAGAAGTTGTAGCCCTTGTTGATCGGCTTGGTCTACGGTGCGGCAATGCAGCGAATTAGCCTGGCATTGAACACAGCCACGTCCGGGCCTTGGGCCGAATATGCGGGGGTTGCAGTCGCAGCGGTGCTACTAATCGGTTTGCCACTGGGTGCGGTGATTTATGGTCTGGTGAGCGCCCGCGGCCGGCAGCGCAAAAGGCTCGTCGTCCTGGTGTTGACCACATTCCTCGTTTACGTCGGCGTCTTGCTTGCTGTGAACCTTTGGAACCACGCACACAGGCATCACAGCCCCAGCCATCCCACCGGCGTGCCCTCCGGCCGCCCTTCGTGACTGTCGAGGTTCGGGCACTCACCTCCCACCCTCACCGCGACCGAACCGGGATCAGCCTGTTACTAATGTGACTCTAGATAACTTATGAGGCAGATGTTACGGCGCGCCTACTCGCCTCGCCCTGGCTTCGCGGACAGAATCGCCCCCATGAAGATGTCAGGTCTGCTTTCGCGTAACACGACACGGCCGGGCCTCACCGGCACCGCCCGGGTCGACCGGAACATCGATCGCCTGCTGCGCAGGGTGTGTCCCGGCGACATCGTGGTGCTCGACATCCTGGATCTGGACCGCATCACAGCGGACGCGTTGGTGGAGGCCGACATCGCCGCCGTCGTCAACGCGTCGCCGTCGGTGTCGGGGCGCTACCCGAATCTTGGCCCCGAGGTTCTGGTCAACAACGGGGTGACCCTGATCGACGAGACCGGGCCCGACGTCTTCAAGAAGGTCAAGGACGGCGCCAAGATCCGCCTCTACGAGGGCGGCGTGTATTCCGGTGACCGGCGGCTGGTCCGCGGCACCGAGCGCACCGACCACGACATCGCCGACCTGATGCGGGAGGCCAAGAGCGGCCTCGCGGCCCACCTGGAGGCGTTCGCCGGCAACACGATCGAGTTCATCAAGAGCGAGAGCCCGCTGTTGATCGACGGCATCGGCATCCCCGACATCGACGTCGACCTGCGCCGCCGGCACGTGGTGATCGTGGCCGACGAGCCCAGCGCCGAGGACGAGCTGCGCTCCCTCAAACCGTTCATCAAGGAGTACCAGCCGGTGCTCATCGGCGTCGGCACCGGTGCGGATGTGTTGCGCAAGAACGGTTATCGCCCCCAGATCATCGTCGGCGACCCCGACCAGATCAGCACCGACACCCTCAAGTGCGGCGCCCAGGTCGTGCTGCCCGCCGACGCCGACGGCCACGCGCCGGGCCTGGAACGGATCCAGGACCTCGGCGTCGGGGCGATGACCTTCCCGGCCGCCGGTTCGGCGGTCGACCTGGCCTTGCTGCTGGCCGACCACCACGGTGCCGCGTTGCTCGTGACGGCCGGCCACACCGCCAACATCGAGACGTTCTTCGACCGCAACCGCACCCAGAGCAACCCCTCGACGTTCCTGACGCGGCTTCGGGTGGGGGAGAAGGTGGTCGACGCCAAGGCCGTTGCGACCTTGTACCGCAACCACATTTCGGCGGGCGCCATCGCGCTGCTGGCGCTGACGATGCTGATCGCCGTCATCGTCGCGCTGTGGGTCTCGCGCACCGACGGCGTGGTGATGCACTGGATCACCCACTACTGGAACCACTTCACCCTGTGGATACAGCACTTGCTCACATAGCTTTTCGACGAACGGTGCGTTAAATGATCTCGTTACGCCAACACGCCCTATCCCTGGCCGCGGTCTTCCTGGCGTTGGCCGTGGGCGTCGTGCTGGGCTCCGGATTCCTCTCGGACACCCTGCTGTCCAGCCTGCGTGACGAGAAGCGCGACCTGTACACCCAGATCAACGGGCTGAACGACCAGAAGAACGCGATGAACGAAAAGCTTGCCGCCGCAAACAATTTCGACAACCAGCTGGCCGGCCGGATCGTGCACGACGCGCTGGGTGGGAAGTCGGTGGTGATGTTCCGCACCCCGGACGCCCGGGACGACGACGTCGCCGCGATCGCGAAATTCATCGGCCAGGCCGGCGGAACCGTCGCCGGAACGGTCTCGCTCACCCAGGAGTTCGTCGACGCCAACTCCGCGGAGAAGCTGCGGACGGTGGTGAACTCCTCGATCCTGCCCGCCGGTCAGCAGTTGAGCACCAAGCTCGTCGACCAGGGCTCGCAGGCCGGCGACCTGCTCGGCATCGCCATGCTGATCAACGCCAACCCGGCCACCCCGCCGATCGACGACGCGCAGCGCGACACCGTGCTGGCGTCGCTGCGCGACACCGGCTTCATCACCTATCAGCCCGCCGACCACCTGGGGGCGGCCAACGCCGCGCTGGTCGTGACCGGCGGCGCATTGCCGCAGGACGCCGGCAATCAGGGCGTGAGCGTGGCCCGGTTCTCCGCCGCACTTGCACCCCACGGCTCGGGCACCCTGCTGGCGGGCCGCGACGGCTCGGCGACGGGGGGCGCGGCGGTCGCCACCGCCCGCGCCGACGCCGGCATGAACACGGCGATCAGCACCGTCGACGACATCGACGCCGCGCCGGGACGGATCACGACGGTCCTGGGCCTGCACGATCTGATCAACGGCGGCCACATCGGGCAGTACGGCACCGGGCACGGCGCCACCTCGATCACCGTGCCCCAGTAAATCGTCGGTGGGCCCTCGCTAGGGCGTGTTCGCGGCGCGTCGGCGTGCCGGATGTTAGGGTGGATTTCCGTGGGTCGGCAGGCCCAGCTAGTTAAATTGCTAGACAAATCCAAGCCCTGCCCGTCTTCACGGAGGTCGCCAGTGCGCAAGCACCCGCAAACCGCCACCAAGCACCTCTTCGTCAGCGGTGGGGTTGCTTCCTCGCTCGGCAAGGGGCTCACCGCCAGCAGCCTGGGGCAGCTACTGACGGCTCGCGGGTTGCACGTCACGATGCAAAAGCTCGACCCCTACCTCAATGTGGACCCGGGCACCATGAACCCGTTCCAGCACGGCGAGGTGTTCGTCACCGAGGACGGCGCTGAGACCGACCTCGACGTCGGCCACTACGAGCGGTTCCTGGACCGCGACCTGTCCGGATCGGCGAATGTGACCACGGGGCAAGTGTATTCGACCGTCATCGCCAAGGAGCGGCGCGGCGAGTACCTCGGCGACACCGTCCAGGTCATTCCGCACATCACCGACGAGATCAAGCGGCGGATCCTGGCCATGGCCCAGCCGGACGCCGACGGCAATCGCCCGGACGTCGTCATCACCGAAATCGGCGGCACCGTAGGCGATATCGAGTCGCAGCCCTTTCTGGAGGCGGCGCGCCAGGTGCGCCACGACCTCGGCCGGGAAAACGTGTTCTTCCTGCACGTGTCGCTGGTGCCGTACCTGGCGCCCTCGGGTGAGCTCAAGACCAAGCCCACCCAGCACTCGGTCGCCGCGCTGCGCAGCATCGGTATCACCCCGGACGCGCTGATCCTGCGCTGCGATCGCGACGTCCCCGAGCCGCTGAAGAACAAGATCGCCCTGATGTGTGACGTCGACATCGACGGCGTCATCTCCACCCCGGACGCGAAGTCGATTTACGACATCCCGAAGGTGTTGCACCGCGAGGAGCTCGACGCGTTCGTGGTCCGCCGGCTCAACCTGCCGTTCCGCGACGTCGACTGGACCGAATGGGACGACCTGCTGCGCCGGGTACACGAGCCGCACGAGACCGTGCGAATCGCGTTGGTGGGCAAGTACGTCGAGCTGTCCGATGCCTACCTGTCGGTCACCGAGGCGCTGCGCGCCGGCGGGTTCAAGCACCAGGCCAAGGTCGAGATGGTGTGGATACCGTCCGACGACTGTGCGAACCCCCATGACGCCGCCGCCGCGCTGAGCGACGTGCACGGCGTCCTGGTGCCCGGCGGTTTCGGCATCCGCGGCATCGAGGGCAAGATCGGCGCCATCCGGCACGCCCGCGGCCGCGGCTTGCCGGTGCTGGGGCTGTGCCTTGGGCTGCAGTGCATCGTGATCGAGGCCGCCCGCTCGGCCGGCCTGATGGAAGCCAACTCGGCCGAATTCGAGCCGGGCACACCGGATCCCGTCATCTCCACGATGGCCGACCAGGAGCACATCGTGGCCGGCAACGCCGACCTCGGCGGCACCATGCGGCTCGGGGCCTACCCCGCCGTGCTGGAGCCGGATTCGATTGTGGCCCAGGCGTACGGCGCGACGGAGGTGTCCGAGCGGCACCGGCACCGCTACGAGGTCAACAACGCCTACCGCGACAAGATCGCCGAGAGCGGCCTGCGCTTCTCGGGCACCTCGCCCGACGGCCACCTCGTCGAGTTCGTCGAGTACCCGCCCGAGGTGCACCCGTTCATCGTCGGCACCCAGGCCCACCCGGAGCTCAAGAGCCGGCCCACCCGGCCGCACCCGCTGTTCGTCGCGTTCGTCAAGGCCTCCCTGGACTACAAGGCGGGCGAGCAGCTTCCGGTGGAGATCCCGGAGCAGTCGTCCAACGGCAACCAGCATCGTGACAGCGTTCAGCGGCCGCTACCCGAGCCCGCGACCCGTGGCTGAGCACGTCTTCGAGACGGCGTCATCCGAAACGCTGCACACCGGAAAGATATTCGCGCTGCGCCGCGATCAGGTCCGGATGCCCGGCGGCAAGCTCGTCACCCGTGAAGTCGTCGAGCACTTCGGCGCGGTGGCCGTGGTGGCGATGGACGACGACGGCAACATCCCGTTGGTGTATCAGTACCGGCACGCGTTCGGGCGGCGGCTGTGGGAGCTGCCCGCCGGGCTGCTCGACGTCGGTGGCGAGCCCGCGGAGCTGACCGCCGCCCGGGAACTGCACGAGGAGGCCGGCCTGAAGGCCGACACCTGGCGCGTGCTCGTCGACCTCGACTCCACGCCCGGCTTCAGCGACGAATCCGTGCGCGTCTACCTGGCCACCGGCCTCACCCAGGTGGACCGGCCCGAAGCGCACGACGAAGAGGCCGACATGACGCTGCAGTGGTATCCGCTGGAAGATGCCGTCGACAAGGTGTTCAGGGGCGAGATCGTGAATGCCATTGCGGTGGCGGGGATTTTGGCCGCGCACGTCGCCACCACCGAGTTCATGATGACGCGCCCGCCCCGCAGCCCGTGGCTCGACAAGCCGACCGCGTTCGCCGCGCGAAAGGCCGCGCAATGACGGCGGCGGTTCTGGACACCCAGCTGCAGGGCTACCTCGACCACCTGACCATCGAACGGGGCGTGGCGAAGAACACGCTGACCTCCTATCGCCGCGACCTGCGCCGCTATTCGAAGCACCTGTCGGACCGCGGAATTCACGACCTGGCCAAGGTCGGCGAGGACGACGTCAGCGAGTTCCTCGTCTCGCTGCGCCGCGGCGACCCCGACGCCGGGACGGCGGCGCTGTCGGCGGTGTCGGCGGCGCGGGCGCTGATCGCGGTGCGCGGTCTGCACCGGTTCGCCGCCGCCGAAGGCCTCGCCGAGCTGGATGTGGCTCGGGCCGTGCGCCCCCCGACGCCCGGCCGTCGGCTTCCCAAGAGCCTGACGATCGACCAGGTGCTGGCGCTGCTCGAAGGCGCCGGCGGGGACGGCCCGAGCGACGGCCCGCTGACGCTGCGCAACCGTGCCCTGCTGGAGTTGTTGTACTCCACCGGATCTCGGATCTCCGAGGCCGTCGGCCTCGACGTCGACGACATCGACACCGAGGCACGGTCGGTGCTGCTGCGCGGCAAGGGCGGTAAGCAGCGACTTGTGCCCATCGGGCGCCCCGCCGTGCAGGCGCTGGACGCCTACCTGGTGCGCGGCCGCCCCGACCTGGCACGGCGCGGCCGCGGCACGCCGGCCATCTTCCTCAACGCCCGCGGCGGCCGGCTGTCGCGGCAGAGCGCGTGGCAGGTGCTGCAGGACGCCGCCGAGCGCGCCGGGATCACCTCGGGCGTGTCGCCGCACATGCTGCGGCATTCCTTTGCGACCCACCTGCTGGAGGGCGGCGCCGACGTTCGCGTCGTGCAGGAGCTCCTCGGGCACGCGTCGGTAACGACGACGCAGATCTACACGCTGGTCACCGTGCACGCGCTGCGCGAGGTGTGGGCCGGGGCGCACCCGCGCGCGCAATAATTGGCGGGACCGGGCGCAATAACGGCGCGAGCAGACGCAAAAGCCCCCATTTCGTCGGCGTGTCGGGGGCTTTTGTGTCTGCTCACGGTCAATCTAGCCCAGGTATTCGGACTCCAGCACCAGGTCGGACACCATCGACTGGTACTCGACGTGCGTCTTGTGCTCGACGGTGTTCCACCCCTTGCCCTGTTGCTGGCGCATGTATTCGCGGTACTTCGGCGCACCGGGGATTCGCACGTTGTCGGCGACCACGATCGCGCCCGGATGCAGCCAGCCCCGATCGACGATGCTCATCAGGTCGCCCAGGTAGGCGTCCTTGTCGTGATCCAGAAACACGAAATCCAATGCCCCCGAAGTAAATCCGTGCTCGCCGGCCAGCGCGTCCAGGGTGCGCCCGCCGTCGTCGATGGTGCCGACGACACAGGTGACCCGGTCGGCTACGCCGGCGTGCTCCCAGATCCGGCGGGCGTTGACGGCGTTGGCCTCGGCGAGCTCGACGGAATACACCTTGGCCGTGGGGGCGGCGCGGGCGATCCGCAGGGCGCCGTAGCCGCAGTAGGTGCCCAGCTCGAGCGCCAGCGCGGGATCGGCACGGCGCACGGCCGCATCGAGCAGGAGCCCCTTCTCGTCGCCGATGCTCATCAGCATCGACTTCTCGTAGGCGAACTTGTCCAGGGCGGCCAACGCGTCGTCGACGTCGCCGGCGCGGGCGTTCCGCAGCACGTATTCGGCGGCGGCCACCTCGCGGCCGTCACCGATCTGGCCCGTCCTGGTGATGTTGCGCACGCCGGTGGCCATCCGCAACACCGACCAGCGCAGGATGGGCAGCCTCCGCTTGAGGTCCATGTAAAACCACGATAGCGACCTCCCGAATGTTGCTGGTGTGACTGAAGTTAACTCCCCTTACGCATGAGCGCTCGACCAGCGATTTCCGCCCATATTGGCTGGTGACTCGCCAGCGCGGCGCCCCGGTTAAATGCGCGAAGCCGTTAGACTTTCGAGCGATGTTCACCTCCCGAACACGCCGGGCGTGATGACCGAGCACCCGGAAAACGGCGTCGAGATCGGCTTGACGGGACGCCCGCCGCGGGCGATCCCCGAGCCGGCGCCGCGCACTTCGCACGGCCCCGCCAAGGTCGTCGCGATGTGCAACCAGAAGGGCGGCGTCGGGAAGACCACGTCGACCATCAACCTGGGCGCCGCGCTGGCCGAGTACGGCCGCCGCGTGCTGCTGGTGGACATGGACCCGCAGGGTGCCCTGTCCGCGGGCCTGGGCGTGCCGCACTACGAGCTGGACAAGACCATCCACAACGTGCTCGTGGAACCGCGGGTGTCGATCGACGACGTGCTGCTCAAGACCCGGATCAACCACATGGACCTGGTGCCCAGCAACATCGACCTGTCGGCCGCCGAGATCCAGCTCGTCAACGAGGTGGGCCGCGAGCAGACCCTGGGCCGCGCGCTGTACCCGGTGCTGGACCGCTACGACTACGTGCTGATCGACTGCCAGCCGTCGCTGGGCCTGCTCACCGTCAACGGGCTGGCCTGCGCCGACGGCGTGGTGATCCCGACCGAGTGCGAGTACTTCTCGCTGCGCGGCCTGGCGCTGCTCACCGACACCGTCGACAAGGTGCGCGACCGGCTCAACCCGAAGCTGGAGATCAGCGGCATCCTGCTCACCCGTTACGACCCGCGCACCGTCAACGCGCGCGAGGTGATGGCCCGCGTCGTCGAGCGGTTCGGGGACCTGGTGTTCGACACCGTCATCACCCGGACCGTCCGGTTCCCGGAGACCAGCGTGGCGGGCGAACCGATCACCACCTGGGCGCCCCGATCGACCGGCGCGATCGCCTACCGCGCGTTGGCCCGCGAGTTCATCCACCGATTCGGCGCGTGAACTCAACCGCCAACGGTGAGGCGCCACCCCAGACCGGCTTCCAGGTCCGCCTCACGAACTTCGAGGGGCCGTTCGACCTACTCCTGCAGCTGATCTTCGCCCACCGCCTCGACGTCACCGAGGTGGCGCTGCACCAGGTCACCGACGACTTCATCGCCTACACCAAAGCGATCGGCTCCCAGCTGGGGCTGGAGGAGACCACCGCGTTCCTGGTGATCGCCGCGACGCTGCTCGACCTCAAGGCGGCGCGCCTGCTGCCGGCCGGGCAGATCGACGACGAGGAGGACCTGGCGCTGCTGGAGGTGCGCGACCTGCTGTTCGCCCGGCTGCTGCAGTACCGGGCGTTCAAGCACGTCGCGGAGATGTTCGCCGAGCTGGAGGCCGCCGCGCCGCGCAGCTACCCGCGCGCGGTGTCGCTGGAGGACCGGTTCACCGAGCTGCTCCCCGAGGTGATGCTCGGCGTCGACGCCGAACGCTTCGCCCAGATCGCGGCGGTCGCGTTCACCCCGCGCCCGGTGCCGACGGTGTCGATCGGGCACCTGCACGAGGTGGCGGTCTCGGTTCCCGAGCAGGCCAAGAAGTTGCTGGAGATCCTGGAGGCCCGCGGCAGCGGCCAGTGGGCGACGTTTTCCGAGCTGGTCGCCGACTGCGAGGCGCCGCTGGAGGTCGTCGGCCGCTTTCTAGCGCTGCTCGAGCTGTATCGGACCCGGACGGTAGCATTCGACCAGTCAGAGCCGCTTGGCGTGCTCCAAATTTCGTGGACCGGGGAACGGCCGGCAGAAGTGCGTGACGAATGACTGAAGAGTTGCCCGAAGAGCTGCCCGAGATCGATCTGGGGATCGAGATCGCCGAGGCGGCGCCGATGGACGCCGACGAACTCGGCTCGGTGCTGGAGGCGCTGTTGCTGGTGGTGGACACCCCGGTCACCGTCGAGGCGCTGGGCGCGGCCACCGGACAGCCCGTTTACCGTATCGCGGCCAAGCTGCAGCAGATGTCCGAGGAACTCGCCGAGCGCGAGAGCGGCATCGACCTGCGGCAGAACAGCGAGGGCTGGCGGATGTACACCCGCGCCCGCTTCGCCCCCTACGTCGAGAAGCTGCTGCTGGACGGCGCGCGATCCAAACTCACCCGCGCCGCGCTGGAGACGCTGGCCGTGGTCGCCTACCGCCAGCCTGTGACCCGCGCGCGGGTGAGCGCGGTGCGCGGCGTCAACGTGGACGCCGTCATGCGCACCCTGCTGGCCCGCGGCCTGATCACCGAGGCCGGCGTCGACGACGACACCGGCGCGACGACGTTCGCCACCACCGAGCTGTTCCTGGAGCGCCTCGGGTTGGAGTCGCTGGGCGACCTTCCCGACATCGCGCCGCTGCTTCCCGACGTCGACACGATCGAGGACCTCACCGAATCCCTGGACAGCGAGCCACGTTTCATCAAACTCGCGGGCGGTTCGGCGTCCGAGCAGTCGCTGTCCTTCGATGTGGACAAGGATTGATGGCCGATACTGAAGGGATCCGGCTGCAAAAAGTCTTGTCCCAGGCCGGAATTGCCTCGCGGCGGGCGGCCGAGAAGCTGATTATCGACGGCCGCGTCGAGGTTGACGGGCAGGTGGTGACCGAGCTCGGGACGCGGGTCGACCCGGACGCCTCGGTGATCCGCGTCGATGGGGCCCGGGTGGTCGTCGACGACTCGATGGTGTACCTGGCGCTGAACAAGCCGCGCGGCATGCACTCGACCATGTCGGACGAACGCGGCCGCCCGTGCATCGGCGACCTGATCGAGCGCCGGGTCCGCGGCAACAAGAACCTCTTTCACGTCGGACGGCTGGACGCCGACACCGAGGGGCTGATCCTGCTGACCAACGACGGCGAGCTGGCGCACCGGCTGATGCATCCCTCCCACGAGGTGCCCAAGACCTACCTGGCGACGGTGGCGGGCACGGTGCCGCGCGGGCTGGGCAAGCGGCTGCGCGCCGGAATCGAGCTCGACGACGGGGTGGCGCGCGTCGACGACTTCGCCGTGGTGGATGCGATCCCGGGTAAGACGCTGGTGCGGTTGACATTGCACGAGGGGCGCAACCGCATCGTGCGCCGGCTGCTGGGCGCCGCCGGCTTCCCGGTGGAGGCGCTGGTGCGCACCGACATCGGCGCGGTGTCGCTGGGCGAGCAGCGCCCGGGCAGCATCCGGGCGTTGCGGCGAGACGAGATCGGCGCGCTGTACAAGGCGGTCGGGCTGTGACGGGCGTCGTTGTCGCCATCGACGGCCCGGCGGGAACCGGAAAGTCGTCGGTGTCAAAGGCTTTGGCGGCTGCGTTGGGCGCCCGCTACCTGGATACCGGGGCGATGTACCGGATCGTCACGCTGGCGGTGCTGCGCGCGGGGGTCGACCCGGATGATGCCGAAGCCGTCGCGACCGTGGCGTCGACGGTGCCGCTGTCGGTGGACGATGAGCACTACTTCCTTGAGGGAAAGGATGTCTCGGTCGAGATCCGCGGCGACGAAGTGACCCGGGCCGTCTCGGCGGTGTCGGCGGTGCCGGCCGTTCGCGCGCGGCTGGTGGGGTTGCAGCGGGCCTTGGCAGAGGGGCCCGGCAACGTCGTCGTCGAGGGCCGCGACATCGGAACCGTTGTATTGCCCGACGCTCCGGTGAAGATCTTTTTGACCGCGTCGGCCGAGACCCGTGCGCGACGCCGCAACGACCAGAACGTCGCGTCCGGGCTTCCCGACGACTACGAGGGCGTGCTGGCCGACGTGCGCCGCCGCGACCATCTCGACTCGACAAGGCCGGTGTCGCCGCTACGCGCGGCCGACGACGCGGTGGTCGTCGATACCAGCGACATGAGCGAGGCCCAGGTGATCGCCCACCTGCTCGAGCTGGTCCGCCAGAAAAGCGGGGCGGTGCGATGACGTCCGACGGCACCTGGTCCGACGAAAGCGATTGGGAGCTCACCGATTCCGGTATCGATGACGTCGACGAGCCCGGCCCCGCGCCCGTCGTCGCGGTGGTGGGCCGGCCCAACGTCGGCAAGTCGACCCTGGTCAACCGGATCCTCGGACGGCGCGAGGCGGTGGTACAGGACATCCCCGGCGTCACGCGCGACCGCGTCTCCTACGACGCGCTGTGGACCGGGCGCCGGTTCGTCGTGCAGGACACCGGAGGATGGGAGCCCGACGCCAAGGGCCTGCAGCAGCTGGTGGCCGAGCAGGCGTCGGTGGCCATGCGCACCGCCGACGCGGTGATCCTGGTGGTCGATGCCACCGTCGGCGCCACCGCGGCCGACGAGGCCGCCGCCCGGATCCTGCTGCGTTCGGGCAAGCCGGTCTTCTTGGCCGCCAACAAGGTTGACAGCGAGAAGGGCGAGGCGGACGCCGCCGCGTTGTGGTCGCTGGGGCTCGGTGAGCCGCACGCGATCAGCGCGATGCACGGTCGCGGCGTCGCCGATCTGCTCGACGAGGTGCTGGCCGCGCTGCCCGAGGTCTCCGAGGCCGCGCCCAAGGCGGGCGGCCCGCGACGGGTGGCGCTGGTCGGCAAGCCCAACGTGGGCAAGAGCTCACTGCTGAACAAGCTTGCGGGAGACCAGCGTTCGGTTGTGCACGACGTCGCCGGCACGACGGTGGACCCGGTCGACTCGCTCATCGAATTGGGCGGCAAGGCGTGGCGGTTCGTCGACACCGCCGGCCTGCGGCGCAAGGTCGGCCAGGCCAGCGGGCACGAGTTCTACGCCTCGGTGCGCACGCACTCGGCCATCGACGCGGCCGAGGTCGTCGTCGTGCTGATCGACGCCTCCGAAACGCTGACCGAACAGGATCAGCGGGTGCTGTCGATGGTGATCGAGGCCGGCCGCGCCTTGGTGCTGGCCTTCAACAAGTGGGACCTGGTCGACGAGGACCGCCGCGACATCCTGGAACGCGAGATCGACCGCGAACTGGCGCAGCTGCGCTGGGCGCAGCGGGTCAACATCTCCGCCAAGACGGGCCGCGCCGTGCAGAAGCTGGTGCCGGCCATGGAGACCGCACTGGAATCCTGGGACAAGCGGATCTCCACCGGCCAGCTGAACACCTGGATCAAGGAAGTCGTCGCGGCCACGCCGCCCCCGGTGCGTGGTGGCAAGCAGCCGCGCATCCTCTTTGCCACCCAGGCCACCGCCCGACCGCCGACGTTCGTGTTCTTCACCACCGGCTTCCTCGAGGCCGGTTATCGGCGCTTCCTGGAGCGGCGGCTGCGCGAGACGTTCGGGTTCGAGGGTTCGCCGATCCGCATCAACGTGCGGGTGCGCGAGAAGCGGGGAGCCAAGCGGCGCTGAGCGTCGTCCCGGCCGGATGGTGCGGGTCACACCTGTCACATGGGCCCCGGCGCGGAGGGCAATAGGCGATGTGCCCGCCTCGCAGCGACAAGTCGGTTGTGCTCCCTTCTGTGGCTGATGTGCCGTTTGTCGGCAATAAACACCCGCAATACGGGTAATGACGCCTATATCACAGGAGTAAGGCATTGATTTCCAGCGACCGCAGGCACTAACCTCTCTCGTATATCGGGTTGAAATACCCGCATCGTAGGAATTACGGAGACAGCGATGAAGCTGTTCAGTGTTCAGGACAAGTCGATACTGATCACCGGCGCGACGGGCGCCCTGGGCAGTGTCGCGGCCCGCGCATTGTCCGAAGCCGGGGCGCGGCTGACGCTGGCCGGCGGCAACGCCACAGGACTGGCCCAACTGGTCGACGAGGCCGGCCTCGACGCCGCCGTCGTCACCCGCCGGCCCGAGACACCCGCCGATGCTGAAGAGATGGTGGAGGCGGCGGTCGCTCGGCACGGCCGCCTTGACGGGGTCTTGGTGGCATCCGGCATGAACCACGTCGCGCCGATCACCGAGATGGCCGTCGAGGACTACGACAAGGTGATGGGCGCCAACGCCCGCGGCGCCTGGCTGGTGTGCCAGGCGGCCGGGCGGGTGCTGTTGGAGCAGGGCACCGGGGGCAGCGTCGTGCTGGTCTCATCGGTGCGCGGCTCCCTCGGCCACGCCGCCGGCTACAGCGCCTACTGCCCGTCGAAGGGGGCCACCGACCTGTTGGCCAAGAGCCTGGCCGCAGAGTGGGGACCCGACGGCATCCGGGTGAATGCCCTTGCGCCAACGGTTTTCCGGTCCGAGGTGACCCAATGGATGTTCGCCGCCGACGAGAAGGGCCGCCAAACGCGCGAGGCGATGTTCGCGCGAATCCCGTTGCGCCGCTTCGCCGAGCCCGACGACTTCGTCGGCGCACTCATCTATCTGCTCAGCGACGCGTCGAGCTTCTTCACCGGCCAGGTGATGTATCTCGACGGCGGCTACACCGCGTGTTGATTGGAAGGAAACCATGAGTATCAGTTGGCCCCTCGGTGAAGCCGAGTCGAAGCTGGAGTTCTACGACCTGTCCCATCCCTGGGGGCATGGCGTGCCGGCGTGGCCGTACTTCGAGGATGTGAAGATCGAGCGCCTGCACAACATGGCGAAAAGCCGGGTGCTGACCCAAAAGGTCACCACCGTAATGCATTCCGGCACCCATATCGACGCGCCCGCGCACGTCATCGAGGGAACCCCCTTCCTGGACGAGATCCCGCTCAGCGCGTTCTTCGGCACCGGCGTCGTCGTCTCGATCCCAAAGAAGAAGTGGGAGGTCGTCACCGCCGACGACCTTGAGAACGCGACGCCGCAGATCCGACCCGGCGACATCGTCATCGTCAACACCGGCTGGCACCACACTTATGCCGACAGCGCCGAGTACTACGCCTACTCGCCGGGTTTTTACAAGGAGGCAGGGGAGTGGTTTGCGGCCAAGGGCGTCAAGGCCGTCGGCACCGACACTCAGGCGCTGGATCACCCGATGGCCACGGCGATCGCCCCACACGGCCCGGCGGAACACACCGGCGGCCTATTACCTTGGGCGGTAAGGGAATACGAGGAGGCAACCGGCCGCAAGGTGCTCGATGATTTCCCGGAGTGGGAGCCGTGTCACCGCGCGATCCTATCCAAGGGCATCTACGGTTTCGAGAACGTCGGGGGAGACCTGGACAAGGTCACCGGCAAGCGCGTCACATTCGCCGCGTTCCCATGGCGCTGGGTGGGCGGCGACGGCTGCATCGTGCGGCTGGTCGCGATGGTCGACCCCTCCGGGACCTACCGCCTCGAGACGGGACATGCGGCGTGACGTCCGACGGCGGCATCCAGGTCATCTCCCGCGCAGGCGAAATCCTGCGGCTGCTGCAAGCGCACCCGGGAGGGTTAAGCCAGGCCGAGATCGGCGAGCGGCTGGGCATGGCGCGCTCCACTGTCAGCCGGATCCTCGGCGCGCTGGACGACGAGGGCCTCGTGGCCTGGCGGGGGGCCCGCGGCCCGTATCGGCTCGGGCCCGAGATCGCACGGATGGCCGCCACCGTGCGGCTCGGCGTGGTGATGGACGTGCACCCGTTTATGGAGGAGCTGTCGCGCGAGGTGGAGGAGACGGTGGACCTGTCGATCCTCGATGGTGAGCGCGCGACGTTCGTCGACCAGGTCGTCTCGCCGCACCGGCTGCGGGCGATCAGCGCGGTGGGGGAGTCATTTCCGTTGCACTGCTGCGCCAATGGCAAGGCGCTGCTGGCGAGTCTGCCGCCCGAGCAGCAGGCGCAGGTCCTGCCCAGCCGGCTGGCCCGGCTGACCGATAACACGATCACGACCCCGGCGGCGCTGCGCAAGGAGCTCGACCGCGTCCGCGCCGAAGGGCTTGCCTACGACCGCGAGGAACAGACCGAAGGTGTCTGCGCCGTCGGCGCCGTGCTACCCGGGGTGAGCGAGCAGCTGGTGGCGGTCAGCGTGCCCGTGCCGGCGCAGCGGTTCTACCGCCGCGAGTCTGAACTAGCCGAGGCGCTGCTGGCCTGGGTGGAGAAGACGCGCAGTTCGCTCGGGCATTAGTAAGGTGGCGGCTCGTCTGCGGTAGGCTGTCGACCTGCTGCCGGTGATTCAGGCGGCATGCGGGCTGTGGCGCAGTTTGGTAGCGCACTTGACTGGGGGTCAAGTGGTCGCAGGTTCAAATCCTGTCAGCCCGACGCATGTGATGTCTCAGGACATCGGGATAGCTCTGAACTTACGTTCACTTTGGCGGAATCACGTTTTTGATTCCACCAAAGAATGACTCGGCAACATCGAAACCGGAGCCAGCGATAATCTGTTGCGCCAATGTCACTGCCAAGAATGCCGCCGGGGCGACGGCGGCGACAACCTCGCCGTAGTTTTGCAGCGAATACACGGTGCGCAGGTCCCGCCACGTGCCGCCAGCTGACTTGATGGTGGCAAGGTCGACCAGCACCGCAAGAATGATGATGAAAAGCGCGAATTGCGCACTGCGATATATGAACTGTTGTGACAGATCAACCGAAAAACCCCTCGCAACCGCCGTAGGTACCAGGCAGCTGAGTACCCACAGTCCGGCGAACCAGATGGCTTTCTCTGGGCCGACACGGCCGGGAATCTTTGTATAGAAGAATCCGAAGACGAATCCACTGACCACCCAGCGCGCCGCCTCAGTAACGAGAGCAGCAAACACCATCAAAACGCCCTCATTCCCCGTGAGGGCGTCGTGGGCTTGCCCGAGGGTCGTCCAGACAAAATACAGAACCAAAGGAACAGACAGGTAACCAGCAAGCGTCGCTGCTCGACGCGCATTTCCTATTTTAGTGTAGCGAGGCCCCGCTTCTAATAGGTCGTGGCCAGCTTTCGCGGAGGCGAGATCCGCGGCGCTTTTGGTGGCAGGGCTTTTCGCGGCCTTGAGCAGTAGCTTCTTGCGAAAGGAGGGCTCATTATCGTCGGAGTCGTCTGGATCCTGCGGCTTGAGCCACCGGCGGAAACCAATCCAAATGATCACCACCTGCAACGGGGATAAAAGCCCGGAGATGATTTGGACGAGAACGTCCTCACGGTTTTGTGACCACGGCGCGGCGAGACCCAACATCAACGCCAAGCCGGCGGGCAATACCCACGCTGGGCGTACTCGGCTCTGCGAGGGGCGCTCGACAGCCAAGAACGCGACCGCAATCAGAGCGCCGAGCTGTAACAGGGGCAAGCTGCCGTTAAGGCTGGTCATGATCATCTTGCCTGGCATGCCTGTGATAGTGAACTCTAGGTTTCCGTCCGGTCCTATTGCCCTCTCGCCTAGTCCGAATGCGAACAAGAATGACAACCCCACTATGCCGACGCAGGTGACTATATTGCGGAACTGGTGGTCGGTTGCTGCAGTGTCGTCCCTCAAGTCGAATGCTTGCATCAGCCGACGGAACAGTTCAGCGAGAGCTGTCACCGCCAACACTGTGAAGGCGATGGCCAGCGCCACGCCTGTGGGCACAACATCCGGCAGCCACGGCGCCGAGAAAGCCACAGCTGCGGCGAGGATCCCTACGACAGCGGAGCGCCAGCTCCGAGCAGCCGCCAATAACACGATCAACCAGGCGACCGTCGCATAGATACCAGTCCACACGCCGGAGCACTTCAGTAAGAGGCTGCCGAGTCCCAATGCTCCAAGAGTGATCCCCGCCAGCCTCCACCCTGCGGCCGACCTCCACAACGCAAATGACCCGATCAGCAGCGCCACAAACGACGACAAGCCATACGCCAAGAAGCGCACGTTCAAATCCAACGCCGGAATATCGTCACACTTTGTCACATGCGGGGACTTAAGGTATCCAACCGCAAGGGCCTGTAGTGGAAGGTCGGTCGAGACCGTTACCGGCGGCGCGGACGGTCCGGGGAACGACCACGTGTAGATGTAGGTGTGGACGTCGTTGTCTTTGTGCTCGGTGTGCCGCGGGAACGGCTGGGCGACCGGCTCAAAGCCGGATGAACTGGGCACCTGCACGTCGATGGTGGTTCGACTGTTCGGATTGCAGACTAGTCCACTCGCGCTAGGTTTTGGCCAACCGCACGGGGCCACCGTCAGGCTGGAGTGTGGGAACCCGATCGCCGCGAAAACTAGGGGCTGAAACGGGTCACCGGGACGCGGCGCACCCATATTCACGCTGGATTTTAGATCGAAACGCGCTGTAATCGAACCGTTGGACCAATCGAGGTATTGCAGCTTCGCCGCGAGCATTGTCGGGACAAAGCATTCGGTGAAGAAGGAAGCACCAGCCGCAAAATCCAAATGAGGCCTGATCGGATCTGGAGGATTCACGCCTTGCAAGCGGACTTCCAACGTGGAACTGAGATTCAGGCGGCTGTTTTTGCCTGAAACATTGATGACCACATGTGAATTGATGTCACGAGCCGTAGGACAGTCGTTTTCGAGGCGGTGTTCGACAGGCTTATGACCTGCATGTATGCCGGCGAAGAGACCCGCCGCCACGCTGAAGACCGCCATCGCGACGAAGATCCAGGCACGTAGTTTCGTTAACCGCCTAGGCTCCTTCATGATTTCAGGCCGTCGCCACGCAACTTGTAAGGCGTCCGTCCCGTGAGCATAAGCCGCCAAACGGCGTCATGGTTGACCAGTTTACACATCGGGAAAATATAAACAGGCCCAAAATGGACGATTCCTTGAGCGGGAGTGGACTGACATAAGGGCCGCCTTGGACCAGATCAACCCGAACGCGACAGGGGTCTCGATGCGGTTGATCGACGGGCCCGTCGACCCCAACTCCGGTGCCCAGATGGCGTGCCGCTACGCCGAGGTGATCCCCGACGCCGACGTGGTGATGCTCGCCGACGACATCGGGCACTGGCCGCAACTCGAAGCGCTTGAGGAAGTGCTACGGCACTTCCTCGCCCACATCGACCGATACTCCCGGCGAGATGAATAGGCACACGCTAAGTCGCTGCCCGTAGAGGAGACCCGGCGCAGGCCGCCGCGCTGCATAATTGTGAACGTTGGGTTCAGTTTTTGGTCGTAGAGGTGACGGGTGGCTGAGGATCCGAGGTCTCGTCCGGGCCGGCCGCGCAGCGAGCAGTCCCGTTCGGCCGTGCTGCGCGCCACGTCGGAATTGATCAACGAGGTGGGCCTGCGTGCGATGACGACCGACGAGATCGCCACCCGTGCCGGCGTGAGCAAGGCGACGATCTACAAGTGGTGGCCGAACAAATACGCGGTGGCAGTCGAGGCGTTCCTGTCGGAAATGGCGAAGGAGTCGCCGGACCCGGACACGGGGTCAGCGGATGAAGACTTCCGACAAGCGCTCCGGGGTCTGATCCGCTTCTACCGCAGCAAAAATGGCCGAGCGTATGCCCAACTGATCGGGGAGGCGCAGTTCGATCCCCAGATCGGCAAGGAACTGCGGGAGCACCTCGTGGGCTCTCGACGGGAATTGGTGCGGGCGATCTTGGACCGCGGCATCGCGCGGGGGGAGCTGCGGCCCGACGTGGATGCAGATGCCGCGATCGACCTGATCTTCGGGCCCGCGATGTACCGGCTGGTCGCCGGTCACGCCGCACTTGATCGCAACGCCGCCGACGCGATCGTGGACGCGGCAATGCGAGGCCTGGCGCGCTGAGAGCGATTTCACAGATCCGGCGGGATCAAAACCGCTGTGCCGCGCGTTGGCCGCATTTAGAAACTAAACGTTCAGTTTTACAAGGAGTCATCCATGACGAACGCCTTTCCGATCACCAAACGTAAGACACGGGCCACGGCGAATCGCCCCACGACAATCCGCAAGATGACCGTCGAGTTGATCGGCACCTTCTTCTTGGTGTTCACCGTCGGGGCCACCGTGCGCGGCGGCGCTGCGCTGGCTCCGCTGGCGATCGGGTCGGCACTGATGGTGATGGTATATGCCGGCGGCCACATCTCCGGCGGCCACTACAACCCGGCGGTGACGCTCGCTGCGCTCGTCCGCGGCCGGATCGACCGCATAGACGCGTTGGGCTACTGGATCGCTCAGCTGGTTGGCGGCGTTGCGGCCGCTCCGGTGGTCCGCGCGGTTGTCAGTGCTTCGCAGGCCCGCGCCGTCGCGCCGGCTGGCCATGCCATGACCAGTGCGCTCGTCGTCGAGTTGCTGTTCACCTTCGCGCTCGCCTATGTCGTGCTCAACGTCGCCACGAGCAAGGACAACACCGATAACTCCTTCTACGGCCTGGCGATCGGGTTCACGGTTGTGGTCGGGGCCGTCGCGGTCGGCGGGATATCGGGTGGCGCCTTCAACCCCGCCGTGGTCGTGGGTGGCGCGGCGATGGGGCTGTTCGCATGGTCGACGTTGATTTATGTGGCCGCACAACTGGCTGCCGGAGCCTGCGCCGGCCTGGTGTTCCGCGTGCTCAACCCCGACGACAAGTAACCGCCAACCATCGGCCCAATTGCGAGGGCAGCCAGCCGATTTCGTGGACCTGCCGGCAGCCGCCAGTCTCCTGCTGACGCCAATAAAGGGTGCCGGAAACCTCTAGAAAAAGCCGGCAACGCGATGAGCGATCAAAAATGAGGCTGTACAGCAATGGACTTCGCAGTGTTTCTACCGGAAATCAACTGCGCGCGAATATATATCGGACCCGGGGGTCCAAGTGGTCGCAGGTTCAAATCCTGTCAGCCCGGCGATGTCAGCCCGACGACGACCGTCAGCCCGACGCGGTCGCACGTGCTGCTTTGCGGCATCGGCGCCGCGACCACAAACGATATGCTCCCGGCCTTGCACTCCCATGTCAGGACATGATGCGGCGTAGGGTTGGCGCCGATGACTGTCGTGACCGTTAAGTTCGTCGAACCGACGCCGACAGCGGTGGTAGCGGCGGTGGCTACGTGGGCGGAGTTCCCCAAGATGTGGGGGCCGATGCTGGACAGCGTGTGGAGCTTTCTCCGGGGTGACGCTCCAGTGGGGCTCTACAAGCGGGGGCACAACATCATGCTCTACAAGGACGATGTCCCCAACGTTGAAGTCGGCGTTGAGGTAAGCGGCTCATTCGAACCTGCCGGTCATGTGGTCGCGTCAACGCTTCCGGGCGGGCTCGTCGCCACCGCCAGTCACACTGGCCCGATCGCCCAGATCGGCAACACTCATCAGGCGGTGTGCGAGTGGAGCCAGGCGAACGGGTACCGGATGGCCGGCCCTCGGTGGGAGATCTACGGCGATCCCGATCCGTCGACCAACCACTTCGATGTAGGCGTGTTCTGGGCGTTGGTGGCGCCATAACCCTTGGGTCGACGTTGTCTCACTGGACTACAGTCTCGTGCACGTGTTCAGGGGTCCGGCCAGCGGTGACTGTGGTGTGTCTGGCAGCGTTAGGAAGTAGCGGCTGTCGAGTCGTTCCGAGAAGGTGCAGCGATTACATCGGTGAGCAGCGGATGGTTGTCACAACCTTTGACTAGGCGCCGTTCTGGCCCATGCTGACAAACCGGTTCACCGTCATCGGACCGGACATGATAGGCATGGGCTTCTCCGCAAAGCCCGCTGCCTACCAATATTTCGTAAACCGTCGACCGATGGTACGAAATGCCGTGCGCGGGCCTTCTACCCACCTGTAAGGCGTTGATGATTAACAACTTTGGCTTATCGAGCGAGAATTACTTTGTATCGATTGCGATTTCAGCAGAACAGCCGTGCCCGATGCGCTGAATTCGTTGACAACTCACAGCTACTCGTACGTCACCTTGGAGCTTTCGTGCTTAGCGTCGTCGTGAGCCGCTCTTGGTCACGGAAATTTTGGGGGATTGTCGATGAGTCGGGCGCAACGCATTTCGAATTGGGATCCCGAGGACCTCGCGGCTTGGGAGGCCGGCAATAAGAAGATCGCCCGGCGGAACCTGATCTGGTCCGTGTTCGCGATGCACGTCGGCTACTCGGTCTGGTCGATCTGGTCGGTGATGGTGTTGTTCATGCCCAGATCTGTCTACGGCCTTTCGCCGGCCGACAAGCTTCTCTTGGGTGCCACCGCAACCCTCGTCGGCGGCTGCCTGCGCATCCCGTACGCGGCGGCGGTGGCCAAGTTCGGCGGCCGCAATTGGATGTTGTTCTCTTCGCTGGTGCTGTTGATCCCGACAGTCGGCACGATTCTGCTGCTGGCCAACCCCGGTCGGCCGTTATGGATGTATCTGGTGTGTGCGGCGCTAACGGGTATGGGCGGCGGCAATTTCTCGGCGGCGGTCGCCAACGTCAACGTCTTCTATCCTCAGCGACTCAAAGGCGCGGCGCTGGGCATTGCCGGTGGCGGTGGCAACATTGGGGTGCCGATGATCCAGGTCATCGGTCTGCTAGTGCTCGCGACCGCCGGCAACCGGCAGCCCTACTGGGTATGCGCGATTTATCTGGTGCTGTTGTCGGTGGCCGCGCTCGGGTCGGCATGCTTCCTGGACAACATGGAATTGCCCCGCGCCGAGCACAAACCCACGCGAGCGGCTCTGGTACGGCGCGACACCTGGATCCTGGCGACGCTCTACGTCGCGACCTACGGCTCATTTATCGGATTTTCGTTCGCGTTCGGCGAGGTCCTGGAAATGAACTACGTGGCCGCCGGGCAAGGTCCGCTGCAGGCGTCGTTGCACGCCGCCCGGGTCGCCTTCCTCGGACCGCTGCTCGCGTCGCTGGCCCGGATGTACGGCGGCAGGCTCTCGGACCGCCTCGGCGGAGGCACCGTCACTCTGGGAGCTCTGTTTGCCATGATCGCTGCCGTCAGCGCGCTGATCGTGCTGAGCGCACACGCCGACAATCGCTCCGGCCCGTTGAGCGTCACCACAATGACCGGCTACATCGTCGGTTTTATGGCACTTTTTGTCTTGTGCGGGATCGGCAACGGGGCCGTGTACAAAATGATCCCGGCGGTTTTCGAATCGCGCAGCCACTCCATCAAAGCCGCCGAGGCCGAACGCCGCCACTGGGCCCGCGCGATGTCCGGCGCCGTGATCGGAATCGTCGCCGCGGTCGGCACGCTCGGCGGCGTATTGATCAATCTGGCACTGAGACAGTCCTATCTGACCACAGGCTCGGAAACGACGGCGTTCTGCTTTTTCTTGCTGTGCTACCTCGTCGGGTCTGGGCTGACGTGGTGGGTCTACGTGCGGCGCCCGTCCGCCGGGGCGAAATCCGAATTGTGCGAAGTACCGCTCGCCGAGACCAGTAGTTCATATTAAGGCACACTGGCGGTCGCGACGGTGCGGCGCATCTTGGTCACCGGCGGAGGAACTTTTCGCGGTCAACTATCACGCGGTCGATTTCGCCGCGAGCAACAAGCTGTCCTGAATCGTCAACCGCCTGCACTTCGAACGTCAGAAGGCGCCCCTCGCCCGGCGATCGCGCCTCGGCGGTGACCTCTACGGTGCCGCCTACGTGGGTCGCGCGCCGGTGCTCGATGCGCACCGCGGTGCCAACGGTCGTCTGGCCAGGGCCGGTGAAGGGCGCGGCGGCTTGCACCGTGGCCGCTTCCAGCCATGCAATAAGCCGTGGAGTCGCGAGCACCGGCACATCGCCGCTGCCGATCTGCGCGGCTGTGTCGGCGTCGGTCACTTGGTAGTGCATTACTACACGCTAGCTCGCCCGGCGAGTGTCTCGCTGCAGCGAGGAAGTCTGGTCAATGACGGCTAGCCACTCGGGTCGGCGCATGATGGCTGTCATGGACGCTGAACTGAAACGCTGGCTGGACTCGGGCAAGCACTTCGACTACCTGGGCTTCGACATCTTCTATCGCGTCGAGGGCAGCGGGCCTCCGCTGCTGCTGATCCACGGTTACCCGTTCAATTCCTTTGACTGGGCGCCGATCTGGCCGACACTGACCCAACGCTTCACCGTCATCGCCCCCGACATGATGGGCATGGGATTCTCCGCCAAACCGACAAACTACCAATACTCGGTGCACGACCACGCCGACATGCACGAAGCGCTGCTGGCCCACCTGGACATCCACAACGCGCACATCCTGGCCCACGACATCGGCGACTCGGTCGGCCAGGAACTGTTGGCCCGCCACGAGTTCGGGCAGCAGACGTATGGCGAATGGCGCATCGACTCGATCACCTGGCTCAACGGCGGCATGTTCATCGAGGCCTACACGCCCAGGGCGGCGCAGAAGCTGATGTCGGGCACCCCGCTGGGCGACCTGTTCAGCCCTGTGCAGGGCAGCCCGCTGGCACGACGACTGCTCGAGCCGACAATGCGCGAGATGTTCGGCCCGAACACCAAGCCGACTCGGCACATGATGGAGGTGTTCAACCAGATCCTGGACTACAACGACGGGCGCCGGGTGCTGCACAAGGTCGGCCGGTTCATCAACGACCGATACACGCATCGCAACCGGTGGGTGCGCGCCATGCGCCAGACCGCGGTTCCGATGCGGTTGATCGATGGACCGGTCGACCCCAACTCCGGTGCCCACATGGCGCGCCGCTACGAAGAGGTGATCCCCGACCCCGACGTCGTGATGCTCGCCGACGACATCGGGCACTGGCCGCAACTCGAGGCGCCCGACGAAGTACTACGGCACTTCCTCGCCCACATCGACCGAATCGCGCGGCTGAACGAATAGGTACTCGTCTGTGGGTCTCCTCGCATCGGAAGACCAGAGGGAAGCGGTGGCCTCGATGTCACGCGTGCGCGGAGCTTGGATCCGCGACAGCACTTCCGCCGCTTCACATCTCCGCGAGGCTGGCGAAGGTGCGGGCTTGTTGGGTTAGGCTATGAGCTGCGCTGATCCGTAGCTTTAGCGGCTGTCGCGGGGGTGTCAGGTGAGCTTGAGTGATTTGGCGGCGAGGTTTGTGGCGTTCATTCGAGCCGGCTACCCGCATGGCATCCCCAAGACCGACTGCAGAGCGCTCCTGGCATTGTTGCGGCGTCGGTTATCCGAGGACGAGGTAGCGGCAGTGGCCAGAGACCTGGTGGCTCGCGGCGAGTTGAAAATCGCCGATATTGGCGCGACCATCGCGTGGTTCAGTGACAAACCGGCCACAGCGGCAGACCTTGAACGTGTCCAGCGCCGCCTTAGGGGTGATTGGCTGTCGCGTTGATCCCGACCAATTCGGCGTAGGTGTTGCTCGGCGGTTTTCCATCACTTGTGGGCTTCGCAGTGGAGCACGCCGGCGGGTGGGGCCGCGTTCGCGCGCACTGGTACATGCTGCGGGGAACGCCGCTCCATCGAGGAACGCGAGGAACGGCTCGACGAACGCCTGAGATCATCAAGTCACGCCGCGACGGCAGCTAGCTCAAATCTCATCGTCGACGAGTTCGCCGATAATCAGCGAATGGCGAGAGTGGGCGGATCAGTCCTCACCGGGCAACGTCAGCCGTCGCGGGCCCGAGGGTGACGGGCAACTTCTTGATCCCGCGCAGCAGGGTGCTGTCGTTCGGGATCGGCTCGCCGGCCAGGGCCAGCCGGGGGAAGCGTTCGAACAGCGCCTGCAGGCCGATCTGTAGTTCCATGCGCGCGAGCGACGCGCCGAGGCAGCTGTGGATGCCGCTGCCGAAGCTGATGTGTTCGCGGGCGTTGGCGCGGGCGGTGTTGAATTCGTTGGGACGCTCGAAGATGGCCGGATCGCGGTTGGCCCCGCCGATCAGAAGGAAGATCGCCGAGCCTTTCTGCACGGTATGTCCGTCGATCTCAACGGTTTCGGTGGCCACCCTGGCCGCGATGTGCGCGACGGAGTCGTAGCGCAGCACCTCCTCGACCGCGTTCGGCCAGCCCCCCGGATGTTCCTGCAGTCGGGCGAGCTGATCGCGATGCCCGACCAGCGCCACCACCGCGTTGCCGAACGCATGGGTGGTGGTGATGAACCCGGCGCCCAGCAGTAGCCCCGCGAACATCCTGACCTCGGTCTCGGTGAGGTCGCCGTCGTGCAGGACGGCGGACAGGATGCTGTCCTCGGCGCGGCCCCGACGTAGGCGCTCGATATGCGTGGCGAGGTAGGTTTCGAACTCGCGCAACGCCGCGACGGCGGTCCGGTACTCGCGCCAGGACGGCGACGTGCTGTTAAGGATTTTGGTGCCGGGTTCGGCGAATGTTTGGAGATGGGGTGCCTCGTCGCGAGAAATGCCCAGCATCTCGACGATGACGGCGATGGGGATTTGAGAGGCATAGGCGGCGATCAAATCGCATTGGCTACTGCCTTCGAGATCGTCGAGCAGGGTGTCGGCGATCTCCTGAATGCCCTGACGAAGTCCGTCGATCGCTCGCGGCGTAAATGCCCGCGACACCAGGCGCCGCAACCGCGCATGCTCGGGCGGATCGGCAACAAGCAACGACGGCGGTTCCACGCCATTCAGCACGCCGGGGTTGGTTTTCGCGAACATCCGCTGAACGACGGGAAACGGCGACCGGTCCCGTGGCTTCGACGTCCGGAACCTGTCGTCGCGCAGCACGTCTCGGACAATCTGCGCGTCGGCGGTGACCCACCCGCCCACAATCGCGGAGACACGTCCCCGTTCGCGGATCTGCTCGATGCGGCGATTCACTTCCTCGGGCTGACCGCTTTGGATTAACAGCTGGGAAAAAGGATCGCCCCGCCGCGCGAGAAATTTCAGCGTCCAGCGCGGCAGTCCATATCCCAGCAGCCAATGCACCCGGGTCTTGATCTCGGCATTCATATTCGCCCCTGCCTCCGGCTACCGATGAGGCTAGCGGTCAACGAGCGGCGATACGCGTCAAAGAAACGCGCAGGAATCTATCGGATCGGACAATTGCGGCGGGCCATTCTGACGGGGCGCGACCGGTCGAGGCTCAGCCCCGGGCGACTCACCTGCGTCCCCACCGGGTAGCTATACCGGTGTGATGGACAAACAGGAGTTGGCTCGGGAGCTCGGCCACCCCGACGCCCAGAAATTGCTCTCCGGTTCAATGGCCCGGCTCGCCTACAACGGCCACGACGGCTTCCCGCGAGTCATCCCCGTCGGGTTCTACTGGACCGGCGAACGCATCGTCGTCTCGACGGCACCGACCTCCCCGAAAGCCCGCGCGCTAGCCTCCCGCCGGAAGGTCGCGCTGACGATCGACACGGGCTCCACACCCGAAGAGGCGAAGGCGCTGTTGGTCCGTGGCCTTGCCACACTGCAAACCGTCGACGGCGTCACCGACGAGTACCTCGCCGCCGCGAGGAGCTCGATGGACGAAGCGCAGCTTGCCGAGTTCGAACGCAACGTGCGATCGACCTATCCGCAGATGGTGCGGATCTCGATCGAGCCGCACTGGGCGCGGTTTTACGACTTTGGCGCCGGCCGGTTACCCGCGTTCCTTGCCGAGCTTTCGCAGTGAAACCTCGCTAGGCGAGTCACTGGACGCCGAAGGCAAAGACGGTTGTCGAATCGTAGGTCTGGCCCGGGTTGAGCGTGGTGGTCGGGAAGTTCGGGTGATTCGGGGAATCGGGGTAGTGCTGGGTCTCCATCGTGAATCCGGCGCCCTGCCGGTAGCTATGCCCGCTGGTGCCCGTGAACGCCCCGTCGAGGAAATTGCCCGTGTAGAACTGCACCCCGGGCTCGGTTGTGGAGACCGTCAGGGTGCGGCCCGATTTGGGGTCTTGGGCCCTGGCCGCCTCCACCAGCCCGGTGTTGTTGCCGCGGTTGATCACCCAGTTGTGGTCGTAGCCGTGGGCGAGCAACAGCTGCGGGTCATTCGCGGTGATACGCGCGCCGATCGCGGTCGGCGACGTGAAGTCGAAGGGTGTGCCCTGCACCGGGGCGACCTGCCCGGTCGGGATCTGAATGGGGTCGGTCGGGAGGTAGTTGTCGGCATGGATGGTGACCTTCTGGTCGTAGACGTCGAGTGTGTCCTCGCCCGCCAGGTTGAAGTAGCTGTGATTGGTCAGGTTGACCACGGTCGGCGCATCGGTGGTCGCGTGGTAGTCGATGCGCAGTTCGTTGTTCTGGTCCACGGTGTAGGTGACGGTGGTCGTCAGCGTCCCGGGATAGCCCATTTCGCCTGCGGGGCTGACGTATTGGAGCTTCAGGCCGGCGCGGTCGCTACCGTTCTGCTGACTTGCCTGCCACACTTTCGTATCGAAACCCGCGGTGCCGCCATGCAGGCTGTTGCCGTTGTTGTCGGTCGGCACGTGATACTCGATGCCGTTCAACGTGAACGCGCCCTTGGCGATCCGGTTGCCGTAGCGGCCGATGATGGCGCCGAAGTAGGTCTTGGCGGATCCCGTGTTGTTCACGTAGTCGGCCAGGGCCGGAAAGCCGAGCACCACATTGCCGACGTTTCCGGCGCGATCGGGGACCTCGATGGACTGGATGATGCCGCCGTAGTTCAGGATTCGCACACGCATGCCGCGCCCAGTGGTGAGGGTGTAGCGGGTCACCGGGTTGCCATCCACCTGGCCGAACGGCTCGCTGCTGATCGACGGCGGTCCGGCGGGGATCGAGGCGCTGCCACCGTTGCTACACGCCGCCAAGCCCGCTACGCCGGCGATGGCGATCGGCCGAAGTAATCGTCTGCCGCGCATCGGCTCTCCTCGCACTCGTACCGAACCCATCCGTGCAGACCCCGGACGAGGATAGCGCCAGCAACGCGCGGATCGATTCGATCGGCACACTCAGTCGTGGCTGCGTCGACCTCGTGCGTCCTCGGTTACGCTCACCCTCGTGTCCGCCGGATACATCAGGGCTACCGACAGTGACCGCGACGAGACCGGGCGAGTGCTGGACGCGGCGCTGAGCGACGGCCAGCTGTCGATGGAGGAATATCGCCAACGGGTGAGCGCCGCGAGCCGTGCCGCCACCGTCGGCGAGCTCGAGTCGCTCGTGGAAGATCTCCAGGTCCACAACGCCCAACCCCCGACGCCGAGCAGTCGACGGGGCATCCTGGTCGCCGGCGTCGCGGTATTGGCGCTCGCGGGCCTCGGCATCGGCTGGAAGATGCTCGGCAACAGCGCTTCTCGGCCGCAACCCGCCTCACTTCCGAGCGCCACCAGCATCGTGGCGATAACCCCGACGACGCCGTCGCCACCGCCACCACTCCAACTGCAGACCACCGACGGGCTGTCCGGGCTGTTGGCGCAAATGCGAAAAGAAATCGGTGACACCATGGGCTACCGGCTGGTGGTCTATCAGGATCACGCGGACCTCGACCGCCCCGACCCTCAAGACCCTCGCAACTCGGTGACCTACCACTACGCCGGCCGCGGCTGGTCGCAGTGGGGCGCCAGCGCCATTCCGTCCACCTCGACCGCCGGTGACTTGAGCAAGTTCAACGTGCAGGAGGTGGCCAGCGTCCTACGCGGGGCGCCGCAGATCCTTCAGGTCGCCGGCGCCAACAACACCTATCTGATGGTCGAATCCGCCCGAGACGGCAGCCTGGCGTTGTCGATCTATGTATTCAGAGACCGCGACGGCGGGCATATGGAACTGAACGCGGACGGCACCGTCCGGGCAATCGAGCCGGCGCGCCGCTGAGACCTTCTAGGATCTTCCCGTGGCCACCGCAAACACCCGGGCTACCGACAGCAACCGTGTCGACACCTGCCAGCTGTTGGATCTGGCGCTGAGCGACGGCCAGCTGTCGATGGAGGAGCATCGCCAGCGGGTGAGCGCCGCGACCAACGCCACCACCCTCGGCGAGCTGCAGTCGCTGGTGGCGGACCTGCAGATCCGCAGCGCCCCGGCCCAATCCCCGAGCCTGAAATCGCTGGCCGGCCGCCGGGGGATACGGATCACCGTGCTCGTGACGTTGGGCCTTGTGGGCGTCGGCATCGCCTGGGCTTGGTACAGCAACACCGCTTCGTCGCGCGACGCAACGCCCCAGCCGGCCGCCGCCAGCCCGGTCGTCGTCGCGCCGCAGCCACCGTCAACACCGGCACCGACCGTCGAACCGCCGCCAGCATCGACCCAGCCGCAGGCGCCGACGCAACTGCTGACCCTGGGCGGGCTGTCGAGCTTGATTGCGCAAGTTCGGACGACGTTCGGGGACACGATGGGCTACGAGCTGGTGGTCTATCCCGATCACGCCAGCATCACTCGCCCCGACACGATCAACGCACACAAAACCGTGCGCTACACGTACGGGGGTCGCGGTTGGGGCACGGGCAGCAGCACCACCATCCCGATGGACACGGCCATTGGCGACCTCGGCAAATTCGACGTCCAGGCCGTCATAAGCGCCCTTCGTGCGGCGCCCCAGACTCTGCACATCGACGGCGGCAACCCCGAGAACATCATCATTGAAGCGGCCCAAGATGGGACCCTGCGCATCGAGCTCTACGTCTCCGATGGTCACACCGAGCGTTACCTCATGGTCAACGCCGACGGCAGCATTCGGCCCGACTTCTGATCGGGCAGCCGCACTTATTGCCCAAGGTGTTTCTCGCGCGTGACCTTCCCGCGACAGCGACGAAGGACGCTGATCGTCATGGCGGTATTGGCGCTACTGTGCGCTCTCGCAACCGCGACATGCTTCGGCTACTACCTAGGTCGACGCGCGGGCTCGCGGCCGCCGACCTGGAAGCAGCGCACCAGTCGGGTCGCGCTTGGCAGGCTTGCGATCAGCCTGCTTGTGGCGATGACCGCGCGTCGCGTCCTGAAGCTGAGAACCGTTGCGGGCGTGGCGCGGATCCTCTCGTACTGAGGCCGCGATGTAGCCTTTGAAGCCCGTCACCGCACCAAGAAGGGCCGATATGTCAGCACTGCAGGGCAAGGTCGCGTTGGTCACCGGTGCGTCGTCGGGCCTGGGTGCCGAAACCGCCCGGCTGTTTTCCCGCCAGGGCGCAACGGTTTTCGGCATCGGCCGCGACACCGAACGCCTGGCCGCGGTGTTCAACGACGTGGAATCCGGCTCCTACGCGTCGGTGGACGTCGCTTCGCCCCAGGCCTGCCGGGACGCGGTCGAGCAGTGCGTCCACGAGTTCGGCGGATTGGACGTCCTGGTCAACGTCGCCGGCAAGCATCAGATGCGCCGAACCGAGTCGATGACCGACGACGACTGGGCGGAAGACCTCGCGGTCAACCTGAACGGACCGTTCTACCTGTGCCGGGCGGCCCTGCCCCAGCTGCTGGAGCGCGGCGGCAACATCGTCAACGTCGCCTCCATTGCCGGCGTCGAGGGCCAGGCGTATTCGGCCGGCTACTGCGCCGCCAAGCACGGGCTGATCGGGCTCACGCGGGCGTTGGCGGTGGAGTACACCGCGGATCGCCTGCGCGTCAACGCGGTATGCCCGGGCGGCATGCTCACTCCGCAGATCGAACACTTCAGCGCGCCCGAGAACCCGAACTACGATCTGATCCTGCGCACGGCCTCACCGCGCGGCATGATGCAGCCCCTCGACGTCGCGAACGTGATCGCGTTCCTCGCCGGCGATGCCGCGGCCGCCGTCCACGGCGCGGTCTATCGCGTCGACAACGGCAAGGGGGCCGGGTAAAGCGCCTACGCTTCAATGGACACGTCCGAGGAGGCCTATGCGACACGCGAGCTATGTCATCGCCTCCACCCCCCGTTCGGGTAGTTCGTTTTTGGCTGCCGGGCTCGTTGCGACCGGAGTTGCCGGGCGGCCCGAGGAGTATTTCGCGGCGGACCACATCGCGGCCTACAAGGAAGACCTGGGGCTGCCGTTGGACTGCTCCTGGGCCGAATACCTGACGAGGGTCAGGGCGTTCGCGGCGACGGAGAACGGCGTGTGGGGCTTCAAGATCCACTGGCGGGACGTCGTCTCGCTGGCGCAGGCCTTAGGGTTTCGTGCAGATCCGGGCGCGGTTCTCGAGACGCTCTTTCCGACAGCGGTTTTCGTCAACATCGTCCGTGTCGATCGGCGCGCCCAGGCCATCTCGCTGTTTCGTGCCGAGACGACGGGCGAGTGGTTCCGTTCTCCGGGCCCGCCGACGACGGAACGTCCCTGGGGGCTATATCTGGGCCGGCCCACGCCGCAGCGGCCCGCGGTCGACCTCGCCGCCGTCGCGCCGACGCGCGAGCAGATCACCGAGATGGAACGGAGCCTCGGCGCCGAACAGGCGGCGTGGACCGACTACTTCACCACCCGGCGTCCCGAAGTTCTCACGGTCCGCTACGAAGAGCTCGACGAGAACTATCCCGACGAGATCGCGCGCGTCCTGCGATTCCTCGGGGCCGACCCCGCACACGCGACCGGCGCGCCCAAGCCTCCGCTCGAGCGTCAGTCCGACCACGTCAACGAACACTGGCGGCGACGAATCGACGACGAGGAACGCCGCTACCCGGTGCAGTGAACCTCGAGGGCCGCGGCCTGCGCGGCGGGCGATGCCATGAACGCAGCGCCGCTTGAGTGATCCTCAAGAAATCCTTGGCGTTACCGCTCCTTTCGCAAATCGGCGAGCGAGTTGCGCAACCCACCGTCCAACGGGATCTGTATGGCCGCCACCGCGAGCATCACCGCCGCGGTCACCAGGTGCACCACCGCGTCGGTGGTGTTGTTGGGGAAGGTGAAGACGAACGCGACCTGGTGCGAGAAGAACGCCCAAATGCCCGGCAGCGCACCGGCAATCGCCGCGGCGATCAGATACAGCACCGCCCACGACTTGCGCAGCGCGAACACCAGGCCCGGGCCGAACAGGGCCAGGCCGGCGACGGCGTGCCAGCCGTTGTAGTCCATGCCGAGCAGCTGGACGGTCGGCGCGTCGGGGCCCGTCGCGAAGCTGGGCTCCATGATGAACCCGACCACCGCCTGGATGACGTGCAGGACACAGATGATCAGCAGCCCGATTTGGGCGAAACTCCACCTCACGTTGCACCTCCCTGTGCACGGTGGGGATGCCCTGGATACTACGCTCGGTAGTAGACGCTGACAATGACGATCCGCGCGTCGAGACTGCAACTACGCACGCTCGCGTCGGCGTGTCGTGTGCGTGGTGTAAGTGTCGCGATGGCCTGTCAGAGCTCGCCGAGGACCGGACCCGTCACTTCCGCCCGGGAAGCTTCATCATCGTGCGCACGACGGGCACCAGCGACTTCTGCCAGAGGGTCGGCGGAATGCCGCGCGGCGGATCGAGATTGAACACCCGCGCGGCCGCGATCGTCTGCGATTCGGTGTACTTCAACAGGCCCTCGGCACCGTGCCGGCGGCCGACGCCGGACTGGCCCATCCCGCCCATCGGCGCGCCGAGGCTTCCCCACGCGAAGGCGTAACCCTCGTCGACGTTCACCGTTCCCGAGCGCAGCCGGGCGGCGATCTCCTGGCCCTCCGCGGTGGACCCGGCCCACACGCTGGCGTTCAGGCCGTATTCGGTGTCGTTGGCCTTCTCGACGGCCTCGTCCACATCGGCGACGGGATAGATCGAAACCAGCGGACCGAACGTCTCGTTGGCCGCACACTCCATCTCAGGCGTGACATCGGTGAGCACCGTCGGCTCGTAGAACAGCGGGCCGATGTCGGGTCGCGGCTTGCCGCCCGCAATCACCTTGGCGCCCTTGGCCTTCGCGTCCTCGACATGTTCGGTCACGGTGTCGAGCTGACTCGGCGAGATCAAGCTGCCCATGTCGACCGAGAAGTCATACGCAGTGCCGAGCTTCATGTTTCGCACCGCCGCGCCGAACTTGTTGGTGAACTCGTCGGCGACGTCCTTCTCGACGTAGATGCGCTCGATGGAGATGCACAGCTGACCCGCGTTGGAGAAGCACGCGCGGGTTGCCGCCTTGGCGGCCTTGTCCAGGTTGGCCCCCCGCGTGATGATCATCGCGTTCTTGCCGCCGAGCTCGGCCGAGAAGCCGATGAGCCGACGGCCCGCGTGCTCGGCGAGCTGCCTGCCGGTGGCGGTCGAGCCGGTGAACATCAAGTAGTCGCAGTTCTCGATGATCGCGTTGCCGACCACCGAGCCGGGCCCGGGCACGACCGCGTACAGCGCCCGCGGCAGCCCGGCCTGGTATAAGAGCTCGGCGCACGCCAGCGCGCAGTACGGCGTCTGGCTGTCGGGCTTGATCACCACCGCGTTGCCCGCCACCAGCGCGGGCACCGAGTCGGACGCGGTGAGCGTCATGGGGTAGTTCCACGGCGAGATCACCCCGACCACGCCCTTGGGGTGGTAGACGACCGTGGTCTTGCCGACCGCCGGGAGCAGCGCCTGCACCTTGCGCGGCTTCAACAGGTCGGCGGCCACGTTCACGTAGTAGTTGGCGTTGGCCATCAGATCCACGATTTCCTCCTGCGCCGCCCAGCGGGCCTTGCCCGCCTCGGCCTGCAGGAGGTCCATCAGGAACTGGCGGTTCTCGATGACTAGGTCGCGGTAGCGGCGGATGACGTCCACCCGCTCGGCGACCGGGCGCTTCGCCCACTCGACCTGCGCCGCGCGGGCCTCGGCGAAAGCGGCCTCGACGTCGGAGGCCGTGCCGATGGGGATCGTGGCCAGCGGTCTACCGGTGAAAACCTCGTCGATCGTCTTGGTCTCGCGTGCGGTGATGTCCTTGATCGCGACCAGTTGACGCAGGCGGTCGAAGACCTCGGCTGACGGTGCGGACATGTCGTTACCTCTCGAAAAAGCGCAGGCGGCCAAAACACCAGCCTAGGCCCGGCGGACCCGGGCCGGTAACGGTTGGGGCACGGTCCGGTTGCCCCGCGGCACGCCACACGGCACCGCGGCACCCGGGAATGACAATGCGGAACATGACGCAATCGCGGGAGCCCGACGATGGCGCGTGAGTTCTCCCGCCAGGCGTTCCTGCGCGGGGCCGCCGGCGCGTTGGCCGCCGGCGCGGTCTTCGGCCCCGTGCGGGCGACCGCGGCCCCGAACCCCTCCGGCTGGGACGGCCTGACCACCGCGATCGGCGGGCGGGTCGTGCTGCCGCAAGATCCCCAATTCGCCGGCGCGAAGCAGGTTTTCAACACCAACTACAACGGGTTCACGCCGGCGGCGATCGTCACACCGACCTCGGCGGCGGACGTGCAGAAGGCGATGGCCTTCGCCGCCGCCAACAACCTGAAGGTCGCCCCGCGCAGCGGCGGGCACTCCTACATTGGCGCGTCGACCGCGAACGGCGCCGTGGTGTTCGACCTGCGCCAGCTGCCCGGCGGGATCAACTACGACGCGTCCACCGGGCAGGTCACCGTGACGCCCGCGACCAGCCTGTACGCGATCCACGAAGCGCTGGCCGCGGCCGGACGGGGCATCCCGACGGGTACCTGCCCGTCGGTCGGCGCCGCGGGGCACGCGCTGGGCGGGGGACTGGGCGCCCAGTCGCGGCACGCCGGACTGCTCTGCGACCAGCTGACGGCGGCGTCGGTGGTGCTGCCCGGCGGCCAGGCGGTCACCGCGTCCGCCGCCAACAACCCCGACCTGTTCTGGGCGCTGCGCGGCGGCGGGGGCGGCAACTTCGGGGTGACGACCTCGCTGACCTTCGCCACTTTCCCCGCCCGCGACGTCGACGTCGTCAACCTCAACTTTCCGCCGCAGGCGTTCGCGCAGGTTCTGCTCGGCTGGCAGAACTGGCTGCGCACCGCCGACCAAAGCATGTGGGCGCTGGCGGACAACACCGTCGACGGGTTCGGCACGCATCCCCGGATAATGGCGACCTGCCCGGCCGGATCGGGGAACAGCGTCGCGGCCGCCATCACCAAAGCCGTTGGGGTGCAACCGAGCGGGACCGAAAACCACACGTTCAATTACATGGACCTGGTGCGCTACTTGGCCGTCGGCAACCTCAACCCGTCGCCGCTGGGATACGTCGGCGGATCCGACGTCTTCACGGCGATGACCCCGGCCGCCGCCCAGGGGATCGCGTCGGCGGTCGAGGCGTTCCCGCGTGGCGCGGGCCGCATGCTGGCGATCATGCATGCCCTCGACGGCGCCCTCGCCACCGTTGCGCCAGGTGCGACGGCGTTCCCGTGGCGCCGGCAGGCCTCGCTGGTGCAGTGGTACGTCGAAACGGGTGACCCGGCGGCGGCGACGAGCTGGCTCGCCACGGCACACCAAGCGGTGCAACCATATTCGGTCGGCGGCTATGTGAACTACATCGAGGCGAACCAACCGGCGTCGCGCTACTTTGGGCCCAACCTGTCGCGGCTCAGCGCGGTGCGGCAGAAGTACGATCCCGGTCGGGTCATGTTCTCGGGGCTCAATTTCTAGCAGTCGGTGAGTCTCATTCGTGATAGCGCCGGTGATATCGCAAATGAGACTCACCGCATGGTCGGCTGACGGTGCTCACGTGGCCGGCGTGGCCCCGCGGACCGGCAACGGACGGGACCGCACCAGCGTCGGCCACCAGAACCACGGCCCAAGGATGCGCAGGATGCAGGGCACGACGAACGACCGCACGATCAGCGTGTCGAGCAGCAGGCCGATGCAGACGGTCGAACCGACCTGACCGACGGTGCGCAGATCGCTGCTCAGCATCGCCAGCATGGTGAACGCGAAAACCAAACCGGCAGAAGTCACTACACCACCGGTGCTGCCGAGCGCGCGGATCAGGCCGGTGTGGATCCCGGCATGCAGTTCCTCTTTGACCCGAAGGATCAACAGCAGGTTGTAGTCCGAACCCACCGCCACCAGGATGATGAACGTCAGGGGCAGTATCAACCAGTGCAGCGGCAGGCCGATGAGGTGCTGCCAGACCAGGACGGAAAGCCCGAACGCCCCCGCGTACGAAAACGCCACCGTGCCGGGGATGACAATCGCCGCCATCAGACTCTTCGTGAGGAACAGCATGATCAAGAAGATCAGCACGAAGGCGGCGATCGCCACGATGAGCAGATCGGACGCGGCGTATTGCTTGATGTCCTTGTTGGTGGATCCGGAACCGCCGATATAGACCTTCGAGCCGGCCAGCGAAGTCTCTTTGAGCGCAACGGTTATCGCGTTGGGGAACTGTTCGACGTGCTGCACGCCTTCCGGGCCGTTGGCATCGCCTTCGTGGGTGACGATGATCCGAGCGGCCTGGCCGTCCGGTGACATCAGCAGCTGCATGCCGGTCTTGACGTCCTCGTTGTCGAAACCCTCGTGCGGGATGTAAAAGAAGTCGTCGCTGCGGGCCTGGTCGAAGTCGAGCCCCACATTGATCTGATCGTCAAACGTCTGGTTGGTCTGGGTCGTCTGCAGAGCCGACTGGCCATAGGTGCTGACCAGAAGGTTCGCCAACGCCTCCGAGTCGTCGGCCGTCAGCTTCAGCTGCACGATGATTTGCGGCACGATCTTGTCCATCTCCTCGAGGGAGACCTTGGCGTCGTTGATGTCAGCCGCCAAATGGTCGATGTTGTCGAGCGCGTCGAACAACGACCTGAACGCCCAGCACATGGGGATGTCGAAACAGTGCCGCTCCCAATAGAAGTAGCTCTTGATCGGCCGAAAGAAGTCGTCGAAGTTCGAGATTTCCTGGTTCATCTGGTCGGTGACCCGCTGCAGATCTTCGACGGTCAGAACCGTCTTGTGCAGCTCGTCGGACAGGTTCTGGAAATAGTCGATCTCCTTGCGCGTGACCTCGACGGTGTGCTGCGTGATCTGCGCCTGCTGATTGGTATTGGCATTCTGCTGCTGATTGAACGGGAGCTGCTGGCCGCTCCCGCTGCCCTGTGTGGTGAACAGATACGGAATCGTGGCGTGTTCCAAAGCTCGACCCATCGGCCTGGTGATGCTTTGCACCATCGCGACGCCCGGAAGGCGCTCGAGAGCCTTGGCCGCGCGGTCCAACGAGATGAAGTCGCCCGAGTTCCGCATGTCGTGATCGCTCTCGATCATCAGCATCTCGGAGAACAGCTTGCTCTTCGGGAAATGCCGATCGGCCGCCTGGAAGCCCAAATTCGCGGGCGCGTTGCGCGGCTGGTACTGACGGTCGTCGTAGTTCTGCCGGTACGTCGGCACGAAGATCGCCCCCAACAGAACCGCGGCGGCACTGGCGAAGAGGATCGGCACCGGCCACCGCACCACGCTCGCCCCGATCCGCCGATACAGGTGCGCTTTGGCTTTGCTCCTCGGGTCGAAGAGCCCGAACAGGCTGCCCAGTGTCAAGAAGGCGGGGCCGAGCGTCAGCGCCGCCGCGATGGTGAACAGCATGCTGATCGCAACGGCCGGGCCCATGGTGTGGAAGTAGTTGAGCCGAGCGAACGTCAGGCAGTAACACGCCCCGGCGATCGTCAGGCCCGAGCCGAGGATGACGGGCGTGACGCTCTTGTACGCGGTGTAGAACGCGTCCTCCCGGCTCTCGCCGTCGTGGCGCGCCTCGTGATAGCGGCCCATCAGGAAGATGCCGTAGTCCGTGCCGGCTCCCAGGGTGAGCGCGACGACGATGTTCACCGCGAACGACGAGAGTTCGATGTACCCGAGATGCCCGAGGGTCGCGATAACCCCCTTGGCGACAAGCATCTCGAACAGCACCCCGGCCAGCGGCACGAACAGGGTGACGATGGAGCGGTACACCAGCAATAACATTCCGATGATGAGGAAGATCGTCACGATCGTGATGTCGTTCAGGCTCGAATTGGCGATCGCCACCGTGTCCGAGGCGAGCGGGGCCGCGCCGCTGACGTAGACCTTGAGCCCGGGCGGCGGCGTGTCCTTCGCGACGATGTCCCGAACGGCGGCGACGGACTCATTCGCTTGCATCTGGCCGATATCGCCCGCGAGGCGCAACAGTACGTAGGCGCACTTGCCGTCGAGGCTCTGCGCGCCGGCCGCGGTGATCGGCTTCCCCCACAGATCCATGGCGTACTGCACGTGCTTGGGGTCGCCCTTGAACCGGCGCATCAAATCGTCGTAGTACTGGTGATCCGCGTCGCCCAGCGGCCGGTTGGCCTCCAGCACGATCATGGCCAGGCTGGTCGAATTGGACTCGCGGAACTTCGCCCCGATGGACAGCAGCGCCCGCTGCGACGGCGCGTAGTGCGGGACCAGCGGGCCCGCGAGCTCCTCGGCGACCCGCTCGACCTGGGGCATGAAGGTGTTCGTCGACACGGCGAGCAGGCCCCAGAAGATGATGATCGGGATCGCAAGGGCGCGAACCATTCTGGGGACGAACGGGCGCTTCGTCCGCTGCTCCGCATGATGCTCGCTCATGCGGATTTCACCAGGCAATAGACGTGTGCATCCTGATTGGTGTCGGACTGTTCAGCGCGGATGACGCCATTTACCCGTAGTCGACAGCCGACTTGACCGCCGTGCACCTGCGCCGAGAGGCTGCCGGACACCACGGTGAGTGTCGTCGCCTCCGTATGCGACCACGGCAAGCTTGTGAGATCGACCCGATGCGGATGCCCGTTGATATCCACCCAGACGAGCATCCCGCCTTCCCCGACGGAACCGAACAATTCGTACGTGAGCCGCTTGATGCTGAACTCCGGCGGTGCCGCCGGCTGATTGACGGTGATGACGGGCGGGGGCTCCGAGAACTGGTGCACCTTGTACATTGCCACCCCGCCGACACCGAGCGCGATGACGGCCACCAGCGGCAGCCAGACTCGCGCCAAGACCCGCCTGCCCACCGGACGAGGGCTCATTCGATCACCTCTCGTAGCTCGCTCGGGCCACCGTCTTCTCCCCCCGGCCCCACCCCTAGGCCAACTGCAGATAGTAGACGGTCATGTACCCAATGGACAGATGATCGTGCAAGAGTAGCGACCTTGCAGCCGGAACGCGACCGCAACGACCTGCGGGAGCACGCTTCGGTCGCTCACGGCAGCGGCTTCAGGACATCTTTTGCAGACGCCGTTTCAGTCTTGCGCTGCGGATGATTTGAGTCGTGAGATTTATGGAGGCCAAGATCGGGAACAGCCCGAGAAACGTCCGCTCGGAGGGCGTCGCCCCATGCAAGTGGTAGAGGCTTCCGAACACGTAGAAGCAGCCCAGCGAGAACAACGCACCCGGGATGCAGAGCGTCAACAGCGAGCTACGAGCGCCGAGGAGTTGCCTCGCGTAATCCAGCTCCTCTTGTGACATGGGTTCGCGCTTGCGCACTTTGCGCGTAACCGCCTTGGCGCTGCCGATTTCGTCGCTGATCGGAGGGGGCGGACGGCCCTCCAGCCGTTTGATGTGCACGGCGGCGACGGCGGCGAACAACAACGCGCACATCAGGGCCAGCAGCGTCAGGAAACCGAACAAACCCGAAGTCACCATTTCGCTCCCTCGCTCCCCGTAGGCCATCAAAAGCCGCTTCAGACGCTACGCCACACCCCTCATGCGCGGCGGCCTGCCGAAGATAGGTGACCGGTCGGCTAACATTGTTGCCATGCCCCGCCCACCGAACCCCGAGGTGCGGTCCCGCCTGCTCGCGGCGGGCCAGGAACTCGTGCACAAGCGCGGATTCGCCGCCAGCGGAGTTAAGGACATCACCGACGCGGCCGGCGTCCCGAAGGGGTCGTTCTACGCGTATTTCCCGAGCAAGGAGGCCTTCGGCGCGGCGATCCTCGAGCATCACTGGGCAGACACCGAGGCGCGGCTTCTGCCGATCCTGCAGGCGGACGGGCCGGTGCAGGAGCGGATCGCACGCTTCTTCCACGCGCTGGCCGACGAGCACGAGGCCGGCGACTTCCTGCTCGGCTGCCTGGTCGGGAACCTGTCGCTCGAGCTCAGTGGGACGAGCGAGCCGGTACGCAAGGAGCTCGTGAGCATTTTGGACCGCTGGGGTGCGGCCCTCGGCGAGTGTCTGCGGTCGGACGGCCGGGGCGACCTGGAAGCGGGGGACCTGGCGTTTCGGCTGATCGAGGCGTGGGAAGGCGCGGCGCTGCGCGGGAAAGTCACCCGCAGCCGCGTCCCGTACGACCGGTTCGAAGCGGTCACCCTGCCGGCGCTGCTGCGCTGATCCGCCGCCCGGGAATGCCGGCACCCCCACCCGTTGTTAGATAGACGACTGGTCATTTATAGTACGAGCCCAGGAGCCCGCCCGCCATGACACCCGAGCAGAAGCTAAGCCGGCACAGATTCGTCTTGAACGACGGCAGTGGCGCGATTCCGGCGCTCGGCTTCGGCACGTCGCTGTCGGATCGCACCGAGACGCGAGACGCGGTCAAGACGGCGGTCGAGATCGGGTTCCGCCATCTCGACGCGGCCGAGCGGTACCGCAACGAAGCGGACGTCGGCGCGGCGCTCAAAGAGTTGTTCGCCGCTGGGACCGTGCGTCGTGACGAACTGTTCGTCACCACCAAGCTGTGGAACAACAACCATCGGCCCGAACGGGTGAAGCCCGCGCTGCAGGCCAGCCTGGACAGGCTCGGCCTCGAGGCGGTCGATCTGTACCTGGTGCACACGCCGTTCGCGTTCCGGCCCGGCGACGACCAAGACCCCCGCGACGGGCACGGAGCCGTCGTCTACGACGACGGGGTCACCCTCCAGGAGACCTGGGCCGCGATGGAAGCCCTTGTGGACGAAGGTCTTTCGCGGGCGATAGGCCTGTCCGACATCGACGCCGCGGGCGCCCGGAAGATCGTCGAAACCGCCCGAATAAAGCCGGCCGTCGTCGAGGTCGAGTCGCACCCGTATCACCCGCAATGGGAACTCCACGAACTGTGCAAGGAGCACGGGATCATCCTGTTGGCCTTCGCCTCGCTGGGCCATGCGCTCGAACCGCGATTGCTCGACGACCCGCTCATCGTCTCGATCGCACGGCGCGTGGGAAAGACGCCGGCGCAAGTGCTTTTGGCGTGGGGCATCCAGCGCGGTTCGGCCGTCCTCACCTCGTCGGTCAAACCCGCGCGCATCGGGGAAAACTTCGACGTGACCGCGCTTCCCGAGAGCGCGATCCAAGAGATCAATGAAAGTCTGGAAACGCGATACCGGTTCAATTCCGTCGTCGACGCCGGACAACCGGGCTTTGCCGAGGTTCCCCGATGACATCGAGCGTGGGTTTCCACACCGGCGAGTTGGCCGTCCAACGACAAGCCGGCGTCGAGGCCGAGGCCGCCCGGCTCGCCGCGATGGTCGGCCGCGGACAACTGCGCGCCGGTATGGCCGCCTTCCTCTCCGAGGCGCCATTCGCGGCCATGGCCGCCCGAGACCGGTCCGGCCGCCTTTGGACCTCGCCGCTGTTGGGCCCACCCGGGTTCCTTCGGGCGGCCTCGTCGACCGCACTGGAGATCGGAACGGAGCTGCCGAGCGCGGACCCGCTCCACGACCTCCCTTCGGGACAGCCGGTGGGCGTCATCGCCATGAACTTCCTCACCCGGAGGCGCGTTCGCATCAACGGTCTCCTCAGCTCTACCGGGGCCGGCGCCCTGACCGTCGACGTGGACCAGGCCTACGGCAACTGCCCGCAATACATCCACCCGCGCCGCTTGGATGTCCATGGGGCGCCCGCCGATGACCGGAAGCTGTTGTACTCCGGAAAAGCGTTGCGAGCCAATGACGTTCGTCTCATCGAGGCGGCCGACACCTTCTTTCTGGGCACCACGCACCCCACTGCCGGCAGCGACGCCTCCCACCGCGGCGGTTCCCCGGGGTTCGTCCGGGTTGCCGAGGGGCGCCTGTGGTGGCCGGACTATCCCGGCAACAACATGTTCAACAGCTTCGGAAACCTCGCCGCCGACCCCTCCGCGGCGCTGCTGTTCGTAGACTTTCGCGCCGGCATCACGCTCCAGCTCTCCGGCCGCGCGAGCGTCCACTGGGACGGCCCGGACGAGGCCGGCACCGGTCGCCGTGTGGAATTCAGTCCCGAGTGGGTAATCACCACCGCGATACCCGCACTCGGTGCGATCGACCGTGCCCCTGACCCGGCCAACCACCGAGGCCCAAACGGAGAGTCGCAATTTAACAATTAGATTTGGAGCTATGGGGCACAACGACCCGGACGACCCGAGGTCCCAGCTCGACGAGCTGGAGGCAGCTCGCGACCAGATGGAACATCTGGTCCGGGTCATCGTCGAGATCAACGCCGACCTGGATCTGGATTCGACGTTGCATCGAATCGTCAACGCGGCGATGGAGCTGACCGACGCCCGGTACGCGGCGCTGGGTATCCGGGCGCCCGATGGCACCCTGGCCTCGTTCGTTCAGGCGGGCATCGACGCCGACACGGCTCGGCGACTCGGCGATCTGCCGGTGGCCGACGGCCTGCGCGTCGACGATCTGAGCGCCCATCCGGCGGCCGCCGCGCTGCAGACGCACGAACCGCGACTGCGGGCGCTGCTCGGTATACCGATCACCGTGCGCGCGGCTAACTTCGGCAGCCTCTACCTTGCCGACGATCGTCCGGGCCGGGTGTTCACCGACTCCCACGAAGCCGCCGTCCGGGCGTTGGCCACGGCGGCGGCGGCCGCCATCGACAACGCGCGATTGTTCGAGCGGGAACGCGAATCGTCGAAATGGACTAAAGCCAGCAGGGAAATCACGACCGCTCTGCTGTCCGGTGACCCACAGACCGGGCCGTTGCAGCTCATCGTCAACCGGGCGCTGGAGCTGGCCGACGCCGAACAGGCCATCTTGCTGGTCCCAAGGGAGCCCGATCTGCCCTCCGATCAGGTGGACACCCTGGTCGTGGCCGCCACGGCGGGCCGGTACTCCTCGGAGGTGATCGGCCGACAGGTGCCGATGGACGCCTCCACGACCGGCGGCGTGGCGCGTCGCGGTCTGCCGCTGATCACCGATTCCTTCCAGTATCCGATCGAGGGGTTCACCGACGTCGGTGAACGCTCGGCGATCGTGATGCCGCTGATCGCCGACGGCCGGGCGCTCGGGGTGATTGCCGTCGCGCGTCACCCGGGGCGGCCGGCGTTCGGCAACGATTACCTCGAGCTGGTCAGCGACTTCGCCCGGCACGCGGCCATCGCGTTGGCCCTGGCCGCGGGCCGCCAACACGCCCTCAACCAGGAACTCGCCGAAGCGGACAGCGTCGAAGATGCCGTGCACGCCGCGGCCGAGGAACTGCGCCGGCTGTGGCGGGCCCGCCGCGTCCTGGCGGTCACCTTCCCGACCCACGACTCCACCGCGGAAACCGCCTCTCGTGAACCGTCGGTGGAATCGGTCGGCGAGTCGGCGCAATGGTCGGATCTGCCCGCCGAAACCCGGCGGATGCTCAGCTCGTTGCGCGACGGCGACCTGCTCACGCCCAACGCAGCCGAGCCCGGCACCGCGGGAATCGCGCTGCAGCATCCCGAGGGCGTCCTCGTCGTGCGGATCGACCTGACCGAGCGGCGGCCGTTCACCCTGGAGGACCAGACGTTGCTGACCGTGCTCGCAGGCCGTCTCGGTCAGGGCCTGCAACGGGTGCATCAGGTCGACCAGCAGCGCGAAACGGCCCTCGCGCTCCAGCACGCCATCCTCGGCCCCGCCGACCTGCCCCACGGGTTCGCCGTGCGCTACCAGGCCGCCAGCCGGCCCCTCCAGGTCGGCGGCGACTGGTACGACGTCGTCGACCTGGACGACGGGCGCATCGCGTTGATCGTCGGGGATTGCGTCGGCCATGGGCTGGCCGCCGCCACCGTGATGGGGCAGGTGCGCAGCGCTTGCCGCGCGCTGCTCTTCGAGAACCCCAGCCCCAGCGCCGCCCTGGCGGGCATCGACCGCTTCGCCGCGCGGCTGCCCGGCGCGCAATGCACCACCGCCGTCTGCGCGGTGCTCGACCCCGAGACGGGTGAACTGGTCTACTCGAGCGCCGGGCACCCGCCGCCCGTCCTCGTCGACGCCGACGGCACCACCCGAATGCTCGATGACGGCCACACCATCGCGCTGGGAGTTCGACCCGACTGGCCCCGCCCCGAAGCACGGGTGACCATTCCGCCGCGCGCCACGTTGCTGCTCTACACCGACGGACTGGTCGAACGTCGCCGTCGACTGCTGCACCAGGGCATTTCGCGCGCCGCCGCCCTCGTCCAGGACGGCCGCGATTCCACACTGGACGATCTGGCCAACCAGATCATGTCCGGTCTGGCGCCGGACGGCGGCTATCAGGACGATGTCGTCCTGCTGCTCTACCGCCATCCCGCCCCGCTGGAGTTGGAGTTTCCGGCCGACGTCAGCCAGCTCGCACCCACCCGCACCGCACTGCGCCGGTGGCTGACCCGGGCCAAGTTGGACGCGGATCAGACGATGAACGTCCTCGTCGCCGCCGGAGAGGCCGTCGCCAACGCCATCGAGCATGGTCATCGCCACAGCCCGGGGGGAACGATCAGCCTGGGCGCCACCATCTTGGTCGACCAGGTGCGCTTGACCATCACCGACACCGGCTCGTGGAAACCTCCGCAGCCGGCCGCCGAGACGAATCGCGGCCGTGGCATCGCTTTGATGCGGGGGCTCATGCAGGATGTCACCATCAACCCCGAGGCCGCGGGAACTACGGTTCACTTATGCGCGAGGATCACCTGATGCCCACGTCGCTCACCCTCGACACCGCGCGCCGCGACGACGGGAAGCTCGTGCTGACCGCGACTGGGGAGATCGACCTGAGCAACATCGACGAGTTCAACGACGCGCTCAGCGGCGCCATCGCCGAGGCGGCGAGCAACGGTGGCACGTTTACCGTCGACCTCAGCGCGGTGGAGTACCTGGACAGCGCAGCGATCAACGCCTTGTTCGTCCGGGCCGCCCACATCGATGTCATCGCTCACCCACTGGTGATGCCGGTCCTCACCGTAAGCGGCATAACGGAGCTCGTCACCGTCGAACCGGCAGCCGAACGCTAACGCGATGATTCACGGAAAGTCGGTACTCGTAACGGGTTCCACGTCCGGCATCGGTCTCGGCATCGCGCGTGCCTTCGCCGCCGAGGGCGCGAACGTGACCCTCAACGGCTTCGGTGAGCCGGATGTTATTGAAGGACAGCGGCGCGACATCGAGGAGACGTTCGGGGTGACCGCGGCCTATTCGGGCGCCGATGTGACCAAGCCGGACGAGGTCGCCGACATGATCGCCGGCGCCGAAAAGTCCTTCGGCGCAATCGATGTCCTCGTGAACAATGCCGGCATCCAGTACGTGGCGAAGCTGGAGGAGTTCCCGGTCGAGAAGTGGGATGCCGTGATCGCGACGAATCTGTCGGCCGTTTTCCACACGTGCCGCTGCGCGCTGCCCGGGATGAAACGCCGCGGTTGGGGCCGAATCATCAACATCGCCTCGGCGCACGGCCTCGTTGCAAGCGCCGAAAAAGCGGCGTATGTCGCGGCCAAGCACGGTGTAGTCGGACTGACAAAAGTGGTGGCCATCGAAACCGCCAACCACGGCATAACATGCAACGCGATATGTCCCGGTTGGGTGATGACGCCTCTGATTGCCCAGCAGATCCAAACGCGCGCCGATGCGGCGGGTAAGTCGTTCGACGAGGTCAAGCCGGAATTCGTCGCCGAAAAGCAACCGATGGCCCGCTACACCCAACCGGAGGACATCGGCGCGCTCGCGATCTTTTTGGCCGGTGATGCGGCCGCCACCATCACTGGAGCCAGTTATTCGATCGACGGCGGGTGGACGGCCCAGTGAGGCGAAATACACCACGGCCCTGAGGTTTTGGGCGGCGAGCGCAATCAACCGTCGTTGCCCGCCGACGCCCGCAGTTGAGGCTCATTTGACCGGTGTCATTACTGAAAAACGGGGTTTTCGTAGGCATTTCGGCAATATCCCAGTACGCTCTTATTGCTGAGTCATCGGGCGACTGTCGCAGCGGATTGGCGGGAGGCGCGTTTTGTCATATCTCGTGACGGCTCCAGAGCAGCTGCAGTCTGCGGCCGAAGGTCTGGCAGGCATCCGCTCATTGCTGTCCGGGTCCGCCGCGTCGGCCGCGGCGCCCACGACGGCCGTGGCCGCCGCCGCTCAGGACGAGGTATCGGCCTTGGTCGCAACGTTATTCAGCGATTTCGGCCAGGAGTTTCAAGCCATCAACGCCCAGGCGAACGTGTTTCACGAAGAGTTCGTCGGTCTGATCAACGCGGGCGCGGGCGCCTACCTCAGCACCGAGCTCGCCAACGCCGGGGCCGCGGCCGCCGGGGACTTGAACCTGTCGTCGTTCCTGGGCGGCAGCGCGAGCCTGAACCTGAACGGTGGGCTGGTGACCCTGCCGCCGATTCTGGGCGGTGGCGTGCTGAGCGTGCCGTCGTTCATCACCGGGGGTGTGCTGGATCTACCACCGATCTTGGGCGGTGCGGAATTGATCGTGCCGCCGATCTCCAGCGTCGGGTCCGCGATCGTCACCGCCGCGAGCCCGATCATCAACGGCGGCGTGGTGGCACTGCCGGCATTCCTCGGAGGTGGGGAGCTGACCGTGCCGTCGATCCTCACCGGCGGCGTGCTCGACCTGCCCGCAAGCCTTGGCGGCGGCGTGGTGGGGTTGCCTTCCATCATCACCGGCGGTCTGTTGAGCCTGCCCTCCAGCCTTGGCGGTGGCGTGTTCACCGTGCCCCCGATCACCAGCGTGTTGACGCCAATCCTCGACGGTGGCGCGGTGACCTTGCCACCGGTCCTGGGCGGGGGGCAGCTGAGCATCCCGTCGGTCCTGACCGGTGGGGTGTTGAGCCTGCCGCCGATCGCCGGGGGCGGGGACGTCAGCATCCCATCGATCCTGACCGGCGGTGTGCTGAGCCTGCCCTCGAGCGTCGGCGGCGGAGACGTCGGGATCCCCTCGATCATCACCGGCGGCACGCTGACCCTGCCGTCGAGCCTCGGCGGCGGTCAGTTGACGGTGCCCCCGATCCTCACCGGTAGCTTGCTGGGCCTCCTCGGCGGCTGACCGGAATCCCGAAGGCGCCGTTGATCACTCGGACGGCGCGGGCGTCATCGACCCGATGTAATACGTCTCGTGACCGGTCGGGTAGCCGCCGCCGTTGGTGGCGATGTGAACGTGGTCGTAGTGGTTGAGCGTTTCGTTGCCCAGGTTCGACATCCAGCTCGGCGCGCCGACGCCCGGGTAGATCTTCTGGCGCCAGATCACGTGGTTGATTCCCCACCGTTTCGCGTTCGCCAGGGCGTAGCCGGCGATTTCGTTACCGAGTTGGATGCCTTCCGGGCTGGCGTGATTGGGGATCATCACGTCGATCGCCAGCCCGTTGGGATGCCACGGCAAGGGGTCCTCGCGATACCCCCAGATGGTGGTGATCTCCGGGAACAGCACGCTGATGGCGCGCGCCGCCCAGATGGTCTTGACTTGCAACCGCTGTTCGTTCGCGACGCCGGGAGACAAGGGGAACAGGAATTGCTGGGCGGCCGCGGGAGCACCCGCCGCCAGCTTCTCCACCTCCGCGGGACTGGCGATCTGCGGCGCCGGACCCGCCGGCGGCGCGGCGGTCGGACCCGGTGCCGCCGCGGCGATCGGCGGCACCGACGGCCCGGCCGCCTGGCCTGCCGCCGGCTTGTCGGGGCAGCAGGGCTGTGTGCCTTGGGCGTTGATCGGCTTGGTGCCTTGGGCGTAAATGATCGCGGCCGAGACCACCAGCGAGGCCGCCAACGCCAACCACCGGCTTCGCCCGATGGCTAATACGCCTTTGCGCACGAACAGCAGCTTAGTGCCGTCCGGGACGGCCGTGGCAATCTTTTGCGAAGAATCAGGGCACCATCCAGGACAGCACCGACGCCTGCAGCCCCGAGAGGGCGCAGATGAACGCCAGGAACACCAGGCTCCAGATGAACACTCGGCGGAAGATGTCCCCTTCCCTGCCGTGCACGCCGACCGCCGCCGCCCCGATCGCGAGGTTCTGCGGCGAGATCATCTTGCCGAGCACTCCGCCGGAGCTGTTGCCGGCGGCCATCAACACCGGGGACAGTCCCGCCTTGGTCGCCGCGGTCACCTGCAGCGCGCCGAAGAGCGAGTTCGAGGAGGTGTCGGACCCCGTCACCGCCACACCGAGCCACCCCAGGATGGGGGAGAGGAGCGCGAACGCGCCACCGGCCCCGGCCATCCACGTGCCCAAGGTGATGGTCTGCCCGGACGCGTTCATCACGAATGCCAGTGCCAGCACGGCCATTACGGTGACGATGGCCCATCGCAGCTGATGCAGCGTCGCCCCGTAGGCCCTCAGCGCGCCGCCCACCGACAGGCGCAGCGCCACCATGGTGAGGACCCCGGCCACGAGCATCTGCGTGCCCGGCGTGGTCAGCAGGTTCAAGGTGAAGTTGGGCAGCGACGACGGGGCGCCCTTGGCCGTATAGAGGTGCAGCCCCGGCCAATGCACGATGAAGGTCGCCTTGTCGAGAAGCTTCTTCACCCAAGAGATCTGGCAAATCACGAAGACGGCGATGACGATCGCGTACGGCGCGTACGCGCGCAGCACCTGCCCGCGCGGGTCGGGATCCGCTACGCGCTCGTCGAAGTCGGGAGCCGGCGCTCCCGCCGCCCCGCCGGCGCCGACCGGGGCGCCAACGTGTTCGGGGCGCGACGGCCTGATGCGAACCACCGAGACCACGGCACCCGCGGACAACAGCGACGCGATCACGTCGGCCAGGGGCACCGACAGGAAGTTCGAGGTCGCGTACTGGCCCAGGCCGAAAACCAGGCCCCCGGCAAGCGCGGGGATCCATGTGTCGCGCACACCGCGCCTGCCGTCGACGATGGCGACCAGCGCGAGGGGGACGAAGACCGCCAGGATCGGGGTTTGGCGCCCGACCATCGCGCCGAGCGTGTCGGTCGGCAGCCCGGACGTCTTGGCGAGCGTGATGATGGGCGTGGCCATCGCCCCGAATGCCACCGGCGCGGTGTTGGCGACCAGTGCCAGCACCGCCGCCTTGATCGGTTTGAAGCCCAGCGCGAGCAGCATCACCGAGGTGACCGCCACTGGCGTGCCAAACCCGGCCAGCGCTTCGAGCAACGCGCCGAACGAAAACGCGATGATGATCGCCTGAATCCGGTGATCGTCGCTGACCGTCGCAAAGCTGCGGCGCAGCACGTCGAAATGGCCTGTCTCCACCGTCATCTGGTAAACCCAGATCGCGTTGATCACGATCCACAGGATCGGGAAGAACCCGAAGACGGCCCCCTCCGCACCCGCCAGCGCCGCCTGGCCGATCGGCATCCCGTAGACCGCGACCGCGATCACGAGGGCGACGGCCAGCGATGCAACCGATGCCAGCCAGGCCCGGACCCGCAACACACCGAGCATCACGAACAGCGAAGCCAGCGGCAGCGCCGCCACGAGTGAACTCCAGGCCAGCGAGTGGACGACGGGATCGAGGATCTGACGATACATATTGCGCACCTTCCGGACGGATGGGTGTGGAGGGCGTTTCTGGCCGCGAACCTCGTTGCGCTGCAACGGGAGTCGGTGGCCGGCCTCCGGCACGCCACCATGGCGACCGTCGTCGTTGTCGTATCAGTGCTCTACGCAGCACTCTATATCCGCGGACATCGGTCGCGGCGTTCTGATTTCGCGCGGCGAGTTTTTCGCGGCACCGTTAGCCGTTGAGACTTTCGGCGTTCACCCCGACTTAATCTCGGCCTGTCCGGCAGGAGGTCGAGACCCGCCCGACACCATGCGGGCCAATCTTGCCCGCCCAGCTTCATCGCGAATCCATCCAGCACGACCTTCGCGGCTCGCTGCGGAAGTAGGCGACTCTCGGATGCGCTATCGCATGCGATATCGGACTCGGGGATCATCGTATGACCGCCGGTCGGTACTGATGTGGCGAAAGTGACCTCAGCTGGAGAGAAGCGTCGCGCTGAACGGAATCGCCCGCATGGCCATCGCGGCGCCGCGCGCGGGTGATCGGTCGCCGGGTGCTGTTCGGCGTGCAGAGCCGGCCGGTCTGATCAGACGGCGATAGCCTCGTCGACCGCAGGCTCGGAGAGCGGGCGGCGGCCGGTCAACAGGAGCAGCGCCAGTTCCTGGCCCGCGAAACGCTCGACGAGAAGCGGGACATACTCACGCACCGGTCGGCCCTCGAACCGGGCATGGACACCCTGCACCACGGCGGCCACGGTTTCCGTGGGAATGGTCGAATACTTGCTGGTCAAGCGATCGGCCACCTGGGCGATGATCGTCTGTTCACTCAACTCGATCACCGCGCCAGGTTCGCATGCGTTTCACGGCGAAGTCAAACTCCGTTAACGGGGTATCGGGAGCCCCGGGAGCGCGGACTAGCTGAGTATTGTGTACTATACCGAGCATGGCGGAAAGACTCCCGGCGAAGCTGGCGGAACACCCCACCGTGAAGAAGGTGAGTGCCCGCCAGAAACGGCGCCCCGGCGTGCTGGACGCCGACTGGTTGCGCGAGCTCTGCCTGGCCGCCGGCGCCGACGACGTCGCGTTCGCCGCCGTGGACAACCCCGACCTGGCCTCGGAGGTCGAGCATGTCCAGGCCGCGCTGCCGGGGACCAGGAGCTACATCTCGCTGGTGGTCAAGATGAACCGCGACAACGTGCGCTCGACGGCGCGCAGCGTCGCGAACCAGGAGTTCCACCGCAGCGGCGAACTGCTCAACGAAGCGGCCCACCGGATCGTGCGCCGGCTGCAGGACACCGGTTATCGGGCCCTGAACCCGTCGGCGACGTTCCCGATGGAGATGGACAACTTCCCCGGCCGCATCTGGGTGGTGGCACACAAGCCCGTCGCGGTGGCCGCGGGCCTTGGCGTTATGGGCATCCACCGCAACGTGATTCACCCGCGGTTCGGCAACTTCATCCTGCTGGGCACCATCCTGGTGGACGCCGCGATCAGCAGCTACGGCGAGCCGCTGGATTACAGCCCGTGCCTCGAGTGCAAGTTGTGCGTTGCGGCGTGCCCGGTCGGGGCGATCGGCAAGGACGGCGATTTCGACTTCGTCTCCTGCTCGGTGCACAACTACCGCGAGTTCATGGGTGGGTTCACCGACTGGGTGCAGACGGTCGCGGACAGCGCCGACGCGGCCGACTTCCGTTCGCGGGTCAGCGATTCGGAGAACGCGTCGATGTGGCAGAGCCTGTCGTTCAAGCCGAACTATAAGGCCGCCTACTGCCTGGCGGTGTGCCCGGCGGGGGAGGAGGTCATCGAGCCCTACCTGGAGAACCGCAAGGGCTTCATGGACTTGGTGCTGAAACCGCTGCAGGACAAGAAGGAGACGCTGTACGTGCTGCCGAACTCGCGGGCGAAGGCGCACGCCGAACGCCGCTATCCGCACAAGCCGGTGAAGGTCGTCGACAGCGGGGTCCGGGGGCGCTAGGGATCGGCCCCGGGGAAGCGGCAAGGCGCTCGGCCGCACCATGTTTCGCGGGTCGTCTAGCGACGACGGGGCCCGGACGTTTCTCTCACCGTGACTTTTATCCCCGGGTCTCGCTTCGGCCCACGGTGAGCGCCGAAGGCGCGGCCGACCACGCGTCCCCGCCGCAGGGCTGTCGCCGAACGGCGTCCGCGTCCCCGAATCGGCGAAGCCCTCCTCGACCTGTGCCTTTGCGGTCCATGGCGCCGATGCGTTGCTGGGCATGTCGATCGACAACGGGATCGAGTCAACCGATCACGCGCGATCCCGGCGTTACGGTCGGGTTACACCGCCCGCCTTGCGTATGACGTAGTACGGCGGCGCGGGTGGCGCCGCGTTGCTGTCACCGCGCCGATAGGGGCGTGCGCTGTTAGGCTTCCCGCCATGCACGCGGCAGCCCTTGTTTGCTCCCCATTCGTGCATTGTTGTCGCTGACTCGTAAGCCCGTGCGCGGATTGGGAGTTGGTAAAGAACGGTTGATGTTCTAGCGCCTTCCGCAGCCACGGGACCGACACGTCCGAGTCCCACCCTGGAAGGCCACCAATTGCTCAGCGACATCCGAAGCACACGCCAGGGGCGGCGCGCCCACCAGCTGGCCGCGCTGACCCTTGTCGTCGGCGTGGTCACGGCATGCGGCGGCGGCGCCAGCGACATCGCGGGCGGCACCGGCCCGGCCAACGCGAACACGAAGATCACCCTGGTCGCGTATTCGGTCCCGGAACCGGGCTGGAGCAAGGTGATTCCGGCGTTCAACGCCTCGCAGGAGGGTCGCGGCGTGCAGGTGATCACGTCCTACGGGGCCTCCGCCGATCAGTCCCGGGGCGTCGTCGAGGGCAAACCGGCAGACATCGTGAACTTCTCGGTCGAGCCGGACATCACCCGGTTGGTCAAGGCCGGCAAGGTCTCCGCGGACTGGGACAAGGGCGTCGCCAGCGGGATCCCCTTCGGTTCGGTGGTGACACTGGTTGTCCGCAAGGGCAACCCGAAGAACATCCGCGATTGGGACGACCTGCTGCGCCCGGGCATCGAGGTCGTCACGCCAAGTCCGCTGAGTTCGGGCGGTGCCAAATGGAACCTGCTCGCTCCGTACGCAGCAAAGAGCGGCGGCGGCCGGGACACCAATGCCGGCGTCGATTTCATCAGCAAGTTGGTGCACGAGCACGTCAAATTGCGTCCGAGTTCGGGTCGTCTGGCCACGGGTGTCTTCATCGAAGGCAGCGGTGACGTGTTGATCAGCTACGAGAACGAGGCCATCGCCATTGAGCGGCAAGGAAAATCGGTGGAACACGTCAACCCGGCACAGACCTTCAAGATCGAGAACCCGCTGGCGGTGGTGAGCACCAGTGCGCACCTGGATGCCGCGACCGCGTTCAAGAATTTCCAGTACACCGCCGAGGCGCAGAAGTTATGGGCGCAGGCCGGTTTCCGGCCGGTCGACCCCGCTGTGGCCGACAAGTTCCGCGACCAGTACCCGGTGCCGGTGAAGTTGTGGACGATCGCCGAGCTCGGAGGCTGGAGCAAGGTGGACGCGCAGCTGTTCGACCGGAGCGGCGGCAGCATCACCAAGGTCTACCTGCAGGCGACCGGATGACCGCGGCCGTTCTCCCCGACCCGGAAGCGGTCCGGCCGGAACTCGAACCACCCGCCGGTGAGCCGCCGGAGCCCCGCCCGGCGCGTGCGCCCGGCCCGCCGGGCGGTTTATCGCTTCAAGTCGGGGTGGCGACGTTGTGGCTCTCGCTGATCGTGCTGCTGCCACTGGCCGCCATCGCCTGGCAGGCCGTCGGCGGGGGCTGGCAGGCGTTCTGGCTGGCGGTCACGTCGCACGCCGCGCTGGAGTCGTTCAAGGTGACGCTGACGGTTTCGGTGGTCGTCACCATCGTCAACCTGGTGTTCGGTCTGGCGACCGCCTGGGTGCTGGTGCGCGACGACTTCGTCGGCAAGGGAGTGCTCGACGCCATCATCGACCTGCCGTTCGCGCTGCCCACCATCGTCACCAGCCTGGTGATGCTGGCCCTCTACGGCAAGAACAGCCCGATAGGCATTCACTTGCAGCACACCCCGCCGGGCGTGGCGGTCGCGTTGATCTTCGTGACGCTGCCGATGGTGGTGCGGGCCATCCAGCCCGTGCTGCTGGAAATCGACCGGGAAGCCGAGGAGGCGGCGGCGTCCCTGGGTGCGACCGGTCCGAAGGTTTTCACCTCGGTCGTGTTGCCTTCGCTGACGCCGGCCTTGTTATCCGGTGCGGGCCTGGCGTTTTCGCGTTGCATCGGCGAGTTCGGTTCGGTGGTGACGATCGGGGGGCAGGTGCCGGGCAAGACCGAGGTGTCGTCGCAGTGGATCCGCGCCCTGATCGAGAACGACGACCGCACCGGCGCCGCTGCGATATCCATTGTGTTGCTGTCGATCTCGTTCACCGTGCTGCTGCTCTTGCGCATCGTGGGCGGCCGGAGGGCCAACCGCGAGGAGAAGGCCGCATGAGCTCGGGGCGCTACGCGCTCCGCTCGGTGGTGCTCGCCTACCTTGGGGTGGTGCTGGTCGCCCCGGTGGCCATCATCCTGTGGCGCACCTTCCGGCCCGGCCTCGCTCAGTTCTACACGTGGATCAGCACGCCGGCGGCCATCTCGGCCCTGCACCTGTCGCTGCTGGTGGTGGCCATCGTGGTGCCGCTCAACGTCGTATTCGGTGTCTTGGTCTCACTCCTGTTGGCGCGCAGCCGATTCCGCGGCCGCGGAGTGCTGCAGACGGTCGTGGACCTGCCGTTCGCGGTCTCGCCGATCATCGTGGGGGTCGCGCTGATTGTGCTCTGGGGCTCGGCCGGCGCGCTGGGCTTCGTCGAAAAGGACCTCGGCATCCCGGTGATCTTCAGTACGCCCGGCATCGTGTTGGCCAGCATCTTCGTCACCCTGCCGTTCGTGGTGCGCGAGGTCCAACCGGTGCTCCAGGAAGTGGGGACCGAGCAGGAACAGGCGGCCGCGACGCTGGGTTCGGGTTGGTGGCAGACGTTTTGGCGGATCACACTGCCGTCCATCCGGTGGGGGTTGACCTACGGCATCCTGTTGACCACCGCGCGCACCCTCGGCGAGTTCGGCGGGGTCATCATGGTGTCGTCCAACCTGCCGGGGGAATCGCAGACGCTCACGCTGCTCGTGAACGATCGCTACAACCGCGGGGCCGAATACGGCGCCTACGCGCTGTCGACCCTGATGATGGGCGTCGCGGTCGCGTTTCTGATCGTCAAGGCCATTCTGCTCATTCGCCGGGCGCGAGCCCGGGCCCAGGCATGACAAGGAGACAACCATGACCGAAACGTGGGGCGACCCGACCGCCTACGCGATCACGGTGCGTGACGCCTACAAGCGTTACGGCGATTTCGTGGCGTTGGATCATGTGGATTTCGTGGTGCCAAAGGGGTCGTTGACGGCGTTGTTGGGGCCCAGTGGTTCGGGCAAGTCGACGCTGTTGCGGGCCATTGCGGGGCTGGA
>NZ_LZKK01000266.1 GCF_001672815.1 Mycobacterium sp. E796 | reverse complement strand
GCCAACATGGCGTCGTTGCTAAAGCCCTTGGGAGGGGTTGTGAACTTGATTGGCAGCGCCGTCGGGGCTGTCCGATACGAGTTAGGCAACATTGTTAGCGCAGCTTTCGACCAATTACTCAAGATATTGGGCGCAGCCTTTTACCAGTTTTGGATATTTATTCAAGGCTACCCGGCGTTATGGAGCATTTTCGTTACGGTCGGCACTTTTGTAATCATAGGCGCTTGGGTAGCACTAGTTTTACTTTTTATTGCAACAGGTACTCCCATTCCGATGTTCTTCCCGATCTAACAGACGCGCTCTGCGTTGCGGCCTGCCTCTTGGCCCTGGCCGGACATCGCCATCACCACCAGCGTCCACGTCCGGGACAACCGCGACGGCACCTTCAAAGCCGAGACACGCCTCGTCGTCGGCTAGACGCTGCCCGACCACGAACGTGAAAGGTTCGGCGAAGGAACGATGGAGAATCCAACCCTCGCGACCAACTCGTTGGGCGTCGATCCGACTGCGCGAACCTCACCGACCGCGCTGAGGGGGGCGTCATCTCAATACCCACGCCCGGCATTAAGCAAAACAAGCCACCATGGCCCGTATAAAGCAACACTTAAAAGAAACAGTAGCAAAAAGGGTACAATCGCTAGCAACATTAATAAAGATGTAATCATCGTTATCAATGTCTCTATTCCGGCTTGAATATTTGTTATCACATTCGCTATTAAATCGCTCATCGTGGACTGGGCGGCCGTGGCTGCGGCAACCGGGGCCGTAATTGCCGTCAAGGGCTTTAGCAACGACGCCATGTTGGCCGCCTCAGCGCTGGCGTAGGAGGCGGCACTCGCAATCAGGTGCTGCACGAACTGGTCCTGAAACGCCGCCGCCTTCCCGGCCAGCGCGTGATAGTCCTGGGCGTAACCGGAGAACAG
>NZ_LZKK01000265.1 GCF_001672815.1 Mycobacterium sp. E796 | reverse complement strand
GGGACAACATCGCCGAATTCGGCGGAGACCCCGGCAATGTCACGATCTTCGGCGAGAGCGCGGGCGCCTGCATCACCTCCACGTTGTTGGCCGTGCCCGCCGCCGAAGGCCTTTTCGCGCAGGCGATCTCGGAAAGCCCGGCGTCGGGTTTGGTGCGGTCGCGGGAGATCGCCGAAGAGTTCGCCAAGCGCTTCGCCGGGCTGCTCGGCGTGCGCCCGCAGGACGGCGCGCACGCGGTGATGCAGGCGTCCGCGGCGCAACTGGTGGAAACGCAGCACCGGCTGATCGACCAGGGCATGGAAAGCCGGTTGGGCGCGTTCCCGATCGGCCCGGTCGTCGGCGACGACGTCCTGCCCGTCGACCCCGTCGAGGCGATGCGATCCGGCCGGGCGCACAAGGTGCCGCTCATCGTGGGCACCAACGCCGAAGAGGGCCGCCTGTTCACCCGCTTCCTCAAGATGTTGCCGACGAACCAATCGATGATCGAGGAGCTGCTGGCCGACACGGAACCGGCTGCCCGCGAACGCATTACCGCCGCCTACCCCGACTACCCGTCGCCGTCGGCGTGCATCCAGCTCGGCGGCGACTTCGCCTTCAGCTCGGCGGCCTGGCAGATCGCCGAGGCCCATGGCAACCACGCGCCCACCTACCTCTACCGCTACGACTACGCCCCGCGGACGCTCCGCTGGTCGGGTCTGGGCGCCACGCACGCCACCGAGCTGCTGGCCGTCTTCGACGTCTATCGCACCCGGTTCGGCGCGCTGCTGACCGCCGCCGCCGACCGGCGCGCGGCGCTGAAGGTCAGCAACCATGTGCAGCGGCGGTGGCGGTCCTTCAGCCGCACGGGTTCGCCGGGCGACGATTGGCCCGCGTATACCCGCGCCGACCGCGCCGTGATGGTGTTCGACCGCAAGAGCCGGATCGAGTTCGATCCGCACCCGCACCGCCGGATCGCCTGGGACGGCTTCTCACTTGCGAACTGACCTGGCACGCTAGACCCTCATGCACGCCGACACCGAGCAAGTCATCGAGCGACCCGAGAACCTCACCGCCTCCTGGCTGGCCGCCGCGATCGGCTCCGGACCCATAGCCGACTTCGCCGTGGAACGCATCGGCACCGGACAGATGAGCGAGTGCTACCGCGTCCGGCTCAGCTATGCGGATCCCGACGCGGCGGGGCCGGAGTCGGTGGTGCTGAAGGTCGCGGCCTCCGATCCGGTGAGCCGGCAGACGGGGTCGGCGCTGGGGCTCTACGAGCGTGAAGTCCGCTTCTACGGCGACGTCGCGCCCCGCCTGGGCGGGCCGATCGCGCCGTGCTATCACGCGGCCGTCGACACCGCCACGGGCGTGTTCGACCTGCTGCTCGGTGACGCCGGGCCCGCCGTCGTGGGCGACGAAATCGCCGGCGCCACACCGGAACAGGCGCGCATCGGCGTCGTCGAGCTGGGGCGGCTGCACGGCCCGCTGCTCGGCGACCCGGCGCTGGCCGACGCGCCGTGGCTCAACCGCGAAACGCCGCTCAACCAGGCGATGATCGCGTCGCTGTACGCCGGCTTCGTCGACCGGTACGGCGACCAGATCGCGCCCGAGCACCGCGTCGTGTGCGAGCACCTGGTCGCCGCGTTCGACGGTTACATCGCGGCCGAGTCGGAGCCCCACCGGATCCGGGGCCTGGTGCACGGCGACTACCGGCTGGACAACATGTTGTTCGGCACCGAAGGGGCGGACCGCGCGCTGACCGTCGTCGATTGGCAGACGGTTTCCTGGGGACCGGCATTCACGGACCTGGCGTACTTCCTCGGCTGTGCGCTGCGGGCGCAGGATCGTCGCGACCACTACGACGAATTCCTCCGCGCCTACCACGACGCGCTGGGCCCGCAGCCGCCCGTCAGCCTCGCCGAGGTCGCCGAAGGTGTCCGGCGCCAAAGCTTTTTCGGCGTGATGATGGCCATCATCTCGTCGATGCTCGTGGAGCGCACCGATCGCGGCGACCGGATGTTCATGACGATGCTGCAACGCAACTGCGCACACGTGCTCGACACCGATGCGCTGGCGACCCTGCCCGCCGCGACCAAGCCGGAGCCGCTGCGGCCGTCGCAGGACGACGAGCTCGCCCACGACCCGACCGACGAGCCGTTGTGGAGCGAGAGCTGGTACGCCGACTTCGCCGACGCGGCACAGGGATTGGGCGGCTGGTTTCGCCTCGGCCTGATCGCCAACCAGCAGCACGCCCTGGTGCACGTCCTGCTGTGCGGCCCGGACATGGCGACGGTCGCCGTCGACGCCGAGATCCCGTTGCCCGCGGACCCGTGGGTGTTGCGCACCGACGCTTTCGAGCTGGGCCACTCCGCCAGCATGCCGCTGCAGGCCTACCGGGTCGACGTGCGCGCGCAGGCCCAGGCCTACGCGGATCCGTCGGCCTTGTTGCGCGGCGAGCCGGGCACTCCGGTCGAAATGGCGATGAATTTGGAGTGGGCCACCGACGGCGCACCGTACAAATACCGGCTCACGACCCGCTACGAAATCCCTTGCCGCGTCTCGGGAACCGTCACGATCGGCGACACCAGCTACCGCGTCGACTCGGTGCCCGGGCAGCGCGACCACTCGTGGGGCGTGCGCGACTGGTGGAGCATGGACTGGATCTGGAGCGCGCTGCACCTCGACGACGGCACCCACCTGCACGGCGTGAACATCCGCATCCCCGGCGCGCCGACGTTCAGCATCGGATACGTGCAGGACGTCGCACACAACGTCACCGAGCTGGACACCGTCGCCTCGCGGGAATCCTTCGGGGACAACGGGTTACCGCTGAACGCGACCGTGGACCTGCGCCCCGGTGACATCACCGCGGACATCGAGGTGCGCGGGCACGCCCCGGTGCGGATGCTCGCCAAGGATGGGCGCGTGAGCCAGTTCCCGCGCGCCTGGGTCGGCGTCAAGACCGCGGACGGACGCAGCGGTGTCGGTTGGGTGGAATGGAACCGCAACCTCGCCGAATAGCGGCCGGCCCGCCCGTCGTGGTGATGGGCGTCTCGGGATCGGGCAAGTCGACGGTGGGGGCGGCGCTGGCCCGACGGTTGGCGGTGCCCTTCATCGACGCCGACACCCTGCACCCGCCGGCGAACATCGCGAAGATGACCGCCGGTGAACCGCTCGACGACGACGATCGCCGGCCC
>NZ_LZKK01000264.1 GCF_001672815.1 Mycobacterium sp. E796 | reverse complement strand
CGCCCGGTGGGCGCCAGCGGCGAGCGGACCCGCGCCCGAATAATCGACGCGGCGATGCGCTGCGTGGCGGAGGTCGGGTACTCCCGCGCAAGCATTCGCGAGATCGCCAAGGCTGCCGAGATGACCAGCGGCAGCCTGTACAACTACTTCCCCAACAAGTCGGAGCTGATCAAGGCCGCCGTCGCGGCCAGGACCGACGTCGCGTTGCCGCGCCTGCGCGAGGCCGCCCAGGGTCCCGGCGACGTCACGGACCGGATCGAAGCGGTGCTCGACGAATCGGGCCGGTTGATGCGCGAATACCCCGACCTCGCCGCCTTCGAGTGGGCGCTCCGTGCCGAAGGTGCCGTCGACCCTCGGGAGGGCGGCGCCGGATTCCAGGCCTTCCGCGAGATCATCGAGGGCATCGTCGGGGGCACCGACAAGCCGGGCTCGGTGGAAGCCGTCTATTCGCTGATCTACGGGTTGACCGAGCTGGCGGCGACCGTTCCGCCGGAGGAGTACCACGCTGCGCTGGACTCGGCCAAGCGCCTGATCAGGGGCACGCTGCTCGGCGGCGGTCCACAG